>JAADIF010000044.1 GCA_013151465.1 Microcaldota archaeon | reverse complement strand
GAAGAAACTTCCGAGAATTATCGGCGGCTCGACCCCTGAAACAACAGAACGCATGAAAGAGGTCCTTTCAATAATCGTCGATACACTTGTTCCCGCAACAGACCACAAGCATGCGGAGATTGTGAAATCAGTGGAAAACGCATACAGGCATATGGACATAACATTTGCAAACCAGCTCACGCTTGCTTATCCGAATATGAACGTGACAGAAATCCTGCGCCTTGCAGGGACCAAATGGAACATAGGGACATTCCATCCAAGCTTCGGTACAGGCGGTTACTGCATCCCCCTTGCAAGCAAGTATGTCATCATGGGGGCAGAAAGGCCGGAGCATTTGACCCTTCTTAAGGAAACAATAAAATCAGACACCGCGCAGCCAGAATTTGTCGTAAAGAAGGTAAAGAAAAGCGGAGCAAAGAAAGTCGGCATCTTAGGTCTTTCATACAAAGGAGACATAAAGGTGACGATACTCTCGCCAACGCTTCGCCTTGTCGAGCTTCTCAAGAAAGAGGGCATAGAAGTAAAGGTGAACGACCCGCTATACACGGACGATGAAATAAGAAAGATGTCAGGCGCAGAACCCTTCAAATTCCCCGATGAAATGGAGGAGTTTGATGCTATCCTGATAGTTGCAGACCACAAGCATTACAGGTTCACGCCGCACAAGATTATCAGGGAAAACCTGAAAAACTGCAAGCTGATACTCGACAACACAGAGGTCTGGAAGGACATAAAATTCGACGACCTTGGAATAGACTATCACATCGCAGGGGACAGCGGCTGGATAGATTAATTATTGCTTATCCAGAAGCTCCCTTAATCCCTCTTCCAGAGAGATTTTAGGCTCAAAGCCAAGCTCTTCTTTTATTTTTGTTATATCGGCAACAGAGCGCCTTATGTCGCCGGGACGTTCATCTGTGTACTCTATTTCGGCTTTTTTTCCAATAATTTCTTCCATAGTTTTTATGAGATCGTTAAGCGATATTTCCTTCCCCGTCCCGACGTTGTATATGCCGCTTTTCCCAGATTCTGCGGCCAAGATGTTTGCCTGCGCAACATCTTTTACATTCACAAAATCCCTTGATTGCTCCCCGTCTCCGTAGACAACAAGCTTCTCTCCCCTTTTTAGCTTATCGGAAAAAATCGATATCACGCCAGAATACGGGCTGTCAGAGCGCTGGCGCGGCCCGTACACATTGAAATATCGAAGACATACAGTTTTTATCCCATACATCTCGTTATACAGCCGCATGTAATCCTCGCATGCGCGCTTTCCTGCAGCATACGGAGAGAGCGGCATGAGGCGGTGCGTCTCTTTTATCGGAATCTCAACGGGATTCCCGTAAACAGACGATGAGGCAGCGAAGACTACCGTGCTTATATCGTTCTTTCTTGCCGCTTCAAGCACATTGATGGTTCCAATAATATTTGTTTCGGCGTCAAATTGTGGGTTTTCTATGGAGCGGGGTATCTGGACGTTCGCCCCTTCGTGAAAAATTATGTCAATTCCTTTCAGTGCGGATTCAATCGCTTTTGCATCAGTGATGCTTACATTTTCAAATTTCACATCATTTTTGAATGGTTTTACATTATCTTCAAGTCCCGTGAAAAGGTTGTCTATCACAACCACATTGTTCTGCTTGTATAATGCCTCAACTATATGCGAGCCAATGAATCCCGCCCCGCCTGTTACTGCAATGTTTTTTCCCGTTAACATACAATCACCCTTTATCTTGTTTTTTCAGTTATAAAAATCAGCGCGGAAGGTAGCTTTTCAGATTGCTTATTACGAAATTTATTTCGCTCTTTGTTATGCCCTTTATAGCAAGCATGATTATGAAATAGACAATCGCCCCAAACAGCATATACAACAGTCCCGAGAGGATGTCAAACGGCTTAGGGATGATGTAGAGGACTGCAATCATGACAATCGACGAAGCAAGCGGCTTTGCTGCAGAAGAAAGCGGCAGCGAAATGCCAAGCTTCTTTTTAAGGAAGACAGAAAGCATGACAGTTGCAGCAATACGTGTTATGACAGTTGCCGCTGCAGCCCCTATCATGCCGTATGCAGTTATAAAAAAATAATTAAGGACGACATTGAAAATGAGGGATACTGTGAATGTTATTGCGGGGTATTGCGGAAGCTCCTTTGCATAAAAGACAGGAAGCAGCATGAAACCTGCAATATAGTCAATGATGAGGTAGGAGAGGATGATGAGTGGGATTACCGCAGGAAGATAATCCGGCGTGAAAATGATTTTTATCGCAGGCTCTGCGACTGCAATAAGCCCAAAAGCCATGGGAAATGCGAGAATGGAAAGATACCTGAATGTTTCCTGATACATCCTTTTCAGTGCGTTTATATTTGTTGCCTTGGACATTACAGGAAGTATTACTTGGTTGATTGATATGACACCGACAAGCGTTGTGACGATGGCTCCCGCCGCCCGATAATATCCGACATATTCCATCGGCATGAGCGCACCGACCATTATGGTGTCTATGAGGGTGTAGATGGCGTAAGAGACCACAAGCACGGTCGTGTATGAAACGAACTTTAGAATCTTTCTCCTTGAAATCGGAACAGTATTTCCTGCAAAAAGAAAGCTGTATTTATGGTAAAGCGCAGAAGTTAGGAAAAGCACTGTAAGTGCAACGGCTGCAACTGTTCCCATGAGAGCCCAGCATACACCAAAACCGTAAATGATAAGCCCCGGAACAATGACAATCCTAAAGACATTGTAGATTGTTGCCTGGAAAAACTTGTATTTGAAATTTTCAAGCGAGCTGAGAACGAAGACCTCAAAATCGAGGATTGACTGGAAGAAGACATAAGCTGCTGCTATCTTAAGCGGGAGAGCAAGCTCGGGCTTTCCGAAGACCCACACAGAAAGCAGCCCCGCTCCAAAGAAAAGCGCTCCCGCGCCTCCTATAACAACGTATATTTTTATCTTCAGCAGAAAGCGCATGTATGACCTTGCAAGGCGTTCATTGCCTTTTCCAAGAGAACTGGCTATATATCTTGACATTGTTGCCCCTATTCCAAGGTCAGCAAAAGTGATGAAGATCGAGGCGATGGAAAGCGCGAAAAAATATGTCCCGAAAAGCCCGGGATTTATGAGCCGCGCAAGAATCATTGTAAATACGAGTCCCGCAATCTTTGATACGAAAAACGATGCGCCGTTGTAGATGCTGTTTGTGAATACGACTGCCTTTAATCTTCTTGCCATAAACATAATCCTTTCCGGTTAATTAATAAGCTTAATGAAACAATGTTCCTAGTTCTTATCTTTGTTTTTGGTTATAATCGCATAATGGGCTGAGAGGGCATATTTTGCATTTAGGATGCGCTGTAAGGCAAATCTCCCTCCCGAAGAAGACGAACCCAAGATTTACGAAGCGGCGTTCTTTTACGGGCGTTAAGTTTTCGAGGATTTTGCGCGTTGTTTCGTAATCAGAATCTTTCGGAACAAACCCCATGCGCTTTGAGATGACATCAACATGGACATCCACCGCGATGTTTGGCTTCGAAAAAGCATGACTTAAGACAACATCAGCCGTCTTTGGCCCCACACCCGGAAGGGAAATGAGCTTTTCCCTGCTCTCTGGAACAGCGCCACCGAAATTATCAATCAACGCTTCTGCAACTTTTTTAAGTGTTTTTGCTTTCTGTCGATAGAAGCCGCTCGGTTTGATGAGATTTTCAAGCGTTTTATCCCGCAATTTTAGCAGATCTTCAGGAGTTCTTATTTTCGAAAAAAGGTTTTCTGTCGCGAGAAATGTGTTCTCCTCGCGCGTTCTTTGGGAAAGTATCGTTGAAACAAGCACCCTGAAAGGGTCTTTATTTTTGTTGTTCGGATGGCTTTCTATATCAGAAAAATACTCATTCTTGAAAAATTCTATGACCTTTTTCATCCTTTCTTTATAGTTCATGAAAATCACAAATTGCTATTTTCGATGCATTGCCCACTTATAAAAAGGGACAATTTTTATTGTCTTGTTTTCTATGGTAATCCTGCCGCTTTCCCCTGACGTGATTATTATGCCACTATCAAGATTGTATGCCCTGAGCGCTTCCATAAGCCCTTTCAACTCCCTTTTTCTTGTTGCTTCATTTTCAAGGGAAAATGAGACCTGAATTGCTTCTGCAATATCAGTACCTTCCTTTATGACAAAATCACATTCATGCTGGTTTTTGTGGTAATAAACTTCTCTGCCCTGTCTTTTCAATTCCATAAAAACGGCGTTTTCCAAAAGCCACCCCTTATTTTCGGAAAACCTGAAGGAAACAGCGTTTGCCATTCCTGTGTCGATGCAGTATATTTTCCTGGGATTTGCGGTCTGCTTGCGCAATGAATAATCAAATTTGCTTACCTGATGAAGAAGATATGAATCCTCTGCATACCCGAGGTACTCTTTTGCGGTGTTTACCGAAATGCCTATGGCTTTGGCGATGCGCGAATAAGAAAGCGGCGTGCCTATATTGCTCAGTGCAAGGAATAAAAGTTCAAACACGTCCCTGTTTCCTCTTATCTTGTTGAAATGTGTTATATCTTTCAGATAAATTGTCTGAAAATAGCTCTTCAGAAGTTCATGTTTCAGTTTTATATCATCTTCAAGGACAACCCTCGGAAATGATCCGTATTCAAGATAGTTGCCAAGCTCAATTTCAAGCTTTCTTTCGGAAGAGTTCAATGGAATATTTTTAAAATGAAGAAATTCAACAAATGAGAGAGGATACATTATCATGTGAAAGCTTCTTCCCGAAAGCTTTCTCGCAGCAGAACTCCAGATAAGAGAAGAATTTGAGCCCGTGAGGATGATCTTTACATTCTTGTGAAAATCGTATATGCTCTTTATGGCGGAAGGCCAGTATTCATAGTTCTGTATCTCGTCTATTATAAGAAACAGCTTTCCGGAGCCGATTTTTTCAACATATTCTTTGACAATATCAGTAAGAAACGACGGGTCGGATGATTTGCTCTGAAAAATGGGCTCGTCCATGTTCATGAAAAGTATGCGCCTTGGATCCGTGTCAAGATTATTTATGATCTGATATAAAAAAGTGGATTTTCCTGAGCGGCGCACACCGAGAATCAGGAATATTTCTCCCGCCTTGATATATTTTTCAATGTCATAAAATCTTATTCTATCTATACCGTTATCCGGCCTTTCTCCGAACCACCAAGGATTTTGGCTTTCCAGAGCATCCTTTAGTTTTTTGTCATCGAGAATCATATATTATAATGAACGATTATATATAAAAAGTTTTCATCACAGTGAACGATTCTCAGAATAAGAAAACAGAAACGGGTACCTCTTCTTTACCTCTTCCACGAAAACTTCCGGCGTGAAAAGGCCAAGCTCGGATATTATTCCCGTCACAAGATCCGAGCGGATGTTTTCGAAGGCGGGATTCAATATCTTAACGCCTTCCGGCGCCCCCTCCCAGACCTCGTGGGAGTTCCTGTTCTCGATGGGCTCATCAAAGCCAAACACGGATTGCGGATCGAATTTCCATGAATCTGTGCAGGAAAAGAACGGGACATCATACCTTCTTGCAATCTCTGCAAACATTTCGCTCCCTATCTTATTTATCACGCGCCCCTCGCTTGTTATGGCATCGGTTCCTATGAGCGCAATATCCGCTTTTTTCAAACCGATGCGCGCTGCTGAATCAACCATGTGTTTTACCACTATGCCGCATTCGGCAAGCTCTTTTGCCGTCTTTCTTCCCTGAAAAAGCGGCCGCGTCTCGGTATTATACACCGTGAACACCTTGCCTTTCTCATGGGCAAGCCTGAGAATTGAGACGACAGTTGATGAATGGCAGTGCGTAAAAACTATCATCCCGTCCTTTATCTTGTTCTCGCCAATTTCAGCAATAGCCCTTTTTGATTCTTCTATATGCTTCGAAACAAAATTGCATGCATCGAGCACGCTCTTTACATTTGCATCTTCTTTGGAAAAAAAGGCATTTTTCACATAATTCAGGCAATTCCTGAGGAGGGGCTCGGTCGGTCTTGAGGATGAAAGGTTGGAAATGGCAGCTTCAAGAAATTTTGCAATGTCGGCCCTGTCCTCAAAACGCTTTTCCCTGAGCGTTTCCTGCAATGCTTTTACAGACGAGAGGGCAACTGCCTCTGCACCCTGTATCCTGAGGCTTTTTATATCGCGTATCACGTTATCGATTTCCTTCATAACTAAAAGTTGTCCGAATTGATATTAATATCGAATTTTTATTGGCAATAAGATTTATCCATTATCAATGGATAAAAATAGCATATTTTATCCATTACCAATGGAAACATTTATAAATAATCAGGGAAAAATCTAATCATGTTAAAAGAAATTTTCTACCAGTTCAATCCGTGGTGGGAGGGAGACTTTAAAGCCCCTGGCATTGTGCGGAAAAAATATGTAAATGAGTTAATCTCTGAAATGAAAAATGATTCTGTTAAAGTCATAACGGGGCTAAGGCGCGTTGGAAAAACCACGATAATAAAACAAACAATCTCAAATCTACTTGAAACCATAGATCCGAAAACAATATTATTTCTTTCAATGGAGCATCCGGCATTTGATAATGCCACAATTCTTGAAATAGTCAGAAATTTCAGGAAAATAAATTCACTTGAAAGAAAAATCCGCATATACCTTTTTTTGGACGAAATACAATACAAGCAAGATTTTCAGAGGGAAATAAAAATCCTTCATGATAACGAAAACGCAAAAATAATATTGAGCGGCTCTAACTCGCTGATTCTGGCTGACAAAAGAGCGTATCTTACAGGAAGAAGCAAAAGAATGCTTATAGAGCCACTTGATTTTGAAGAGTTTCTTGAGTTTAGGGGCCTTAAGGCCAAAAAGGCAGAAGAATATCTTCTGGAAAGATGGTTTGACGATTATCTTAAAACCGGAGGGATGCCGGAATTTGTGCTTAGTGGGGATGAAGAAAGACTCATTTCGCTTGTTGATGATATAATATATAAGGACATTGCGGCGCGAAGAGGAGTGAGAAATGTTGCAAAACTAAGAGAGCTTTTCATTCTTCTTTGCGAGCGCGTAGGAAAAAGAATGAGTTATAATAAGCTTGCAAGAATTCTGGGGGTCAAGGTAGACACGGTGATAGATTATGTTTCATATTTCAGGGAAACATATCTAATCTATACGGTTGGGCGGTGCGCCCGCTCCCTTAATGAACGTGTGAAATCGCCCAAAAAAATATACATAGCAGACAGCGGGATACGAAACATATTCACAGGCTTGAGGGATAAAGGCGCATTGTTTGAGAATCTTGTATTCCTTTTACTGAAAGAGAACAATCCCTGCTATTATTATGAAAACGGAAAGGAAATTGACTTTATTGTAAATAAAACTGCAATAGAGTGCAAGTATTCCAAAAAGCCGGATGTTGACAGGGAAAACATTCTTGAAAATACACCGTTCAAAAAAGGCATGGTCATCTCCAGTTATACTGACATCAAAAAGCTGATGAGTGAAATGCAGCGGGAGTGACATCGCGCAATAATATCAGGGAACGGGTATTTTGCATATTAATCTTTCCCTCCCAATATTATCGTTATGGATGATGAAATTATAGAAAAATACAAAAAGGCAGGCAAAGCCGGTGCGGAAATAAAAAAAGAGATTCTCGAAACCATAAAGCCGGGAACGAAGATACTGAACCTTGCCGAAAAGATAGAAAAAATGATTGTGGACAAGGGGTGCGGAATCGCCTTTCCCGTGAATATAGGAATAAACGAAATCACCGCGCATTACACGCCTTCTCACGATGACGAGAGGGTCATAGAGAAGGGAGACCTTGTGAAAATCGATACGGGTCTTCATGTTGATGGCTTTGTCGCTGATATGGCCTATACGTATTGCGACCAGCCGCACGAATACATAAAAGCGGCAGAAGAGGCAGTAAAAGCGGCGTTAGATGTCATAAAGCCCGGCGTAACTGTCGGAAAAGTGAGCGAGGCAATATATGAGTCCGTTGAGGCCAAGGGGCTTGGCGTGATAAGGAACCTTACGGGCCATGGACTTGATGAATATGTGATACACGGGCCTCCGAATATCCCGAACATCAGAAATGAAAACAATGCAGTCATAGAAGAGGGCATGGCAATAGCAATCGAGCCCTTCATAACCGAATCGGACGGAACGGTTAAAGACTCCCAGCCGACAGAGATATACAGCTTCCTTCAGCCGAAAGCTGTAAGGATGAATGAGGCTAGACAGATTCTTGAGGTTTCGGCAATCGAGTTCAACGGTCTTCCGTTTGCAAAAAGATGGTTTGCCGGAGTCTTCTCGCAGATGAAACTTTCAATGGCACTTCGCCAGCTCGTGCAGGCAGAAGCGCTTCACCCGTATCCCGTGCTGAAGGAGTCGCAGGGAAGGCCGGTTGCACAGGCGGAGCATACAATCCTCGTCCTTGAAGACCCTGTTGTGACCACGCTCTGAGCTGGTCACATTTTTAAACTTTGGCATGGAATATATGTTAACTGCGCCCGCAGAATCTGCCTGTATGAAGGGCGTTTCATGTCCCGGTAGCTCAGCGGTAGAGCGCACGGCTGTTAACCGTGAGGCCGCAGGTTCGAGCCCTGCCCGGGACGCTTTTTGCGGCGCATCCCACGCCATAAAACGTTAATCTGAGTGCAAATTGCTTTTGATTTTTAAATCATGCATCAAAATAAATGCTGTTTGGTGTTAGTTATGGAAATGATATCCTTCATAAGCCAAAAATATGACATAGGGAAGTTCAACAGGATATGCAACATGAAGGATTGCCACAAATTCCCCGGGAAAGAAATACTCATAATAGAAAACGACAAGAAGAACGAGAAAAAAAGGGAGATAGCGTCGCTTTTCTTTTGCACTTCTCATTTTCACGAGGCATACCGTGACCTTAAAAAAGAGTTAAAGAAGTTTGAAGGCCCCATGAAGCATCTGGAAATGGACGTTTTTGACATAGGTTATGTCACATATTAGCTTTACGCATTAGTTTTAATACTTTAAACACAATATATTTGAAAATGTATCGTTCATGAGGCAATACTAATACATATATGGGACGGTAGCTCAGACTGGGAGAGCGCACGGCTGAAGACCGTGATGTCGTGGGTTCAAAAATTTGAAAATCCCACCCGTCCCATCACATAAATTAACCGTTTTAGGATAAAACATGTGCACGTTCCGTGCAATGCCTCTTCTTCGCAAGTAAACGCTCAGTCGAGGTTCCACCCGTCCCATTTTCCCTGTTTTAAAGTTTATCAATATTAAAGCACCGCAAGTATACCTATACCGATAATAACCATGAGCATTGCGGGATAGCGGTAAGGCTTTAATTTCTCTCTGTTTATTGCAGCTGCAAGAGTGATAGCTATCAGTGGTGAGGCCTTTGATATAGTGGTCACAAGCCCGACATCGGCAAACATGAGAGCATTTGCAAACATTATGCCACCAAGCCCGACAAATATGCCGTCAAGCACAGCAATTTTTAGGTTTTCTCTGTCCGGCCTTTTAAGTCCGTCCCCTCGGAGCAGAATAGCTGAAAGCGATGTGAGAAGGAGAAAAACTTCGGTGATGATGACTGCAGGATACGGCCCTAAAGAGCGTGCAGGTATGCTGAAAAGAAGAAAGTACACGCCCCACATCAATGAAGTGAGAAGCGCAAGCAGCGCTCCGGGGACGGCCTCTGCCCTTCCGTCCTTTATGTCATCCACATCGAATGTGAGAAGCGCGATGCCTACAAGAATGAGGATGACGGAAAGCGCGTGGAGCGCGGTGAAAAGCTCTCCGAACAAAAACACAGCAAGGACGGCCGTTATTACAAACGATGAGTTCGCTATAGGCGAAACTATGCCTATCTTGCCCCTGTTCATGGCCTTCAGGAATGTCATGTACGGAATGAACCCGAAGATGCCAAGAGCTGCGGCAAAAACAATCATGCCTCCATCAAAGGTGACAGGATTTGCCGAAAGCGCAAAAAACGCAAGCGCAACAGCAATTGTTGCAGTTCCTCTATATACAGCTGTGTTCAGAGAACCAAAACCTCGTACAGCTTTTTGTGTGAGTATATCGCTTATACCAAAGGCAAACATCGAAAAAAGGGCGAGCATTATCCCTGTGGACGTGTCCATGAGATAAATTATACGGCATCAAATAAAAACTGAATTAGAAAAGCATACCTATTATAAATGCCACGAAACCCAGTATCATTCCTATCTTGATTCTATAACTTATCCTGGAATATATACGGGTGTGTCTTCTAAAGACGAGGTCAAAGATTGCAAACGCGAAAACAGCATCGCACGGCACGACGAATACGAGATAGCCAAGTCCCATTATACCGATTGCAAGAGGAAGAAATGAAAGTACAACAGCTGAAATAAGGGAGAGAACCACAATAGAGACAGCTGTCTTTTCGCCAAGTTTGGGCTTGACACCGTCTTTTGTGAGACGGAATCTCGATGCTATCTCCCCGACCTTCTTTGTAATTCTTTTTAGGAAGCTCTTTTTATCACCTTCAATGTCCTCAAGATCCTTTACAATTTCCCTTGCAAGGGTTGCAAGGGCAGCAAGAACCCCCAGAATGAAAGGGTTTGCAAGCATCATGGCATTTCCAGCAGCCGCAGCACCATATATGAACGTTGAGCCGGCAAGATATGCAACAGATAAATTCCCGAGGAGTACCTTGTTTTGGAACACTTTCGAATATAAAACAAGTACAAGTGAATTGATGAGAGCTATCGCGAATACGAAGAGGTTTATGAAAGAGAGCAGGATTCCGGCAGCAAAGAGCGTGTACGCAAACCCTTTTGCATTCTTGGAGCTGATCCTGCCTGAAGGTATCGGTCTTGATGGGCGGTTTATGCGGTCCGACTCGACATCATAATAATCATTTATGACATTTCCGGCTCCGGTAATCAGGAAAACTGCCACAAGAGCAAAAAGAAGATTAACAGAGAACATACTATAGCCTGCACCGGACACAAGGAAAAATCCTATAAAGGCACTCACAAGGGCCATAAGGCAGTTTCCCGGTCTCATCATCTCAATATATGTGGCAATATATACCATCGACCTGCACCTGAATCACTCCAACTAATAATAATTGGCCTTGAAGCTAAAAACATTTGGCATATAAGCTATTTCTTATCCTTGTGTATCGGGCGGAGCTGCTTGCTTCTGCATTTCCTGCATTTTATCTTACCATCCCTGACTTTCATGCCGTCTGCCCTCATCTTTGCTCCACATTTCATGCATATGAAGACCCTATTGAAGAGACGATCCGCCGCTTCAGGGAACTTTGCACCTTTTGCCATGAAAACACCTGTCAATATAATATAGGTTTAATAGATTATCCGCTAATCTTTATTAACTTTTTATGCATATTCCTATACTTATATATGCCCTAAACATACATCTAAGATAACATTTATAAGGTTTTCGTATGATTCTGGAAAAATCAAAAAAGATATTAAGATTGGGTTATGTGTGCAATCATTGCCTTGGCAGGCAGTTTGCTGAAATTCTTACCGGAACAAGTAACGTCGAC
>JAADIF010000073.1 GCA_013151465.1 Microcaldota archaeon | reverse complement strand
CAAAAGGAATGTAATCCAGAAAAAAGTGCCTGTCCCGATAGCAGGATCAAGGACATGAACATCATCTTCAACAAAGCCCATATGTTTGCCGAAATCCCTTTTCAGAATCAGATTGATCGAATTAACTATAAAATTCACAACCGGGCGGGGTGTATAATACACTCCCATGTGCTTTCTTTTTTCTGGCTCATAAAAATTCAGGAAATCTTCATAGAAGAATATTATAGGATCTTTGTCTTTTTTACCCCTTTTATCGATTTTTGCCAGAATCTCATTTATTTTTGCAGTGTTCAGGATATCTACGATATCATCAATTATCCATGAAATATTTGACGGGAATGCATCTCCTGAGATATTGATAAACATCCTCTTGATTATACCGATACTCTTGGGTATATATGATGCAGCACTTCTTCTGTCCAGTTTCTCGCAATTCTTTCTTGCAAGAAATAAACCATATGTTACCGTCTGAGCATACGTATCTGCACAATCTTCAATGCTTATCTCCTTAATCATTTCTTTCATTCCTCCGTAGAAATCATAAATTGTTGACGGCGATTCTCCATTTTCAATCTTTTTCAAATCCTTCTCAAGCTGCTTTTTTGCAAAATCATTAAGCAGTTTGGCCTTCTTTGAAAGCTCTCTTGCTAGCTCTTCTGCAGATGATATCGTCGGGAGCTTGTAATTAAAAAACTCAGTTATGAGCTGAATAAATTTTTCAATCTTATCATCAGAGATGATAAATCCTTTATTATTCAGATCTGTGAGATCAAATAAATTGAAGTCAAATATCTTCTGACCGCTTCTTATGAGCATAAATCGGTAATAATTGGTCAGTATTAAGTTGTTAATACCTTCAACATATTTTCTGAGTTGTTCACTCTCTAATATCTTATCCAAGTTTTTATCAACATCTTTTGTTTCTATAAAACCAATTTTCCTTACCTTATAGAATGCCTTAAAATCCGGAGTCCCTATTTCTTTTTCTTTTTTGGATTCCTGAATTAAACTAAAATTTCCGTCCAAACGTTCGATAAAATTCTGGAATGCCGTTCTGTAGGACTGTTCTGTGTAATCATTTGTCAGATAGATGCGCCTGACATTATTTAAATATTCCTGAAAGCGTTTTTTCATGGTTGTTAACCTCATAGATTAGCTTATTATTTTAGTTTTCTTTTCACCTTTAAAAATTCCCACATCTGCTATATTAGCCGGAAAAACTTAAACAAGCCCCTTAGAAACCATAATCTTCCAGAATTCATAACCTATTTTTTCCCTTCATCGGTTTCAGCAATCGCTTTTAGCTTCTTTTCGGTTATTCCTATCATGCGAGTATAACCTATCAGTTTACATATATAAACTTTTGTTTACATTGAGGCATGCGCAAATACAAAACAAAAACAAAATTTCTCTCTAAAACACATCTTCCCCTCTTCTCATTTTTCTGAGAATCTCGGGAAGCTCGCTTATTTTAACTCTTCTTTGCTTTGCCGTGTCCCTGTCCCTTATCGTGCAGTCGTCGTTCTCAAGGGATTCGTAGTCAATCGTGACGGCAAGCGGAACGCCAAGCGCATCGTAAATCAGATATCTTTTCCCTATTGATTGCTTTTCATCGTACTTGACATCAAAATCAAGCTTCAGAAGGTCGAAGGCCTCTTTTGCCTTCTTGTCAACTCCGTCCTTTCTGACCAAAGGCAGAATGACCGCATCATACGGCGCAAGGTATCTTGGAAGCGATAAAAGCGGCTTTTTGTCGCGTTCTGAAAGGGCAAGCTCAAGCGTTGTGTAAAATGTCCTGTCAAGCCCTATCGAAATCTCCCAGACATGAGGAATGAACTTCTCCTCATTTTCCGTAACAGAAAGGTCTGTTCCTGAAACCTCTGAATGGCTCTTTAAGTCATAGTCCGTCCTGTAGTTGTTTGCAACAAGCTCAAGCCATCCGGTTGATGTGAGAACCTCAAAGTCCCATGTCTCCTTTGAATAAAACGCCCTTGCATCTTCCTCAAGTTCTCGAAATCTCATCTTTTCCCTTGTAATTCCGCATTTTTCAAAAAAATTCTGGCAGACATAAAGCCAGTATGCCGGGCTTTTGCCTGAGACGAGCTTTTTCTCGTACGCTTCCGCAACCGTCACATCCTTCACTTTGTCTTCCCCGAGCAACTTTAAGCGCAGCTTGTAGTCCTTAACTTTCTCAAACTCCCGGCAGTCGTCGATGTTTTTTGGGTTGAAGAAAATCTCCGTCTCCATCTGCGTGAATTCCCTTGTCCTTAGAAGCGACTGCCTCGGGGAAATCTCGTTTCTGAACGACTTTCCCACCTGCGAGATGGGCAGGGGAAGCGATACGCGCGATGTCTTGTAAATCTTCATGAAGCTTGCAAATATCGACTGGCATGTTTCCGGTCGAAGGTATGCATTATAACCTTCTGCAACCGGCCCGACTGTAAGACCCATCATCATATTGAATTTGTCTGTCTTTCCAAGCGCTCCGCCGCAGGAAGGGCATTTGACATTGTTTTCCTTTATCATTTCGTCAAACTTCTCCTTGGAAAGCGCTTCCGGAATCTCCGTTTTCAGAACATCCTCAAGAAGCTTGTCTGCGCGAAAGCTTCTCTTGCATTTGGTGCAAACGACAAGAGGATCTGCAAATGATTTAAGATGTCCTGATGCCTCAAAAACCTTCTTTGGCAAAATTAGGCAGCCCTCCATCTCTATCGAGCCAAGGCGCCTTACGACCTCTCTTCTCCATAAGTCAACAATCTTCCTTCTTATGTTTGATGCAGTATGCCCAAAATCCCAAAAGCCTGCAAGAGAGCCATGGATTTCAGCGGCCGGGAAGAATATCCCCCGCTGGTCCGCAAGGGTCTGGAGCCTGTCGTATTCATTCGCCATAATAACACTAATTAACACTAATGTAAATATTGTTTTATATTGGTTGCATTTTTGAATAGCTCTGTTTAGGTTCGTGAAAAATCAAAGGTATATCAAAACCGGACCTATATACTTCTCTTCCATATCTATGCAGTTTTTTGAAAAATGACAAAAGATAAAAAGATTTAGCCATTCTTACAAGTGTCCTGTATTTCTTTTGTGCCAACGGATCTGATAATGAATTTTCCCCATCCAAAAAAATCTTATTTAGATTCTTCAGCTCTTCATATGAAGTAGCAAGAATACCCTTTCTTTTTTCTCTAGCAGCAGACACAATAAATTTCTCCTTTCCATAATAGATGTCAGAAAACACATCAGATATATCATCTGCCAAGGAGCAAGCAGAGGAATAAAAGCGAAAGCAATTCTTCTCGTTTTCTTCGAGCTTCCTGCTCAAAGCAAAGCAGTCCATGACCTCAAGGCATATATTGGCAAAAATCTTCCCTATATCAATTCTGTTATTCTTTTTCTTTTCTGAAGAAATTCCACTAAAATGTTTTTCGAGTTTGATTTCTTCGATTGCAGCATTCTTGTAATCTTCCAAATGCTTCAGGATGTTTTCATATGCGTCATTACCTGTCGTTTCTTGGATAAAATCTATAAATGGCGCAAGATATGAGAATTCTGAAGATTTCATATTATTGGAATCTGCAAATAATAGATATGATTCTTCTAGTATATCTGCAGGATTAGATGTGTCATTCTCATCAATCTTAGTATCTATTACACCCACTGTAAAATGCAGAGCAGAATTAACTAACGGTGCCGTTTCTTCCATTTCAAAAGAAAACACATCACCAAACAAATTTATTCCATAACCGCAGCCACCGACGCCTGGGTGATTTCTGTCATATTCTATTAATGCTTTCTTGTTTTTACTTGAAATATATCTTACGAGCTCATTCAAATGCGGTCTCCATGCGTTTGCTATATATCTTCTTGTACTCATTATATAGTTATTAATAATCATAGACAAAATATATGGATTATAAATAAATTTCTTTGTCTGTCATAAGACATTTCATTTAAATAAAGCCAAAAAAAATACATCATAAGAATTTTATGGACCTTTATTCCACAAAATTTAAAAATAGGGTTTTCCCTTTATTCTTATTAGAAAACAGATAGGCAGATTGCATTGTCATTTCTCATCGTTGCGGTTATAATGGAGCGTGATGCACATGTCAAAGGATTCACATGAAAAAAAGTTCGGAAAAGGCGATTCCGAAATAAAGGAACTTAACAAAAAAGCGGAAAAGTATGCTGAAGAAATGGGTAACATTCTTGAAGAGATAGGAAAGGTCATAGTAGGGCAGGAGGACGCCGTGCGTAAGATGATGATATCCCTCATAGCGGACGGGCACATCCTGCTTGAAGGCGTTCCCGGCCTTGCAAAGACGCTCATGATTAAGACCCTTGCAGACACGCTGAATGCGAGCTTTACAAGGATACAGTTCACGCCAGACCTTCTGCCGGCAGACATAACGGGAACAAAGATTTACAATCACAAAGATGCAAGCTTTACGACGCAGAAAGGTCCGGTATTCCATAATTTCATTCTCGCGGACGAGATAAACCGTGCCCCTCCCAAAGTCCAATCGGCCCTTCTTGAAGCGATGCAGGAGAGACAGGTCACAATACAAGGCGAGACTTTCCCTCTCCCAAAACCCTTCCTTGTCCTTGCGACGCAAAACCCGATAGAATCCGAAGGGACATACAAACTTCCCGAGGCTCAGGTTGACAGGTTCATGTTCAAGATTCTGATAGATTACCCCGATAAGGAAGAAGAGCAGAAAATTATACGAAGGATGACAACGCCAAAGGAAATAAAGATAAAGAAGATGATAAATCCTTCCAGAATAATCGAGATGCAAAAGTTCAACCGTTCAATCTATGCCGACGAGAAGATTGAAAAATATGTTGCAGATATCGTCGATGCCACAAGGCACCCCGAAGATTACGGCCTTGACATAAACGGCTACATTGAATACGGCGCATCGCCGAGGGCTTCGATATGGCTCATCCTTGCAGGCAAAGCTGTTGCAATGATGGATGGAAGGGGATATGTCCTTCCGGAAGATATAAAGGAGATAGCTTACGATGTCCTGCGCCACAGGATTATTCTTACATACGACGCAGAGGCGGATGAGATAACGACAGACCAGATAATTGACAGGATTCTTGACAGCGTCAGGTCGCCTTAAAGAAAGGCAGGTGTTCTGATGAAGGCCCAGTTAAAGGAAGTGCTAAAGGAAGTAAGGAGGATTGAAATAAGCACGCATGGATTAGTCGAAGGCCTTCTTGCAGGAGCATACCATTCTGTCTTCAAGGGAAGGGGCATCGAGTTTTCTGAAGTCAGGGAATACATGCCGGGAGACGATATAAGGACGATTGACTGGAATGTTACAGCAAGGATGAATGCGCCCTTTGTAAAGGAATTCATAGAGGAAAGGGACCTTCCGGTCTATATTCTTTTTGACATATCGGCAAGCCAGAACTTCGGCTATGAAAAGAGCAAGAAACGCGCCGCAATCGAGATTGCGGCATCGCTTATGTTCGCGGCAGTAAAGGACAACGACCCGGTCGCGCTCTGCATGTTTTCAGACAGGGTTGAAAAATTCATCCCGCCGAGAAAGGGAAGAAAGCATGTGCTCAGGATTCTGCTTGAAATGATCTTGCATGAGCCAAAAGGCAAAGGGACGAATCTTGAAAAACCGATAAGATACATTGCAAACATCGCAAAAAGACGGGGCATAATTTTCATCATCTCGGATTTTCTTGCAGGGGAATTCGAAAAGCCATTAAGGATTCTTAGAAAGAAGCATGATGTCGTGCTGGTAAACATAAGCGATATGAGGGAGGAAGATATCCCTGACATAGGTTATGTCGTCCTCGAGGACGAGGAAACAGGCGAACAGGTACTCGTGAACACATCCGACCCCGAATTTCGCAAAGCATATACGCGCCTTTCAAAAAAGCATGCAAAGAAACTGGGCGAAAGCTTCAGAAAGTCTCGGGTTGACATGATTAGCCTCGTTTCGGGCGAATCGTATGAAATCTCGCTGAGGAAGTTTTTCAGGATGAGAGAAAGGAGAATGGTGAGATAAATGAGTTACAGTTTTTATGAGCCGATTGCGCTTTTCCTTCTTGCGCTCCTGCCGGCCCTTTATTATCTTTATGCATATCATCAGAAAAAGAAGAAAGAAGCGCTTCTCAAATTCTCGCGGATAGGGCTGATAAAACAGGCATCATCCAAAAAAACCCGCAGAAAGAATATCGCTTTTTACCTTATGCTTCTTGTTATTGTTCTCATTGTAATCGGCCTTGCTGACCCGCACATCCCTCTGAAAAGGGCAAAGGAAGGTGTAAATGTTGTCTTGGTTATAGATGATTCGGGCAGCATGGCGGCGACCGACTACAAACCGACGCGTCTTGAGGCGGCAAAAAAATCGGCCGAAATCCTAATAAATTCGCTTCAGCCGAAGGATAATGTCGGAATAGTCGTCTTCGAATCGGGGGCAACGACTGCTGCATATCTTAGCCCATACAAGGAGAGGGTCCTTGAAAAGCTTCATGCGATACAGCAAAAGGAAGGAAGGACAGCAATAGGCGACGGCCTTAGCCTTGCAGTCGATATGGCAATGTCCATCCCCAACAAGAAAAGGGTCATCATACTATTAAGCGACGGTGTCAATAATGCCGGCGTCATAAGCCCCATGGAGGCGGCGCAGTATGCAAAAATGAACAACATTCAGGTATATACTGTGGGAATGGGGTCGAAAGGAAAAGTTGTTCTTGGTTATGACTGGTTCGGAAACCCCCAGTATGCGGAGCTTGACGAAGCGACGCTTAAAAAGATGGCTGACGATACAGGCGGCAAGTATTACAAATCCGTTGATACAGGAACCCTTAATGAGATATATGCCAATATCGGGCAGAACATAAAGCGCGAATGGGAAGACACGAGCATAAAGGACTGGTTCTTCTTCGCGGCTCTCATAGTTCTTGTAATTGACATTTATATCATCTATGGGAAGTACAGGGTGATAATGTGATGGAAAAAGAAGGAAAGACGACATCCGTCGTCAGGCACATCACAATTACCAATGAAAGTGGAAGAAAAAACAAATTGCTAACGGACACAGCTCAATTTCAAATGAAAGTGGAAAAAATGAAGAATAACTTCGCTGTCAGGCACAGCATAAATTCGGATGCAGGTGGAAGGAAACATAAATTGCTAGCGCAATCAGACACAGCACATTTACCAATGTGGTGGAAGAAAATAAAGTATGCTCGAAATGTAGGTGGGAGGAATAAACAACTTGTAGTTATGGCTGTTATGCTGTTGTTTTTGTTTTCCTTCGCGCAGCCTGCTCTGGCGGCCGGGCTTTCCGTTGAAAAGCATCTTGAAAATGATAATCTGCAGACAGGCGATGATGCGAAGGTTCTTCTGACATTTGCAAATCCCTATGGGAAAGAGATTCCCGTAAGAATCCGGGACAAGAATGTATTTGGAAACAACGGCATAGATGTTCAGTGTCTTGAATACACGCTTCCTGCAGACAAGAAGGTCACGCTTGCATTCAATCCGACAACAATGTACAGCGCAGGCACGTTCACGCTCGGAAAGGCCGAGATTAATTACACGGATCCTGAAACCGGAAAGGAAAAGACAATTTTTTCAAACGAACTCAGCGTCACAGTAAAGGATTCCGGGAAAACGAAAGGAACCGCCCAGGGCATAACCACAATATACAAATGCGGCGGCGTAAATATGCAATCCACGTCATTTTCAAGTTCAGGCGGTTCGACATCATTTAGCTTCAACATGGGCGGCCAGAACAATTTTGCGCAGAATCAGCAAAATCCATCCCAGAATTCGCAGGACAGAGTGCAAAACAACCAGATGAACCAGAATATGAACAGCGTCAAAAAGGAGATACAAAAACAGGCTCAGGAGCAGCAGAAAATGCATGATGAACTGAAAAACAGCATCGCAAAAAACCCTGAATTTTTGAAAAAGCATAGTGAACTTGCGCAAAAGGGGTATAACATAACAGATGCACAGATAAATCCGGAATCGGCAGATACCGGAAACTTCAAGATAAAATACAAAAACCAAAATGGTGATGAAGCGGAGATTTCAGGAAGAATGGAAAACGGGACAATGAAATGGATGAATTCCCTTACGCAGGAAGAAAAGCAGGACATGTTGAAGAAACTTGAACAAAACCCTGATTTCAGGAGATTCGAAGAGGAGCTCAGGAAAAACGGCTACAACAGGACAGATACTTCATTTACCCAGAAGGGCAACAAGACAGAAATAAAGATGAAATATCAAAACACAGAAGGAAAGAAAGCGGAAATTAAGGCCGACTACGAAAATAAAACGATAGAGAACGTTTCAGAAACTGAAACCAAAAAAAATGAAGAAAAAGAAGATGAAAAATACCAGACGATTTTCTGGACACTTCTTGCAATAGTTATTGCAACAATAGCGGGTTATCTGCTTTATAGAAAATACGGCGGAAAAAGAAGAAATGAGGCAATTCCCACAAAAGCTGTTGTCCTCAAAAAGAGGATTGACTGGAGAAGGAAAGCAAGGAAAATGCTCGATGAAGCCGAAAAGCTGTTTGCGGAAGGAAAGGAGAAGGACGCATACGAAAAGGTCTCGCAGGCAGTGCGTTTGTACCTTGCAAGGCAAAGCGGTTTTGAAGGCGAACTTACCGCAAAAGAGCTTATAAGGTATCTGCGCAAAGAAAGAAAGGATTGGAAAAGGCCAAAGGAATGCCTTGACATGTGCGCAATGGTCGAGTTTGCAAAATACAAACCAAACAAGAAGGATTTTGACAGGATAATGAAAATAGGAAGGGAGATTGTCAGATAACTTATCTTTTTAATTTTACGGCCGTGCCGTATGCAAGAAATTCGGCTGCTCCGGCGGTGGTCTGGGATGTCATAAACCTTACGCCGACTATGGCGTCAGCGTCAAGTTTTTCGGCGTCTTCAATCATCCTTAACATTGCCTCGTTTCTTGATTCTGTCATCATTTCCGTATATTCCTTGACCTCTCCGCCCACTATATTTCGCAGGCCGGCAACTATGTCCTTTCCAAACCATTTTGCCCTCACAGTGTTTCCTTTCACAAGACCGAGTGCTTCTTTTACTGTCTTCCCGGGAATATCTTCTGTAGTTACAACAAGCATTTGCTTCACCTCTGCATATCTCTGCATATATTTGAATTCTGGTTGTTTAAAAGTTCAGCTTGCACCGGGCGCCAGATTCGAATATATAAATTATTTTTTGCAGACAACAATAGCTTCCATATGTTTTCTATATACCTTCTTTATATTGCGAAAACCTGATTTTTTCAGGATATCAAATGATTTTCCTTCCTTCATGATTATGTTATCCTTGTTATCAACCAAATAATGGTTTATCCATTCGTTTATAAGATCAAATCTTCCGATTCCTGAATATTTCTCTATGAACTGGTTTATCTGCCATTTGAGATCATTGTAATGAAGTGCATTGTCATCTCTTGCATATTTGTCTGCATTTATGAACAATCCGCCTGGTACAAGCACCCTGAATATTTCATTGATGAGTTCATTACGATATTTTTGTTCAAAATTATGCAATGTAAACACAGAGGCGATGGCATCGAAACTTGAGTCCGGAAGGCTCCTGACAAATTCGAGGGCATCCGACATAATAAGCTTCAGGCGGCCATCCTCAATGTATGATTTGAGGTTTTCTTTTGCCTGTTTTAACATAATACGCTCATTATCAATGGCCGTAACATTCACACGGCTGTCGGAAATTAATATGTTTTTTGTCGTTATGCCCAGTCCGCATCCTATTTCAACAGCTGATATGACGTTTTTATCCGAGTTATTATATTCATTTTTTATTATCTCCCCTACCAGCATTTCCAGCTCATCGCAATGCGGACACGCAAGCAGGAAAAGCTCGTACTCTTCCCCTATTTTCCCGCTAAACCTCTTTTCCGCGATTTCAGCAATCATTTTTATTACCTACTGATAGTTGTTTTGTGTGCATATAAATATTCACTCTCCAGAAATGGAGTACAATAATAAAGCTTAAAAGAAGCAAAAAGTAATGAAATAAAATGGATACAGAAATACTGGAAGATCTTGGATTTACCAATGCCGAAATAAAGGTATATATAGCATTGCTGGAGCTTGGGTCGTCGACCGCCGGGAACATAATAGAAAGATCGGGGCTTCAAAGTTCCGTAGTTCATATGACGCTCAAAAAACTTTTGGACAAGGGGTTAATCTCGTACGTAAAGGAAGGCAAATGGCACCACTATCAGGCATCTGACCCTTCTCATATTCTGGAATACATTGATGAGAAAAAGAGAAGGTTCAATGAAATGCTGCCCCAGCTGCTCGCAAAGCAAAGGACTGCAAAAGAAAAGCGCGAAGTTACAGTTTTCAGAGGAATTCGTGGAATAAAGGAATTGCTATACGAACTTCTGGATGCAGGTGGAAATGAACATCACACATTCGGCTCGACAAGCGCATCCCTTATGCTCGGAAAGGCATGGTGGATTGATTATCATGAAAAACGTGCAAAGAAAGGTATCAAAGCAAAGCTTCTTTTCAACGACTCGCTGAGACCATGGAAAGCAGAGTTCAAATACAAAAACTGTGAAGTGAGGTACACGCAGACGGGTTTTGAACCACTGACGGAGACAATAATAAGAAATGACAGCATTGGGCTTATAATATGGACAGAAAAACCCATAGGCATTCTTATACACAACCGGATTGCTGCAGAATCGTATGACAAGTTTTTCAGCATAATGTGGAAGATGTCGGAGATATAGGCATATAACAAATGGCTATGTTGTTCTAATATTAAGAACAATTGTTCTGTATTTTTGAACAACTGTTCTGAAAATATGAACAAACAGATGATTTCACAGTACAGTTACTTTCATTTTTCTGTTCAGGTAGAGATGTGCAATAGACACACCTATTATTATTGCCAGAATAATAAGCGCAAGGACATGCGCCCATGGGATTTGAAAAGCCGCACTTGATGCGGGTTCTGCTGCATGGGGCGTGGCCTCAAGCGCGTGTGATGTCTTCATTGAAAGCTCGGCGGAATTATCCTGCAACACTTTGCCCAATGACTGAATCTTCCCAAAGCCTGTTCTTGCAAGGTCATACAAAACGCCCAAAACAGCTATTGTGGATGCTGCCAGAACAAGCATAATCCTTTTGGAACCTGGATGAAGTATCTCGTTTCCCTGTCTTGTAAGTTCATAATACTTCCATTTGTGCCCATCATCTTTTTGTTCGATGAGACCGGCCTTTGAAAGGTTGTCAAGATGCTCCTTGACTGTGGAAGGCGACATTCCAAGCTCTTTTGCAAGTTCCGTGAGTGTCTTTCTTCTCTCATCTATGCTTTTTAGTATCTTTATTTTTGTTTCTGATGCAAGAACCCGAAAGGTTTCCCTGTCAAGTGTAATCTTTTCGTCCATTATCAAAGGATTGGAAGCGTGGCATATTAAAATTGCTATTTATTTCGGGAAAGGGCGAAGAATCTAATAGCCCTTAGGCCTCATTACCCTTCCCATAAACAGGATATTTCCGGTTGTTTTCTCCTGAATTATAAAGATGAAAGGATGATTTGCCCAGAATTCCACATGGTGAGGCATTGCAGCGCCGTCAAGCATGCTAATTGCTGTTGTAGCTGCGGCCTCTGTCCCCTCTTCATAAACATCTATATATGCCTTATGCAGGACTTTATCAATGTAAAGCGATTTCGTTCCGTCAATTCCTGAGAAATCTGCACCGGGCCACTCAAAAGGCAGCGTCATTCCCATATTCCTTAGGTAATCTGATAGTGAATATAAGGTCTTAAATGTGTATTTTGGCATATGAATATAGACTATTTCAGGTCTAAGTTTGCCTTTCCATTCTTTAAGTTTTTCCTCACTCAGCACTGATTCAAGGTAATCCATACCTCTCCTTGGAAGAAGGACGAGCATCGATATCTTCTCCCCCTGATACGGCA
>JAADIF010000087.1 GCA_013151465.1 Microcaldota archaeon | reverse complement strand
ATCGAGTTTAAGAAAGGATTCCATACAATAGAAATTGAAATGAGCGAAGATGAAAATGAGGAGAAAATCATAAGAATGACCAAGAAAGATGATGAAGAGGTTGACGATGAAGAATTATCGCATATAATTAGCGATCATGATAGACGATAAGCTGTCTCAAATTCTTTAAGGTGCTGACTGCATATAGTTATACATGGGGCTTTTTGGAAACAGGAAAAAGAAACTGGAAAAGTTAAGGGAAGAGCGTGCTGCATATTATCGTGAAAGATACAAACAGCTCTATGAGCGCTACAAGAAAATGGAACCTGCTACGCTTTCTAAGGAATTCAAGCTTTACAAGCGCAAGGACAGAAAACAGCTGACATGGTTTGAGAGAATATGCCATATTGCAGGCAGCATATTAAAAGTCGATATAGGAGGCAAGACAAAAGATGATATAGAAGCAGCACTTCTTTTTGTCGGTTCTGATGCAACTGCCTCCGAAGTTATGTCTCTTGCCGTCCTTACAATTATAGCATTTGTCATAGGAGGCATAATGACTATTGTTGTGGGAATGAATCCGATGCTTCTTCTATTTATGTCAATGGGTGGTGTGGGGCTTGCTTATTATTTCATCATATACCCATCAAACCTTGCAAAAGAATTCAGGATAAAGGCAAGCTCGCAGGTCGTTCTCGCCGTGCTTTATATGGTCATATCGATGAGGATATCGCCGAATCTTGAGAGGGCTTTGAGATTCTCAGCTGCGAATGTCAGCGGTGAACTTGCATGGGACCTAAGGAGGCTCTTATGGAGCATAGAGATGGGAACCTACACATCAGCAACCATAGCGCTCACTGATTATATATCAAAATGGAAACAAGACAATGCGGAGTTTGCAGAGGCGTTGCGTCTCATACGCGATTCGCAGCTTGAACCCATCGATCGGGCGGAGAAGATGCTCGATGAGTCGCTTGATGTTATCTTGGATGGAACAAAGACCAGAATGAAGCATTATGCACAGGAGCTGAACACTCCTGTCATGGTAATACATATGATGGGTATAATAATGCCAGTCATGGGATCCGTGATGGCGCCTCTTGCAACAATATTTCTTGCAGATATGATATCCCCGATTCATCTTATACTCACATATAACATAGCCCTTCCGTTGTTCATTGTATGGTTCATAAATACAATTCTCAAGAAAAGGCCATCAACATTCTCGCAGGTGGATATCTCCACACATCCGGATGTGCCAAAGAAAGGATGCATGCTTGTCGGAAGCGGTAGCCATAAATATAGCATACCCATTATGCCGGTGAGCGCCCTTATATTTATCGCGTTGGCATTTGTGCCTCTCATATTTTTTGGAAATAATATGCATATGCTTATACCGATCGAGGACTCAGGAAGCGCGTGCATGTTCTTCGGAGACAAGATAAGCAATTGCTCGTTTATGTCGCTTCTCATGTCAACTCTTGTGACATTAGGACTTGCCGGTGCGCTTTCATCGTATTTTTTCCTCTCGAACTTCCAAAAAATGAAAATAAAGGGAGAAATCGAAGAGATAGAGATGGAATTTGAGGTTGCGCTTTTCCAGCTGGGAAATAGAATCGCGGGGGGCGTTCCCACCGAGCTTGCATTGGAAAATTCAGTCAAAGATGTGAAAGACCTTAAGATTGCAGGTCTTTTCTCGCGGGCTCTTCTTAATATCAGAAATCTGGGCATGACATTTGGTGATGCGTTCTTCAACGAAAAATATGGAGCAATTAGATATTATCCAAGCCATCTTGTGCGAAATATCATGTACATGGTGGTTGACATAGCCCAGAAAGGAGTCAAATACGCCGCTTCCAGTATGCTTATAATATCAAAATACCTTAAGAACATACGCGAAACACAAGAATATCTGAAAGAGATATTGTCGGAGTCTGTTTCATCGATGAACTTTCAGGCGTATATGCTGACGCCGATGATAACAGGTCTTGTTGTTGCGATGGCCCAGATAATAATAAACGTCCTTAACATACTTGGGGGAAGATTGAGCGCGCTTACGGAAGGGAGTGATATAGGTATGGGAAGCGCGCTGATGGATGTCAATATGTTTGGCAGCGGGACAAACACGATAACGCCTGCCATATTTCAGCTCATAATAGGATCATATCTTATTGAGATAATAATAGTCCTTGCGATATTCATAACCAAGATAACACACGGTGATGACAAAACGATGCAATGGTATCTTGCCGGAAAGATGATGATAATTGCAATAATATTCTATTTCATGGTTGCAATCGGCGCAAGTATGGTGTTTGGAGATCTTATATCACAGTCAGTTGAGAACATAATATAAGCGGTAGAAACGAATATAAACCAACAAACAATAATATAGACAATCTAACATGGCCGCGGTTGTGTAGCCTGGTTAGCACATGGGACTGTGGATCCCATAGCCCGAGTTCAAATAAAATGCTCGAATATAAAAGAGCGAAAAAAGAGATTTTGGAAATCTCGGCCGCGGCCCTTTTTTTCTGTTTCCAATCACTCGCATCGAGGATGTTTATCAACACAGTTAATTGCGGGTAAGATTACCTGGAATGACTTATTATCCGATTATTCTAACCTGCGGGCTCTCCTTGGTCATCAATGTATTAACGCAAAGAACAGAGAAATGAACCAATGGCTAATTTGCTGAAAATAAAGAAAAAGAAAGGAAAAGGGTTTTACCCTTATTCTTCGTATGCAAGTGTGCCCTTCATCACATAGTTGTCCGCAAGGTTTCTTGTATCTTCTTTGCTTGTCCCTGCAACGATAAGGGCTTTGTGCCCGCTGTTGAATGCGTTCTCAACAACCTTGACAATACCTGTTGTGTATGGCCAGTTCTGACAGGTAACGTCAGGTGCAAGAAGCGTCTTCACAAGATCGTTTACGCAAGGACCACCCACAAGGATAAGGTCTCCTGCAAGGTTGCTTGTGTCGACTTCTGCAGCGAACTTTGCAACCGGATTCTGTATCGGTACTGCTACCTTGTATGTTCCGCCGTCAGTACCGCTTCCGACAGACCATACGGGATCTGAACCCATTGCAACATTCATCGTTACCTGCTCGTCCGGATAGTATGCAGTTACTTTTCCATCTCCGGATGAGTCGTACTTGACGAACGTTCCGTACCTGTCAAGGTCGTATGTGACATCCGTATCCGTTGTTGTTTTGTCTTCCACAGCGCTGCTATCTGTGAATGTTACATCGCTTACGCCCATGTTGACAGTTGATGTGCCGCTGGATGTTGTTGGCACGACGAATGCGTTCTGCACCTCTGTTGCTGATGTATCCTTGCCTTTCTCTTCGACGACAAGCACGAGTGGATATGAGCCTGCTGCAACACCTTCAACGCTTACAAGAGATGCTGTTGTTCCGCTATTCCAGTTAAGGACATATGTAACCTGTCCGAAGTTGTATGTTGTTGTCGTGTTTTCAAGTGTCTGTGCGGTTGTGCTTCCAGGCATGTAGACGGAAGTTCCGTTTGTTATGGAGAATGTCCTGTTGTCAAGGATTACGACATATTCTCCGTTCTTTCCCCAAAGTCCCGGGAAGACCGTCGTCTGGCTTCCTACATTTCCGACGGATGCACCGGATCCCCATGTAAATTTGACATTCGTGCTGGTTGCATTCACATAGTATGTCTGACCGTCAATGTATGCAGTTGCGTTCGTGTATCCGGGAGATGAAAGTGCTATTTCCGTTGTCTCGCCGCTGAATACATCCGTAAGCTGGACAGTTGCATCTGCTGTCTGTGTGTCACCGATGTTGTTCAATGATGTGACCTGGTACAGATGTGAGAACTCACCCTGTGAAAGGACGACGTATTCGTTAAGTGAAACGGCTTCGCCTTCTATTACATAATATCTTCTCTTGCTCGCATCTTCGAGTACAGGTGTCACGGTGCTTGTCGATGTGTCATTGTCGTATGCAAAGACAAAACTTTTTTCATATCCTCTGTAATCAGTGAATTTCAGCGTTGCTGACCTTCCTGAAGGTGTAACTTCTAATGTGGTTCTTGAAGAGTCCTCAAGGTCAGGCGTTGCACCTCCGAATGAAAGCGCAAATGTTCCGAATACAGGATCGGTGAACTTGCTTCCAGATTTGAGCCAGTCGCTTGTCGTGTCAGCGCCCGATACTGCAATCTCTACAGTCGAAAGCGGGTTTCCTGTAAGTGTCACCTTAGTTCCTTTTACATAGTCGCTTGAACCTACCCTTACTCTGTACCCGTTCTGAAGATACATATCTTCTGAGCCCAAGCTAAGCTTTACAGAACTGTATGTGCCCTGTTTTGGGTTGTAATAGACATCGTCAAGATAGACGCTTATCTTGCCAAGAGCACCATTGAACGTCTTTGTCGATTGCTTTGTAACGGTTTCTGTCTGACCATCCACTGTGAGGACTGCTGTATCTGTGCCAGATACTGCCACAAGCTTTACTGTGTGCTCGACATCGTTTACTTTTACTGTCTGAGCGTCCTGGTCTTCACTTATGACGAGCTTGTTTGCACCGCCCTGAAGGTGAAGAGTCGTCGCTGTCGAACTCTGGCCTATCGTGTATGTCTTTCCGAAAAGCGTTATTTCCTGTCCCTTTACATCAGAGCTTGTCAGGTTTATCGGCTTGTTGAAGACGACTTTTGCGGTGTATACAGGGTTCGATGATGGGTCACTACCTAAGTTGATGTATGGTGCAGAATCGCCGAAATTACTGGTATCATCGTCGTTTCCGAATGTTACTGTGTTTGAGCCCATTGCTATGTATTGGTCATATGTATATTCTGTGCTTTCCCCATCTGTGAATGTTCCGGATGCAAGCACGGTCGGCATATCAGATGCAGTCAATGTCGACCTAAGGCCAGACTTGCTCAGCTGGTCACCCAGATATATTTTTGTGCTTGTTGTAGATATGTCCTTTCCGCCAGTCACTGTTGCCATAGCACTTGATCCGGCGGTTGTGACATCTTTCGTGGCAAAACCTGCCATCGCAGCTCCTATATCAATACCTGCTATGACATCCTCTGTTTTTGCCGTATCGCCTATTACTATTGTCGGTGATGTCAATGTGCTTCCGTCGAGCTGCACAAAGTCGCTCAGCGTTGCTGCGCCTACTGTCCCGCCCACTAGTGCAAGACCAAGCGCGCCAAGCGCCAAGATCTTTTTTATTTTCATATTAATTCCTCCTTCTTTAAGTTGAATCCGCCATCTTGTTTATGAAATTGCCATATAGCGGATTGAACCCATTGAGAAATAATTTCGTGAGGGGTATATAAATAACTTATATGAAACAGTTTTAAGCACTAAAATTACATAACCAATCTTACTTTTTTTTGTTCCAAACATCATAAAAAAGCAGTAGAATTGTTCCAAAAGAGACGAGAGGATATAAAAATGGAAAATAAGCCCTATTTGGACTTATTTTCCTTGGGAGTTATTTTTGGCATCGCCAAAGGCAATGGAAGCTGAAGCTCCTCTGCAATGTTAGCAACTTTCAGAAGACATTTCCTGAACAGATAATTCAATATGGTTATGGAAGCATCATCCGGAAGCTTCTTGTCTTTTGCCCAAAGATCAAGTATCTCTTTGTTTTTCTCGGTGAGATAAAGCAATTCTCCACCTATTCTAACATTCCCTACATTCGGTTCGTAACGCGTGTTAAAATCAAAATTTATTGCAAGGGCCTTCTTCTTGAGGCTTGGAACATCAACTTCTTTTACATTCTTTATGACAGGTGATGAATTTGCCTTCAGGTCACCCCTTACTGGCTCTTCTCCTCTCTTCCCTTCAATCTCTTTAAATGAAAGACCTATTATAGGCATTGTATCTCCTCCTGGCTTTTAATAATCCTTTTCGGATTAGATATGTATATATGCTATAATAAGAATAAATTACTGTAAGGATTAATAAATATTGAAAGAAACGGCTCTCTATATCAATGGGAGTTTTTGTCATTCGTGGGGGAGATTTTATGAAAAAAATTTTGCTGCCGCTTGCCGATGGTTTTGAAGAGATAGAAGCCATATCGGTTATGGATGTCTTGAGAAGAGCAGGTTTTGATGTAATTGTTACCGGACTTCCTTCATCCATAGTTGAGGGTGCGCATGGTCTTAAAATCATAGCTGACAAGAAGATAGATAATGTAAACATGGATGAATTTGATGCATTGGTTCTTCCCGGAGGAAATCCTGGCTATAAGAATCTCGGCAAATCGAAAAAAATAATGGACGCTATATGTGCGTTTGAGGAGAGCGGAAAACTTGTCGCAGCAATATGCGCTTCTCCGACACTTCTTGCAGAGGCGGGAATATTGAAAGAGAGAAAAGCGACCGTCTATCCGGGAATGGAAAGGGAAATACCGCGCCCAAGGGATGGGAATGTTGTTGTGGATGACAACGTCATAACATCTAAAGGTCCAGGAACGGCAATAGAATTTGCGCTCAAAATAGTTGAAATATTAGATGGCAAAGAAAATGCAGATATCCTTAAAAGGAAGTTATGCGCATAACAGAATATACTATGGGCCCGTAGCCTAGTTAGGATAAGGCGCTCGGCTTCGGGGGATTGTGTTTATCCGATGAAACCGAGAGATCGGGGGTTCGAAAAGGGAGTAACGCCAACGCGTTATGAAAATGTGTTTCACGATTCCGAAGGAATCTGTTCCTTGTGCATCCCTTCGGGCCCATCATTATCCCATTCCTTTTTTCGAATAACAATTTAATATTTGAAATGGAAATAAGCTTATCGGGGGATTATTTTATGTTACTTGGAAAGATATCAGGCCGTGTTACGACACAGAAATTTAGTTTTGTTGCTGAAGCGCGCGTAAAAAAGATGCAATACATAGCAGTCAAGGATTCCGAAGGGAACTGGGTTCTTGGTTACATAAATTCGCTCGTGCGCTACGGAAATGAAACGATAGCAAAAGTGATGATAATAGGTTATAGGGATAGTCGCGGCTTTTTGAAAACGCCTTCTGTCCCTTTCTCGCCGGACACCCCCATATTTGCAGCTGACCCCGATATGATAAAGAAAACGATAGGACTCAAAGACAGCGGCGCATATATAGGGCTTCTGAATGATTATGACCTTAAGGTGTGCCTTCCCATAAAACATCTGATAACAAAACACGTCTCGATTCTCGCAAAGACCGGAGCTGGCAAATCATACGCCGCGGGCGTGCTAATAGAGGAGCTTGCCGAAAACGGAGTTCCTGCTGTTATAATAGACCCTCACGGAGAGTACTCATCACTCATATTCGAGAATAAGAACCCAAAAGAACTTGAACTTATGGAGAGGTTTGGTGTCGAACCCAAAAGTTATGAAGAGAATATGCGTATTTTTGATGTTTCGGGAGGCGGGGCCGACCAGCTCAAGCTCAATTCGAAACTGTCTATGCCAGAAATTCTTGAAATATTGCCCAGAAGGCCTTCATCGAGCCAGCAGGGGCTTTTATACATGGCCCTAAAGAATCTCAAAGGAAAAAACTATACCATTCGCGATATAATAGATGAAATAAATGCAATGGATGCAAAGTCGAAGTGGGGCATTCTGTCGATGCTTGGAAATTTGGATGAGACAAAGCTTTTCTCGCCGGTGCCGACAAAAATCACAGATATAGTTTCAAAGGGAAGAATAACAATAATCAATCTCAAGAATGCGAGGCCCGAGATACAAGGAATGGTAGTCATGAAGCTTACTGAAGAGCTTTTTGATGCAAGAAAGAAAGACAAAATACCACCATTCTTCCTTGTCGTCGAGGAAGCGCATAATTTCTGTCCGGAACGCGGGCTTGGAGAGGTGCCAAGTTCCAAGGTGTTAAGGACGATTGCAGCAGAGGGCAGGAAATTCGGCATGGGTCTTTGCATAATCTCCCAAAGACCTGCAAAGGTTGACAAGAACGTTCTTTCCCAATGCAATACCCAGATAATACTCAAGGTTACAAATCCAAATGACCTCAAGGCGATAATTGATTCGGTTGAAGGAGTGGGCACGACTACAAAAGATCAGATCAAAGAGCTTCCCATAGGGCAGGCACTGATTGTGGGGATTACCGACCAGCCGCTTGTTGTCAGCATAAGGATAAAACGATCGGACCATGGCGGCGAAAGTCTGAAAGCAAGGAACGCTAAAGGTGTGTCCAGAAAATTTGACGTGTTCGATATAACATTTCTCGAAGATGACATGCATGCAAAGTTCAAGGGAATAGACAAGATGAAGCTTGTCTACTACCCGCTATGGGAGGTCAAAGGAAATAACGGGGAAAACAAAAGGCCGTTTTATGTGGATGGGATGAACGGGGAGATCGTATACGAAGAAGAGGATGCCATAAAGCGCACAAAGGGGCTAATGAAACTTCTTTCTCTGCCACCGTTGCAGCGTCTGATTATGCTTTACTTGTTCAAAAACAAACAAACAACAGCAGATAAAATGGCAGATGATTTGAAGATACCAAAAGAGTCCATCGTTTCAAGTATTGAAGAACTTATAAAAGATGGTAAAATCGAAAAGAATGGCGAAGAAATACAATCTGCAATGAAACTTGAGAATATACCCTATCAAATAGCCGACGCCGTCATCGATAAGAAGAAAGGGAAAGTAGAATCAATAGAAAATCGCCTGGATTTTCTTGTATCATCTGATTACCTAAAAAGGGTTGGAGAATTGTGGGGCGTTTCTGTTATAGATTCAAAACAGGTCTATTACCCTTATTGGATGGTCGAACATCGCGGAAAAGAGGTACTCATAGACGCCGTAAAGGGCAGTATAGACATAGAGAAGACAAGAGAGCTTTCAGGTAAGATATAATAATAACGCTATTTTGTTCCCATTTCCCGCTTCATCTTATTTAATGTGTTCTCTATTTCTATTATCTTTCTTACAAGGTCGCGGAACATTTTCTCCATCTTTTTGTCAGACTCGACCCTTTTTGCATCGAGGCGTTGAATCCTTTTCTCTGTCTTATCCTTTGACACCTCAGAGAAATTGAAACCTTTTTCCACATTCTGGCTGATGGAATGCAATCTTTTAGACATGTCATTAATATTCTGGGCGAATTCATCAAGTTCAGAATCCTGTTCAAGCTTGATGAGTCCAATAAGGATTACAACAAGCGCAAAGATTACTCCCTGAACGAAGAAACCGGCAACAGCAAGCCATAGCGATAGGGCTGCCGTTAATATGAATATAGCCCAAAACGCATAATTCAGATTGGCCATAGTAATTATCTATAGGTGAATAATTTATAAAGTTTGGTTGTCTGGGATAAGATTGCATTTATTTGCATCAATTCACATACTACATTAAGGTGTTTCGATGGCTGCTACAAAAGATGAAGACGTTGAAATGATAGGAAATATTGTTGATATCGCAAAAACCGCAGCCAAAGCAATAAAAGAATATGGAGGAACAATTCGTCTTGCATCACATTACGATGCTGACGGCATATCGTCTGCGGCAATAATAGCACTTGCACTGCACCGTCTTGGAAAGAGATTTCGCCTTTCGCTCTTCAGGCAGCTTGAGGAAAATTACATAAAGGACTTGGGAAGCGAAAAGTGTGGGATGTATATAATTACAGATATGGGCAGCGGTCAGCTCAAAAATATTCAGAAATACATAAAAGATGCAACTATAATAATCTGCGATCATCATCAAAAGCAAGGCAAGGTTGAGAGAGAAGACATTATCCATTTAAACTCTCTTGAAGCCGGTATAGGAGAGAATATATCAGGTTCCGGCGTTTCTTATATACTTGCAAGGGCAATCGATGACGATAATGCGGATCTTTCACAGCTTGCGATTGTGGGGGCAATCGGTGATTCCCAGATAGATTCTATCGGAAAGAAGTGGGGTCTTGTAGGGATGAACAGGGAAATACTGAAAGATGCAGAAAATTCTGGAAAAATACGTATAACAAGAGGTATCCGCTTATGGGGCAGATACACGCGTCCACTTCACAAAGCACTTGAATATACTATGGACCCTTTCATTCCAGGCATTAGCGGTTCTGAGGATGGAACTCTTCGGCTGTTAAATGAGCTTGGTATACCGGTCAAGAACTCTGCAGGGAAATGGAGGACGCTTGCGGATTTATCGGAGGATGAACAAAAGAAGCTTGCCGGAGGCATTATAATAGCACGAATAAATGGCAGAAAGGATAATCCCGATGAAATCTTCGGTGATGTTTATGAACTTCTCGATAGAAATGACGAGTTTCGCGATGCGAGCGAATTTGCAACGATGCTGAACTCGTGCGGCAAGACAGGAAAGGCAGATCTTGGTGTAAGATTGTGCATCAATGATGCAACTGCAGCAGATGAGGTGAGAAAGACCATATCTGAATATAGGAGAATGATAAGCGCGTCAGTAAAATGGGTGCAGGAACAAATTGAGAAACGGTCGGATAATGTAATTTTTGGAGAGGGTGTGTACGTTATTGCCGGAAGTAATATACCAGAGGACATAATCTCGAATGTGATGTCAATAGTGAACCATTCCGGGATGGCCCCAAAGGACAAGCCCTTGTTTGGTTTCGCTTCTCAGGATACAACTACAAAGGTTTCGGCACGTCTTGGCAAAGGCTCTAAAAAATCAATCAATCTAAAGGAATTACTTTCCATAGCAGCTAAGTCATGTGGGGGCGAAGGCGGCGGGCATGAAATGGCCGCTGGAGCAAGAATACCATCAGATTGTATGCAGAAATTCATTACTTTTATTGAAAATGAGCTGAAACAGATAAAAAACACCCAAAATTGAAGGAATCGGGCAGATTGCAAAGAAAAGAATTTAAATATAAACAATACCATAAATGAAGATAACACATCTTCTGGCAATACATCCGGAAGGTTTTGTTCAAGATTTGGTGTATTATAATGGTGAGACAACAGAGAAGAAAATCGAAAAGAGGAATCGGGCAGGCACAGGCCGCAAAGAAATGGAAGGGGAAAGATTGGTTCAATATCATATCGCCCGCATTTTTAGGAAGTAAGGTCCTTTATCAGACGCCGAGCACGGATCCGGCATCGCTGATTGGGAGAAATGTTTCTGCCCCTTTGTCGATTGTGACAGGTGAAAGAGGAAAGTATTTCATGTGGCTTAGGTTCAGGATAGCCGATGTTGAGGGGACTAATGCGAAAACAATCGTGAGTGGGCTTCATTGCATGAATGAGTATATTTCTAGAGTCGTGAGAAAGAGAAGGGATAAGGTTGAGCTGACCCATGTAACAAAGACAAAGGACGGATGGACAATACGCATAAAGCCGCTCATAATAATGACAAGGAACGTTTCAAGTTCTGTCAGGACAACAACAAGAAAGGGAATAACTGAGATAATAGATGAAAAAGCAAAGAAGTTTACTATGGAAGAGCTGACAAAAGAGATTATCAGCGGTTCCCTCCAATCTGAGATGAGAAAAAGATTAAGCAAGACGTATCCGGTGAGATTTGCCGAAATAAGCAAAATAAAGGTTCTCGAAGCGGCAATAGAAAAGCAAGACAAAGGTTTAGCAGCAGAGAAACCTGAAGATGCAAACGGAAAGCAATGATATGGTTATGATTTTTTATTCTGTGTCGTTCATTTCTCATTAAACTTTATTAGATATAGAACCGAAATAGGTTAGCATTATAAGATATGGGAGTGGTCTATATGAGTGAGGAAAATCCCTTTGAGATTTCTTTGAAACAATTGAAGAAAGCTATAAGACACATGGATATCGATGAAGATTTCGTAGAGATTCTTAAAAATCCTAAAAGGGTTATGACGATCAATGTACCTGTTAGGATGGACAACGGAAAAATAAAGGTGTTTAGAGCTTATAGGTCGCAGTATAACGATGCACGTGGCCCGACGAAGGGAGGAATAAGATTCCATCCGAATGTAACGCTCGAAGAAGTAATGGCTCTATCTGCGTGGATGACATGGAAATGCGCCGTTGTCAACATACCTTTCGGCGGAGCGAAGGGTGGCGTCATTTGCAATCCTAAAGAAATGTCCCAGGAAGAATTGGAAAGATTGAGCCGCGGCTATATACAGGCACTTGGAAATTATATAGGACCCGAGAAAGACGTGCCCGCACCAGATGTTTATACGAATCCCCAGACAATGGCATGGATGATGGATGGATGAATTCAGCAAGCTTAAAGGATTCAATTCACCTGCAGTCATAACAGGCAAGCCGGTTGAGCTTTTCGGTTCTAAAGGAAGAGGAACGGCGACCGGTTTTGGTGTCTTTTTCATAACACGTGAAATGGTGAAGAGGATAGGCAAAGATATGAAGGATATAACCGTCGCCATACAAGGTTATGGAAATCTGGGATACTATGCTGCGTTGAAATTTGCCGAAGCCGGAGCCAAGGTCATAGCCGTCTCTGACTCCAAAGGCGGCATATATGATGAGAACGGTCTTGACCCGCAACGTGTCCTTGAACACAAGAAGAACACTGGCTCTGTCACAGGTTTTGGCAATGCCGAAGGAATAACAAATGAGGAGTTGCTTGAACTTGACTGCGACGTGCTTGTGCCTGCTGCGCTTGAAAATGTCATAACCGCAGGCAATGCAGATAAGATAAAAGCGAAACTGGTTATAGAGGGGGCAAACGGTCCGACAACGCCAGAAGCTGATGAGATTCTTGAAAAGAAAGGCATCATTGTAGTTCCAGATATACTTGCAAATGCTGGAGGTGTTACAGTTTCGTATTTTGAATGGGTGCAAAATCTTCAGCAATATTACTGGGAAGAAGATGAAGTGAACAGGAAACTCGACAAGGTGATGACACGATCCCTTGAAGATGTCTTGCTTGTTAAAGACAAGTATGACGTCGACATGAGAACAGCTGCATATATACTTGCAGTCGATAGAGTCGTAAAAGCTATGAAACTTAGGGGCTATTAGCCCCATTATTTTTTCTTACAATTATATGATATTTATGAGTATATCCGTCATTGTCAGCTCATTAGCTTCCGGTATATCTGACTGGACCTGTCTTGTACCAAGATAGGTTATTATTACTTTCTGTGTTCCCTTTACGTTGCCGGTGATATTTATTAGATATGAAATTTTGGAATCCATATCAACAAGCTCTCTATATTTTAACGAGATTTGTATAAGATATGCATCATCCTGCATTACGCCGCTTGCCATAAGGACACCCGGAGGCGCTGTGCCGTAATCTGCAGGATCATCTGTATAGGGCGTATTTATCGGCGTTTTCTCATTCTCAAGCATTTTCTGATTTGATGGGAATCTGAAGAATATTGTATTTGCATCATTATCAAATGTCATTGACGCCGCTTCTATCTGGGGCATATCTACCGTGTATGTGCATCCGCCAGGAGTTGCGCATGTTGTGGCAATCTCTGTTATTTTATCGTTGAGCATGCTCATGAATTTCTCGGCGGACGCGTATTTTGTCTGTATGCTGCGTTTTTCCATCATCGGCGAGCCCCACATATAAGCTGCTCCAACGAGGGCGATGACTATGCCTGCCATTATTACAACTGAAAGAATTTCTGTCTGGCCTGATTTCATATTAGATTATTGATTTTTTCAATTAATAAAATAGTTCCAGACATCAAGGTTTTTATTGTGTGTCGATAACAGAATAAGGGCGATGAGGAGAATTACCGCTCCAGTATGACCGAAAGGGATGATTGCAGTGGTAGCTTCCGAGCCCTTTCATATTGGTTAATGAATTATATTGGGTAATCAATGAACAGTTCGCATGCGCGAACGTGAAACATAAAATGAAATGCAATCGGATAAAATAAATTCGTAATATCAGGTAATCGATGTACAGTTCGCATCATGTGCACCTTCGGTGCAATGTCTTGACAACGCAAGTAAACCGCTTGTCAAGATCCGAACATGAAACCCAGATGAACAATCTGCATGCACTAATAACCGTAAAATAGAGGTATTGATTGTGGCGGAAGTGAAAATTCTTTTGAAAGGTTATGTTTCAGATGAAACCGGCGGGCATTCATGCTCAACCGTGACGCTTGTGAGAAACGGCAAAATAAGGATGGTCATAGACCCGGGGACGCTTCCGAGCAGGAACGTTCTTGTCGATGCATTGAAAAAGGAAGGCATCATACCGGAAGACGTAAACTTTGTGGGCATAACGCATTCCCATATGGACCATTACAGAAGCATCGGCATGTTTCCAAACGCATCAGCTGTTGATTACTGGGGCATATGGAAGAAAGATGTGTGGAAAGAGTGCAAAGGAAACCTTTCAGATGATATCAGGATTGTCAAAACGCCGGGCCATAGCTACGACAGCATAACCTTTCTTGTAAAAACAAAGAATGATATAGTTGCGATATGCGGTGACGTCTTCTGGAAAGAGGGATATCCCCAAGATGACCCGTACGCGCAGGATAGAGAAAAACTGCAAGAAAGCAGAAAATATATACTCAAAACTGCTGATTTCATCATTCCGGGACATGGGGAAATGTTTAGGACCGCCTAAAAATCATCTTTGAAAAGTTTTCGCTGTTGCGATGAGATAACCTATTGCTGATATCAGGATGATCATTGCTCCTGAAGGCAGGTCAAAAAAATATGATATGAATATTCCAGCAGAGCTATAAATGATTCCAAGAAACGTTGCGAGAACCATCATTCTTTTCATATCTTTTGTCATTTTATTTGCGGTTGCGGCAGGAAGTGTGAGAAGTGCTATAAGAAGAATAATTCCGACTGCTTTTATCATGATTACTACAGTCAGTGCGACAAGTGAAAGAAGAAACATATTAAGCGCAAAGACGGGAATTCCCACTGTTTTTGCAAACTCCTCATCAAATGCGACGGCACGAAAAACGTTATAGAATAGCCCTATCGACGCAAGAATTATTATATCAAGCACAAACATTATGAGAAGATGTCCACTCGAAACCATGAGAATATTTCCAAACAGATAACTGAAAAGATCTGCTGCGTATCCAGGCGTCATTGCGATAAATAATATGCCTATTGCCATGCCTATTGCCCATACGGCACCTATAACAGTGTCATCCCTTTCACTGCTCTTTTTGCTAAGAAACCCTATACCAAGTGCCGATGCGATTGCAAAGATAAGCGCTCCAAGCAGCGGCTCTGCACCTAAATAATATGCTATTCCGAGACCTCCAAATGAAGAATGCGAGATGCCACCGCTTATGAATACGATTCGCTTGATGACTACGTAAACACCTATCACGCCACACGCTATGCTTGCAAGCAATGCTGCAATGAGAGCATTCTGAAAAAACGTGTATGAAAGGACTTCAAGCATTTCCTGCCTCCTTTCTGTCTTTTTCAAATACCCTATGAGGATGCCCGTGAGCTATTATATCTATCGGGCATGCATATGCCTTGTCCATCATCTCGCCCGTAAGCTTCTTGTCGCCATGCCCAAACAACCACACATTGACGCATGCTACATCTCTCACATATTTAGAAAGAACACCGACATCATGAGAAACCAGTATTATTGTCATTCCTTTGGCATTTAGCTCTTTCAGTGTGTCATATATTTTCTCTCCCGATACAGTATCTACACTGGCAGTCGGTTCATCCAGCAAGAGAATATCAGGTTCTGTTGCAAGCGCACGCGCTATAAGGACACGCTGTTTCTGGCCCCCGGAAAGCTCTCCTATCTGCCTTTTTCTTATGTCATATATGCCAAACTTCTTAAGAACACCTGAAGCAACCTTTCTATCGTTTTCATTCATTCTCGACCATGGCTTCTTTCCTTTTATCCTTGCAGATAGTATAACATCCCATACATCTATTGGGAAATCCAAATCGAAATTAGAAAATTGGGGAACATAACCTATATTCGCATCATCAGCGACTATGACATTACCTTTTGTCGGCTTTATCAACCCGAGTATGATTTTAAGAAGTGTTGTCTTTCCTCCTCCGTTGGGTCCTATCAAGCCAAGAAAGTTACCTTTCTTAATATTGAATGTGACGTCCTTGAGTATGTCGTGTCCATTGTAGGACAGTGAGACATTATTAATGGTTATGATATTTTCTATCATACACATATAATGGTGAAACTTTATCTAAAAAGATTAGGTTTCATTAAATGTTCCCGAAAATATATTCGCTATATTTTTCATCCTTCTAATGTAATTCTCTGGCAACGGATCAATTGGAACTACTTTTCCACCTATCTCCTTTGCGATGGTTTCTGCACTTTCTTTAGAGAACTGTGGTTCATAGAAGATTACATGTATCCCTTCATCCTTTGCGATGTTGACAAGTTCCTTGAGTTTTGATGCAGTCGGTTCTTTTCCATCAACCTCTATTGATATCTGCTCAAGATTAAACTCGTCTGCAAAATAACCCCATGAAGGGTGGAATACTATGAATTTTCTTATTTTCATCGAACTTGTGGCATCTGCTATATCTTCATGAAGCTTCTCAAGACGCAAGATGTATGCATCTTTATTTTTCTCATATTCACCTGCGTTATCGGGGTTCAGATCTTTGAGAGTTCTTGCTATAATTTCTACCTGCTTCTCAACAAGTTTTGGTGAAAGCCATATATGCGGGTCGACCCCTCCGTTTTCTTCGTATCTCAGATTTATTCCATTCGAAGTGTCTACTATCTTCATAGACGGATTAACGCTTTCTATCGCCTTCATGTGGGCTTTCTCGAATGGAATATAACCTATCCTGAAATAGACATCGGCCTCCGAAAGCTTTGCAAGTGATGACGGAGAAGGATCGTATGTTGCCGGGCTTGCACCGGGAGGTATCATAACATGAACATTTACGTGTTCACCACCTATCGCTTCTACAAACTCTGCCTGGGGCAGTATGCTCACAAATACCTCTATTTTATCGTTAGATGGTCTCTCATATCCGGTTTGCGTGCAACCCGGAAGCGCGAGCATAAGACCGAATAACAAAACCACAGAAAAGATAATTCCCGTTTTCATATATGCATCAACAGTTAGAATAATTTTTGGGATATAAAAAGTTATTTATTGATTCTGCAATCCTTCCCGCTTCTCATTATATACGCTCCACCATGAACAATATCATTATTCTTATATTTTTTTAATGTATTATCCTT
>JAADIF010000034.1:12504-18452 GCA_013151465.1 Microcaldota archaeon | reverse complement strand
ATTTTACTGAAAATGGGGATTTTGACTGACAATGAAACATATGAATATGATATTAGACGTGCTCTGCTTATTCCGGATAATAATTCGGGGATCGTCGAGTTCTTCTGTGCCAATGAAAGCGGACCTATCGAAATATACAATGGCTCTGTTCTTATGCATCGTTACGATCCCCAATTCTTTGAAATGACAGAGGGGCCCGTTTTTTTGCGTTTTCCCGTCGCGTCATCAGAGGAATTGAAAATAAGGGCGCTATGTAACGGCAGTTCATATGAAGAGAATTTCACGGTTTCAGAAAATGAAACTGTACGGCTTGGAAACCTTTTTGATATGCAGATAGAATTCAACATGGAAGACAAATTGCTCCCATATATTGAACACGAAAACATATTCATGATAAGAAATAACGATCATAAAACCGGCAGGAGGGAAGACATTTCAGTGTTTGTTGATTTCTACATGAGAAATATGCAGACAAACAAGACAACATATTTCAATTTCACAAAAGGTGGAATAAACTCATACACGGCAAGCGGAACAGGAAAGCTTAAGCTTGATGAAGGCGCGTATGAGATATGCGGTATCATAAAAAACATAAGCGCTGCCGGGGAGATCGCAATTGACCCCGTGCCTGAAAATGATAACGTCTGCAAAATTGCGGAAACTTTCCTGGAAAAAGATAGCTCTTCCTGCTTTCAGTCAATAAACATAACAGCAAACGCAACATGCATCGGAAAGAATGCGAATGTCTTTCTCAAAATAACAAATTTCACAGGCGGCTCTATTATCAACATTTCATGGCAGAATATGTTCACGCATAAAGTTGAAAATGATTATATTTTTCCAGAAAATGAAAGCTTTGCATATTCATTGAAGCTTCCCGATTACGGAATCTACCAAATCGCAGCAGAACTCCTGCCGCTATGCGAGGACAGCAATTTATCCGATAATGAAGCATATGCAACTATCGGCCTCATAGAGGAAAATGACTTTGGCATAGAAGCATATGCCGAGAACAGGACATATACAGAAGGTGACACTCTGGTCATTCCTGTGTATGCATATAACGGCCTTGAAAGCAATGCCAGTCTTACAATTCGCATTTTACTTAAAAGAAAGACAAAATCAGGCTGGAAAGATGTTGCTGTTATGGAAGAGAAAAAGCAAAGCCTTGCGCCCCTTTCGTTTGCTCATTTCAATGCCACGTTTAACATAACAAACGAAACGATAAGCGGGTATTACAAGATTCACGCAAAAGCAACGCTCAATAAATCAAGACGATATTCATACTCATACTTTTCAGTGGACGCTTTAGAAGATATGGGAGAGGAAAACATAACAGTCATCCGCAGCCCTTCAGAAATCAGGTTCGGGGAAATCCGCTCGATAACAGTTGATTTTTATTCCGGCAATAGGAAAGCAGACGATGCAATCTTTGTTGCCTACATAAACAAATATCATGGCAATGGCAAAACAAAATACCCCTCCGTGGATTTTGACCTTTCAGCGCTTCGTTCCAGAGTGTATGACGCGAAAACAGCGATGCACCTTCAAATCGAAAGAGGCCGCCACTATTATCTTTCGCTCCCGCTCTTTATAACCCCAAACTGCGACGGAAGATATGAAAGCGGATCTTACAGGGGAGTGGTTCGTGCATATCTTGAAGAGGATAAGGGAAGATACATCTCGGAAAGTTTTCAGACATTTATTAGAAATGGCGATGGAATTTTTTGCGCAGATGAGAAAAAATGCTCATATCATTCCTCTTCACGCAAAACCGTCATAACAGATGATAGAGCGGTAGATCAAAAAGACATAAAATATCCTTCAGTTGTTTTTGCAGGAGATGAGTTTGAGGTTTTGGTCAATACTCGAAATGAAGATGAAAAGACCGCAAACGTTTCCGTCTACTCTTATGTGTTTGACGCAGGAAAGCTTCACTCTTTTGGCTTTTCAAACGGGACGTGGAAGGGCGGGTGGACTGCAAACAGGAAGGATTTTACGCTTTCTCCAAATTCGGGAAAAATTGTGACGCTGAAAAACATGATAAAGGATGATACTGTTCCAGGAACATACAGCTTGCGGATAAGAGAGGTAATAAACGGAAAGAAAACGGATCGGACGTTCAGCATAACCGTGAAAGGACATGAAGCAAAGAAGTCTCGGACCGAGCAGAAAAATTGCTCTCTTGATGTTGTCTGGAACGAGAAGAACGAAAGCATAGTTATTGCGGGAAGCTCTGATTGTTCGGGTTGCAGTGTGCTTATAACAACACCGGAAGGGCTCAGAGAAGACGCTGTTCCCTTTATCTTTGAAACGAAAGCAGAAGGGCTTTATTCGTTTGTTCTCATTTCAAACGAGAGCGTTGTTTTGAATAGCACTGTTGCCAATATCACATCACGCAGAAAATTCAATATTATGGCAAATAAAACATTGCCTGTTATAAATTTAAAAGAAAAGAAGGAATATAATGCAATGCCCACAGGCATGGCGGCAGGAAAAACACATGAAACTGGCTGGATCGGAAATATTATACAATTCCTGCTATCATTAATTGGAATGGGCCCGTAGCTCAGTTTGGAAACCCTACGTGCAAGGTGCGCCTTTGCGAAGGGTCAGCAATAGAGCACTTGCCTCCTAAGCAAGGGGTCGGGGGTTCGAAAGGGAAAAGATCCATAACCATATGGTATTGAAAAGGTTTCAATGATTCCGAAGGAATCTTTCCCTCGCACATCCCTCCGGGTCCGTTTTAACATTTATAACGATTCAGGCACAAATTATATCCATGGGCAGAATAATTGCTGTTGCTTCTGGCAAGGGCGGAGTCGGAAAGACAACGCTTGTTTCAAACCTTTCTGCTGCGCTTGCAAGATACGGGCAGAATGTTATAGCTGTTGACGGCAACCTTACAACATCAAATCTCGGGTTGCATCTGGGTGTTTCTCTTTATCCGGTGACGATTCATGACATACTCGAAGGCGTCGCCGATGTCAATGATGCGTTGCTCTATCATGAGCATGGCTTCAGGATAATTCCTGCTGACATATCAATAAGGGAGGTAAAGCGGTCCCGCAACAAGGCGGTCGAGTCAATGTTATACAAACTTTCGGGGATAGCTGATTTTGTTCTTATAGATACGGCGGCAGGGCTTGGAAAGGAAACGGTCCAGTTCCTTAGAGCGGCAGATGAAGTGCTCACCGTTACAAATCCAAACCTTCCGGCAGTAACTGACGCTCTCAAACTTAACACGCTTGCAACAAAACATGAAACAACCCCGATAGGTGTTGTGCTTAACAGGATAATGAACCATCCTTCAGAGATGGCATCCGAAGAGGTGGAAGATTTTCTCGGCATCCCTGTTATCGGAAAGGTTCCGGAGGATAAAGCCGTCCACAAATCAATTGCGGCAAAAACTCCTGTGGTTGTCCACTCCCCCAAATCGCTTGCTGCCCAGCATTTCAGGGCGATAGCAGCACAGCTCATAGGCGAGGAATACACCCCGCGGCGCTCTTTAACCCATACACTTTTCGGCTGGCTTAAATGAACGTTTCAAATCTTCTTCTTTTCTTATAAAAATCTATTTTTTCATCTTTACAAAAAAATTGGTGAAATACTTAAATTTATGTAAGATAATTTCTAACGATGAATGAGCTGGACATCCTGATTTATCTCGGAAAAAAAGGGGCTTTTGCAACAAGCATACCTCTCACGACATCAAAAATCGGAAATGATTTGGGAGAATCACAGCAGAATGTCAGCAGATGGCTCATAAAAATGGAGAAGGGCGGTCTGATATTTCGCAAAAGCGGAATCAAAGGGTATCTTATCCAGATAACACCTGAAGGAGAAAGGCATCTGAGAAACATAAAGAGCGAGATAGAATATGCGCTCAACAGGAAAGGGAAGGTAACGCTGAAAGGTATTGTTGTTACAGGCATTGGCGATGGCAAATATTATATGAGCATAGCAGGGTATGCCCGTGAGGTGAAAAGAAAACTGGGATTTCGGCCATACCCTGGAACACTTAACATAAAACTCACGGATATGACATCGATAAGGCAGAAAGAAAAGATACGTGCTGCAAGGGGGATAACGATTCCCGGATTCGTTCAGGGCAGAAGGGTACTGGGCTCCCTGAAATGCTTTCCTGCAACAATTGATGGAGTGAAGTGCGCAGTCGTGATTCCTGACAGAAGTCATCACCCTTTCAACATAATGGAGATAATATCGCCTTTCTGCCTCAGGCGAAAGCTAAGCATTAGCGATGGTGACGAAGTGAAAGCAGAGGTTGAAATAAATGAAGGTATCTGAAAAAAGAACAGGTTCCCTGATAGGGGCGATTGCCGTTTCATTCGCTGCATTCCTCTGGGGGGTTGACGGTATCATCCTAAGGCCGTCTCTTTATCATCTTGATGTAACTATTGTCGTTTTCCTGGAGCATTTCATAGCATTTCTTTTGATGACGGCATTCCTTTTTCGGGAAATTGACGTTATAAGAAAGATAAAACGACTTGATTGGGCATATTTTTTCTGGATAGCACTCTTTGGCGGCGCTATAGGAACCATGGCAATAACGCAGGCACTCTTCCTTGTAAATTTCCACAATTTGTCAGTTATTCTCATACTGCAGAAGCTCCAGCCGCTGTTTGCAATATTTATCGCTGCCATCCTTCTAAAGGAGCGCCCCAGTAAGCAATTCTACGGCTGGGCATTTCTTGCAATTGTGGGCAGTTATCTCATAACATTCGGATTTAAGCAGCCTGTGTTTGTTGGAAACATGTTGCCGCTTGCGGCAGGCCTTTCACTTCTTGCGGCATTTTCATGGGGATCGTGCACTGCCGTAGGTAAGAAAGTCGTAAATATTGCAAGTTTCAGGACAGCGACATACGTTCGCTTCGGCCTGACATCACTTATAATGTTTGCAATAATAATTCTGACGGGAAGCATCGCGGGCATCACATCTGTTGATGCCGGTGATATAACGACACTTGTGATTATAGCCCTCACGACAGGAGGAACTGCAATATTTATCTATTATTACGGGCTGAAGCGTGTGATGGCATCAAATGCAACAATATATGAGCTTGCATTCCCGATAACCGCAGTTGCGCTAGACTATGTTCTGCATGGAAGTGTGATGACTGCAGGCCAGATGCTTGGCGCTCTCATTATCATAATATCAATGCTGATGATAACAAGAAAGAACATACACGAAGATGAAGAGAATATTTTTTATGAATGAAACGCAAAATAACTATTATGAAATTGTTAGAGCACATATTCGTTAAAAGAAAAAAAGCGCGCACTCATTTTATAATTTTCAGCATAATACTCAACGGAACGGGGATTGCCCTTGTTCTCTATTCATTAATTTTCCTAAAAACCACATATTACGTCACGATTTACTTGGTAGCGGGCGCAGCCGGACTTATAATAGAAACAGTGGGAACACAGCTGGAATGTTGGGAGTACTACAACAAAGACAAACCGCCGTGGATAAGCTTTTTTGGTTGGGGCTCGGCTGTAATTGTGGTTTTATGGGTCATCAATTTTTTTGGATTAGTTTAGGATAACATGCAATACACACAATCGATTACAATAATAATATCAGTAAAAATTAACCTTTAGAGATCGATACAATTCTTGCATGTTCTTGAAATAGAAATCTGCCCCTTCGCCAAGAACACTCCTCGGATATGTGTTTTCAACAAAACAAGATTTGCATATATTTTGTTTATAATGTTTGTTGACCGACCTTGCAAATTCCATATCGTTTTCAGTGTCCCCGACATAAAGGGTCGGGCCCGCTTTGTGCTCCGTCCTTTCATACGCGATTTTCATCGGCAGCCAGTGGGGCTTTGTTTTATATGTGCCGTCCATATACACATCCTCCAAAGAAACCAAACGAAATTCGGTTTTTTCACCGCCCATTGCATCTTTTATGAGTGCAA
>JAADIF010000034.1:0-12429 GCA_013151465.1 Microcaldota archaeon | reverse complement strand
TGAACTCTTCCAGTATTTCCGGCACGCCTTTGATGACTTTGCCATATGTAGATGCATTGACAAGATAATCCACATAAGAGCGGAACGCCTCTTCCTTATCCCGAACCTCAAATTCGAATGCCTTCTGTAAATAATCTATTCTCTGAGGAACGCTCATATGATATATGTTCTCCTTTACCCAATCCGGGCCTATTTCTTTATCCATTCCATGCCCATTCAGGAAATTAGCGGTTGCCACCGCCTGTTTTTTAAGCGTATCTACAAGCGTCCCGTCTATATCGAGACCGATTAATATACTCTTATCTACCCACGATTTAAAATATAACATAATTATTACTTATAGGTAATATTAATAAGAGTACTCATTCTTTGAAGAACCTATAAAAATCCTTTTCAGAAAGCGTAATAGTCTTGTACGAGGCGTACAGTTCATTGATGATGAACCCGAAATACTCATCTGTGGTCAATTCAATTGCTCTCATGTAATAATCTACGAAAATATGACTCAAAAAAGCATATTTTATTGCCTTGTACAGCTCCTTATATTCAAGTTTTGTCATTTTTCTTTTCCTTGTATATGCTTTATACAGAATTAAGGCAGTTTTCAGGTTGAATCTGCCTCTCTTTGTCGTTGCAAAGAACATGATTGTCTTCCCAAGGTCAAGAATAAATGGGCCTATGTACGAGTTATCAAAATCCAGGACACCGCTCAATTCGCCATTGTGAAACAGCACATTGTTGATGCTCAAATCCACATGGATAGGACCTTTCGGCAACCTTTCATCGAGCCTGTTCGCCTTCAGGCCTTTGATGACGTCCGGGAGGTATTCTATGTATTTGACCTTCCTTTTTCTTGAGTATGCTGCGTATTTTCTTATCTTCCAGTCCGGTATCTCATACCATTTGTATCTGTATTTATTCCATTGAAAATTTCTTACCCTTTTGTGGAATTCAGCAAGAAATTCCCCAATCTGCATGAGCTGTTTCTCTGTGACCCTCTTCAAATGCTTTCCGGGGATGTATTTGTACAGGATTGCATACTTATCATTGAACCTTATTATGCGTTTCCCATCGACACTGACAGGTTCTGGCACCTTCATGCCCTTCAATAAGCCCAACACGGAAACCTCATAGCTTATATGCGCTTTCTTATTCTTGTTGTAGATTCTCAGGCAGAAGAACCCTTTGGATGCATCAATAAGATATATGGTATTCTGGAAGCCTTTATTGAGATACGAAATGTTCTTTATTTCCCCCACGGGAAGCGTCTTGACAAATTCTGACAGTTCCATAAGTAAGTTTCTCTATATTGAAATAAAAAAAATCAGTCACGCCTTATCATAACCTGTGCATGGAATTAATAGATTTTCAATTAAGTTAACGGTTTTTGGAGTATTTGTTCTGAAAAACCAGATCGATATCAATCTCGAACGCTATCACAGGGTTCTCGATGTCCCAGTTGTTTAAGACCTGAGGATGAATCTCACCGACAAAACCTGCGCTTTTTCCATCAATGAGAATTTCAGCGCATCTGCCCTTTATGAAAGAAGGGTTGTCTTTTGTCCTGAGCTTGTACGGGATGTCCAATGTCCTCATGAACGCATCCAGGACGGATGATATCTCCTCGTATGTCACCCTTGTTGCCGTTATCCCGCATGCAAGTTTCTGCACATCCCGGTAGGCCGTTTCAGCCGAGTCATCCGGAATGATAACATTGCCAATCTCGAAAATTTTCTGCGGAAGTTCGTGATGCTTGTTTTTTGAGAAGAATTCTAATATTCCGGCAAGAAGTGCGTTCCTGAACACGGACCAGTTCGCGCTTACAGGATTTTCAAGCTCGCATACATCCTTCTCTTTTGTTTCCATTTTCGTGAAAAGGTTTTCCTTATTCGTGAGCGTGTATGAAAGGATTTCCTGCATGCCAAGGCCAATCATAACCTCGGCGATCTTGTTTGAGAATATGTGCATAGGCTGAAGAGCGCCCTTTGTGATCATCTTCACAGGTTCCGGCTCTATTTCATTGTATCCGAGGGATATGAGCATGTCCTCTATCACATCCCTCTCGTGCATTATGTCCTGCCTGTATGCTGGATACTCAACTTTTATTTCAGTTTTCGTGCTTTCTGCAATATTATATCTTGCCTGCTTGAGAAGTTTCTCCATTTCTTTATCGTCCAAGTCAAGGCCTGTTATCTGCTTCATATAGTCCTTTCTCACGACAATCGACTTTGGTGCAAGGTCGGGAGTTTTGATTGTTTTATCCCCGTACACAACATCAACTGTTTCTATCTTCCCCCCTCTGTCTGCAAGCGCGCAGACGATGACATTCAATGCCGGCATAAGGACATCAATATCAAAACCGCTGCATTCTATAAAGACATCAGTCGTGTTGTCTGTCACCTTTCCCGTGTAATTTGAGTTTATTATGGGCGGCATGGAAAGGACATTTCCGGCATCATCAATGAAAACAGGGTATCTGTCCTTTCCTTCAAGAAGATGACCAAATTCTTTACCTTTCGGATGCTCTTTCAGGATCTCTGAAAGCTTAAGCTCCCTGTCAAATTCAAGCGGGACAAAAGACAATTCATCCGGCTTATAGCCCTTGTAATGAATCTGCCCCTTTATCTTGTTGTAATCATAAATTCCGATCGCCACGTCCTTTCTGTTCTTTCCGTATGTCCCTGCGACCTTTTCCTGAAGTTGGATTATCTGGATAAGAACATCTTCTGTTATTGTGAGATTTCTTACGACCGCGCAGACCGTGAGCGGGCGCACATCCTTCACGCTTTCATGAACCTTCACGACAAGGCCCGAGGCTTCCGTTTTGTATTCAGGAAGACCTTCCTTTCCATACCTTCCGGCTATCTCCCTTGCTATGCCTTCAGTGCTCCAGAGGTCCGGGCGGTTTGTATCTTTTTCATCTATTTTCAGCTCATCGCCATCAATCTCATCTATCTCGCCCTTTGCAAACATTATGGCTCTGTTTTTCAGCTCTTCTTCACCTATTCTTGTTCCGATAAGATTGCAAAGGTCCCTGTATGAAACATCAAGCGTCGGCATATCACATCACTGTCTTCTCCCTGAGCCATTTTATGTCATCACTAAACAGGTATCTTATATCCTTTATCCCGAGCTTGTACATTGCAAGGCGATCTATGCCAAATCCCCATGCAATGACAGGCTGAGTTACGCCCAGCGGCTCTGTAAGTTCCGGCCTGAAAACGCCGGCTCCCGCAAGTTCAACCCATCCCAACTCGGGATGCTTTGCGGATATCTGGACAGAAGGCTCGGTGAATGGATAATAATCAGGATAGAATCTCACATCTTCGGCGCCGGTCACATCCATCACGAAATCCTTGAGAACTCCAAGAAGATTTCTGAAAGAAAGGCTTTCATCAATTATGAAGCCGCCGCACTGGTTGAATTCGACACCATGTGTTGCATCAATGACATCGGGCCGATAACATCTTACCAGGCTGAAATATTTGTCCGGAACTTTCACGCCCTTAGAAAGATACCTTGGAGAAATTGCAGTATCATGTGCTCTTGGCATAAGCTTTGCAGCCTTTTCTGCGCTCCATTTATATCTCCAGCCGGTAGAGCCCGTTCCCCCGCCGTTTTCGTGAGCAGCCTTTACCTGTTCGACAATAATTTTTTGCGGGAGTTTCCCTTTTTTGTCACCTTTTATGTTGTATGTTTCCGTCCAGCTTCTTGAAGGATGGTTCTGCGGCTGGTAAAGCGCATCAAAATTCCAGAATTCCATTTCTATCGTCGGGCCTGTCATCTCAACAAATCCAAGCTCAAGAAGCTTGTTTTTTATCTCGTTGATAAATGCCGCATACGGCTGCCTTTTTCCGGGATATATTCTCTTTCCGACTGCCTCCACATTGTATGGCTTTATCTTCACCTCTTTCCAGAGGCCTGTCTTGATGAGTTCCGGTGAAAGGGCCGTTACCGCCTTTCCTATAAGCTTTTGCGCGGCATCAAACGCAGTGCTTTTCTGTTCCACGATAAGCTTCCTTTTGAGAAGGAGCGCCGTCATCTCGCCGTCGGGCTCTTTTCCCTCTAAAATCATTTCAAGCGCCTTTTCATAATCAGTTTCCTCGGGCTTTGATATAGGAATTATCTTTCCTTTCTCTATTTTTACCCATCCATTCTTTTTTGCCCACATGAGGCCTATGTTAAAATCATCAATAGCTTTCCTCGCATCGTTTATGCCGAGTTCATCCTTTATTGCCAAAACAAGGCGCTTTTCCGGAAAGCCCTCTTTCAGGTATTTTTTCCCTTCATCCGTAAGCTGATACATAGACAAAATTTAACACTTTAAGCTTAAAAAACATAAAAATCAAAGCAAAAACATGAACCTGAGAGGAAAAACGGTGGTTATAACAGGCGCAAGCAAGGGGCTTGGAAAGACAATGGCATTGAAATTCGCCACTGAAGGATGCAATCTCATTCTCAACGCAAGGAGCGAAAAAGAACTTCAGGAAGTTGCAGACGAGTGCATGAAAAACGGTGCAAAGTGCACCATTGTTTCTGGTGATATAACAGCGGTAAAAACAAGAAACGATCTTTTCGATGCCGCAAAAGAAGGGCTTGATATTCTTGTTAACAATGCAGGCATGATAATAATAAAACCTGTAGAGGAGAATACTGAAGATGAAATGAGAAAGATATTTGAGCTTAATGTCTTCTCCCACATTCTTCTTACGCAAAAGATGCTCCCTCTCCTAAAAAATGCAGGAGTTGCCCAGATAATAAACATCATATCGAACTCAGGGCTTTCCGGAAGAAAGAACTTTAGCCTCTATTGCGCGACAAAGTTTGCGATGAAAGGGTACACTGACAGCATAAGGCATGAGCTGAACGGATACAACATAAGGACAATGGGCATCTATCCCGGGGGCATAAAAACGAGCCTTTTTGTTAGGTTCAAAAACTACGATATTGGCGGTTTCATGGAGTCGGAAGATATCGCGCATATAATAGTCGAGGCATGCAAGCTTGACAGAAGTGCATCTGTTGACGATATTTTAATCAACAGAACAAACAAAAACTAGTTGTTGTTAGTTTCAAAATGGGTGCCTTTATAATTTGTCGCAACTAAAATTTTTATACGTTATGACAATAATACGTTATGGCAGATGATAATATTTCTTCGGGTTCGAGCAAGACTGGAGTTAAAAAATTCATTTTTGTTGTAGGAGGCGTGATGTCTTCTGTGGGCAAGGGCGTTGCCGCAGCTTCTATCGGAAAGATTCTTCAGTCGAAGGGCTATAAGGTGGCAAACATCAAGGCAGATATGTATGTCAACATAGACGCAGGAACTATAAGGCCTGCTGAACACGGGGAGGTTTTTGTCGGTGAGGACGGTATAGAAGCCGATCAGGATCTCGGAAATTACGAGAGGTTCACGAATCAGATATGCACGCATGATAATTACATAACAACAGGCCAGGTCTATCAGGAAGTCATCAGGCGCGAAAGAAACCTTGAATATGAGGGTGAAGATGTTGAAGTTGTCCCCGACATACCAAATGAGATTATAAGAAGAATAAAACTTTGCCAGGAAAAGAACGATTCTGAAATAACGATAGTGGAATTCGGTGGGACTGTTGGGGAATACCAATTATTGCTTTTTCTTGAAGCCGCCAGGATGATGAAGGTGAAGGATCCTGACAATGTCTTTTTCGTCATGGTGAGTTATCTGCCGACGCCTCCGCTTCTTGGCGAGCAGAAATCAAAACCCACACAATATGCGATTCGCACCCTCAATTCCGCTGGAATAAGCCCGGATTTTATATTATGCAGGGCAAGTGAGCCCGTTGCAGAGAACATAAAAAACACCATCAGCATAGTTTGTTCCCTTCCAAAGGAAAGGATAATATCTGCCCCTGATGTATATTCGATATATGATGTGCCCGTAAATTTCGAGAAGGAACATCTCGGTGAGACATTCTTGAAGAGCATGGGCCTTGAGCCAAGGACAAAGGATATGAAGGATTGGATGGAACTGTCAGAAAAGATAAAAAACCTGAAAGAGACGGTGAAGATAGGCATCGTCGGAAAGTACTTCAATTTCAAGTCATGCAGGGATACATATATTTCTGTCATAGAATCTGTCCAGCACGCTTCGTGGTTTCATAACAGAAAGCCGGAAATAATCTGGATGGACTCAGAAAAATACGAAACGGACAAAGAGCTCTTGAAAGAACTTGATGATGTTGATGGCATAATAATTCCGGGGGGTTTTGGGAAGCGCGGGACAGAAGGCATGATTCTTGCAGCAGAATACGCAAGGAAAAACAAGATCCCGTATCTTGGTTTATGTTTAGGCATGCAGATAATGTCAATAGAGTTTGCAAGAAACGTGTGCGGTCTTGATGGCGCAAATTCAGAGGAGCTTGACCCAAAAACACCCCATCCCGTCATACATATAATGGATGAGCAGAAAAAACATATGGAAAAGAGGCATTTCGGGGCGACCATGCGCCTTGGCGCATATCCATGCGTTCTTAAAGGGGGGACGAAAGCGGCCAAAGCATACGGCACATCCGAGATAAGCGAGCGCCACCGCCACAGGTATGAGTTTAACAACAAATACAGGGAGATGATGGAAGAGAAGGGTTTTGTCATCTCCGGCGTTTATCCGGAAAAAAATCTTGTTGAGATAGCGGAAATTAAGGACCATCCATTCATGATAGGTGTTCAGTTTCATCCTGAATTCAAATCGAGGCCGTTAAAGCCACATCCGCTTTTCAGGGAGTTTGCAAACGCCTGTATACAAAAGGCGCAATAAACGTTTTATTTCACATAAACAATCACAATTCATGCCTGAGAAATATATTATGGAGATTTTTGCTTTTGTAGCCATTTTGGTAACTTTCAGCTTATCTGGATGTATCTTTTCTGATAATAAAGGTGAAGATGTGAAAATAAACACTTTCGGCTATATGAATATGGCCGATCTGAACCTATGGGACTCTTTTGAAGAGTGGAAGGAGTTTGAATGTGCATTATGCAGAGATGGCATTGCATACAGCACAAAGACCGGAAGGATTGAATGTCCAAATTATCCTTACGATGAGTGTGGTTGCGAAGCCTCATTAAAACTCATGTTTGAGACAACGTCTATTCTCAGTTGCAGTATTTCCCTTAATGGAAAATTTGTAAAAGAAATTAATGCAACTAAAAAAGGAAACAACACGATTATGCTTGGCCTTTCCGATGGTGGAAGGATAGATACAAAGAATACGATAAAGATTTGTTGTGCAGGCTCCTGCGAAGAAAAAACAATAAAGAGCTTATGCGGTTAATCATAATCAATGTGCAATACCTCATATATTCTTTTAGCCCTTTCGATGCCTACACCTTCAACTTCCGTAAGATCCTTGATATCTGCATTGAAAACATTATAGGGTGTCCTGAATTTAGAAAGCAGACGCTTTGAAAGCTCGGTGTTTATTTCCGGAAGACCCGAAATGAGAAACTCCTGCATATCTTTTGTTGTCCTCATTTTTTGCGTAGCTCTCGCGACAGGCAGGCTTTTTTTATTCTCCTGTTCCCTTTTTGCAATCCAGTAAATCTGTTCGGCTGTTTCTTTCCTATCAGAAGTCCATATGATAGGAATGTTGTAATCGGAAGCTATCGATGAGAATGCACCGTTTACAGCGCTTGCGTTGATATGTTTTCCGTTTCTAAGGAATTTTGTATCACCTTCTATGAGAAGAATAGGCTTTTCAAAAATCTCTTTCATCCTCGAGAGTTGATCAAAAAGGCGTCCGTCCTTTATCGATGAAATGAAATCATGCACGGTCTTTCTTTCTATACCAACAGAAGCAGAACATATATAATCTGCAATATCGAGACGGGTCACGTTTATCGATATCCCCATATTTTCAAATAACCTGATGATGCCGGATGAACTTTCTCTGTTATCAATGAGGATACGAACTCTCATTTCACCTTCCATGAATATTAAATTCCAAAACCCTTCTTAAATATTATGGCCGGAAACCTTTCATGGGAAAAGATGATCTCAGAGATAAGCATATGCAGGCGCTGCGACTTGTGGAAGGGCAAAACAAACTATGTGATAGGTTCGGGAAGCAAGAATGCAAAAATAATGCTTGTGGGGGAGGCGCCGGGCGCTAGCGAAGATAAGGCAGGACTTCCTTTTGTCGGGCGCAGCGGAAAGCTTCTTGACGAGATGCTGGAAAACACAGGACTTGCAAGAGATGATGTTTATATCACGAATATCGTGAAATGCAGGCCTCCGCATAACAGGGACCCAAAGAAATCGGAAAAGTCAGCTTGTTCTCCCTTTCTCCTAAAGCAGATAAATCTGGTCCGGCCAAGACTTATTGTGGCGCTGGGAAGGCATTCAATGGAGTATTTTTTTGACATGTTCTCGCTTAAGCGCTTACCGATATCAAAATGCCATGGAACCGTTTTCGGTGTTGACAACGATATCTTCAGGGGAAAACTTCTTGTATTGTTTCATCCGGCAGTTGCCATATATAACAAGAATATGAAAAAAACTCTTTTTTCCGATTTCGGAAAGATCAAAAGTTATAACTAACCTAATATTTAATAATTATATGTTCTATTTGTTTAAAGCGATAGGCGCGATCGGCTTACTCTTTATAATAGGCGGGCTTCTTTCAAGGACCCGTCGCCAGCAAGTGTTCTTATACATGTTCGGCGGCATATTTTTGGAGGTATACAGCATATACCTGGCCGATGAAATTTTCATAGCCCTTCAAGCGGTTTTCACTGCCATAGCAGCATATGAATTCTACAGATACAAAAAGGAAAGGGAGAGTTGGATAAAACACATATTCCATTAACTATATCAGCTTGAATTATTTTTATATGAGCTCCGACAAAATAATACAATATATATGGTTTCGAAGCCTTAATGGGCTTTAACGGGATTGAGAGGTGTATTTGTGGTAGGAAAAAGAAATAAGAAAGGTGCTTTTCAGCTTAGTTTAGGTTTTATCATAGGGCTTATATTTGCTGTCATACTTCTGACATTGTCAATAATGTGGATACGTGGCGTTTTCAACAGCTTCGGAACGATGACAGATGATCTGACACAGAATGCAAAAAGCCAGCTTGCAAACACATTCGATAACAGCCAGACAAACTTTGATGTATCTCCATCATATTATAAACTCGATCCGGGAAAAGGCGTAAAGCTTTCTGCCGGAATCAAGAACGACGCTGATGACGCCACCGGACATACGTTTGTCATACGCGTCTTCCCCGGAACAGCTGACAGCGGAATAATAAGCAATTACAAATGTAATGATTTCGAGAGCTGCGACGAACTCAAAAACGATATGCTGTCATGGGTCACATACATAAAAAACAAGTACAAGGTCCTTCCGAACGAAAAGAGATACTGGGACATAACCATGAATTTCCCAGATACGATAAAGAAGGGCGATTATATGTATGATATAGTCGCCTGCAAAGATATGGAATGGAGCGAATGCACAAGAGAGAGTACAAACTGGGGTCAGACAAAAACATTGACGCTTACCGCAAAATAATCCCTTCTTTTTCTATTTATTATAGTTGCTCTAAATAGTAATTCAGAGGTGTTGCTATGAATGTCAATATGATTTTTGCGTTGTTATTCGCTATAATAATCATTATGGTTGTTTTGTTCTTCGGTACGAGGCAAATGGGCGACCTGACAAACATAAATACGCAGACAGCTTTCTATAATAAGCTAAACAAGTTCGACGATGCTGTTTCAAGCGTGGCCACGATGTCGATGGGAAGCGAACAGAAGTTTGAATTTACCGTGCCTTCTACTGTGGAGAAAATATGTTTTGTTGACAGAAACAATCCCGATTCAAACCCCACAGAGAACTGGGAGCTTGATAATATTGTAGAGAGGTTGATAACAAACAATGACTATAATCTTCTCGTTTATGAAAAAGACAAGAATGTGCCCATAGGCAGGAAAATAGATTATCTTGTGCCAGATGAAAACTTCTGCATAACTTCAGGAAAGACGCTTTGGCTTGAGAATAAGGGAAGAGTCGTCAGCATAGGAGAATGAGGATGTCGAAATGGACGCTTTCGGAGCCATAAAGATAGTGATGAGCATCGTTTTCTCAGCGTTTATAATAATTATGGTGTATAATTTCGCTACTTCCTATATGGACGTTAACACCGCCAAAAAGCAGGCGACTGTTCTGAGGGATTTTGAGAAAACGGTGCGCGATGTATATGTCAACGGAATCCCTGCAAATTTTACAATTGATGGTGATCTTTTCAAATCGATAAAGGTCTTCCGGCCGCCACAACTCGTAACGAGCATAGGGACTGTGGATTTTGGTTATGTTCCGCTTTTTTTTGTTAAAGGGAGAAAACTCTCGATAACAAGAGCAAGGATGGATATAGATTGGTGGAAATTTGATTATGTTATAGCTCTTCCGAAAACAACAGTAATATATGTTCCCCTTTCAAACTCAAATGACGTGTGGGACACAATCAAGATGATAACCGGCGCCTTCTCAGACACAGAGAATATTGAACCCGTAATAACATTCGGCTTCGGTTGCAATGAGACATTCTATTTTCATCTGAATAAATGGAAGCGTGATATTTTCATGGAGAATGTACCATTCATACAAACAATGATCGATTATGAAGACGAATGTATTGATGAAATAGATGGCGAGGATAAAAAGGTAATAATAATCGCAAACGAGCTTTCGGATTTCAGTAAGGGCGTGCTGATCGTGCCGAAAGGTCCCTATTGGGGCAAGATGTACACAAACGTAAGCGGTAACCTGAAAGAATACTCATACAGGGACGGACTTGATATTCTTGCCCTTGTGCTTGGAGGAGAGGAGTTTCTGAAATACAAAAATAATATGTATCTTACACAGCTGAAAGTTGCCGCTAAATTAAAATATGACGAACTTCAGCTCCTTAAGTCGAAATCAGCACGTTCGGAATGCGGGGCGCTGTACAGCACATTTATGCCTATTCTCAGCAAGATATACGAGTTTAATGATGCAGATTATGATGATGATTTCAACGGTATAATGTTTGCTGAACAGGTCAGAGCTTCAGCCGACCAGCAGAAAAAATTGGAGGAGATGGGATGCGATTAGGACAGGCACATATGATGGAATATATGATGCTCATGGTGTTCATAATCATCCTTATATTCGCATTCATGATACTCATGTCTGTGTTCCAGATAGGGGGGATGAGAACAGAGGAAAGCGAGAACGTGTACAAACAATCGCTCATAATAACACGTTTCATGCTCAACACGCCGTATCTGAACAATCCACGGTTTGCAGACGGTTCGGCTTTTGATGACTCCAAATTGACAACCATAAACTGCACGGAACTCAAGAAAGTCGTCGGGCGCAATTGGTTTGCATTCGTCTGGATACCATCTTCAAGCGGTAACGATGTGGAGTGTGATACATCCACATATCCAAACTGCAACAAATGGGAAATATGCAAGAAGAGGAAGACAAGAACAGAAACATGCGTTCACGAAGTGCCTGTGAACATTTACAGGAAGATGAGCGATACGATGGATGTCGGCATACTGACGGTGGGATTGTATGGAAAATGCACTTAATGACAAAAACATAATCAGCCAACCTTTGAAAGGGCAGATGAGTATGCTTGTATTAGTCCTTGGCATCATGTTTTTTATAATGCTCGGTGTCTTTCTTTTTACATCAAATATTAAACCAAAAAACACGGATTATGCTAATTTGTATGTTCATAACCTTCTTTTGACATCATTAAGGTCATATACCGGCTATAGTCATCCGTGCATGAGTGTTTCTGACACGCTTTCATGCGCATATCTTACGCCAAACCGTTTCTGCAGTTCTGATGAATGTTTTCAGCTGGCCCCAAGTGTGGCCGAAGAAACAATACGCAGGGTGCTGAAACAGAACTATGACTTCCTTCTGATAGTTGAACCGGAAAACTGGGACACGGTTGGTGGCGAAAGAATAGTAATAGGCAATCCTGCAATTGAGAACATACGACCAAAATATACTGCAAACGAAAAGATTCTTGCATACGGCAGCAATCTGAGGATAGTTCTTATGATTGCTGAGAAAAGATGAATATTTTTTATGTTTTCAGGATAGTTTCTTATGAATGGAGAAGATTTTCATAAGAAACTATGGCTGCAGCGCCAATTACAATCATGGCCAGATAATGGCAGGACTTCTTGCAGGAAGCGGCTTTGAAACCGTTGATAATGCGAAAGATGCGGATATAATCATAATTAACAGTTGCATTGTCAAGTCGGTGACTGAAAATAAAATAAAATCCATAGTAAAACAATTCCTCGATTTGTACCCGAACAAGAAGGTTATAATCGCTGGCTGCGGTGCTGATGCAGAAAGCGAAATATTCAAGAGA
>JAADIF010000094.1 GCA_013151465.1 Microcaldota archaeon | reverse complement strand
AAAAAGAAAACAAAAACTCAAAAGAGAAATATCCGTATGCAGAGTGGGAAAGAAAACGAGAGCTTGTAAAAGATCGTCTCAAGAAGCTTCCCGAGTACATAGAAAAGGCATCTTCTATGATAACTGTCCAAAAGAAAAGAGGACCTGATAAGGAACTCGACCTTGTGCAGAGAACAACACTTTTTCTCTTCGCAAAACTCATGAGAAAAAGTAATATGGATATGGAAGAGATACTGATTCTCCTCAAGCCTCTTTTCAATATATCCATAAGCTACAAGATAATCGAACGCCTTTATTCAGATGATGAGGTGAGAATGGCCCTTCATAACCTGTTTGTGCTCCTTCTTGAGGACGAAGGAGTATCAGGCAACATATCAGGAGACGGCATGTTCATCCGACAAGGAAAGGTTCGGCGGAATAATCCGCCAAAGAAGGGAAGACATGCAGAGCATGGCTATGCTTGCAGTCGGCTTTTTGCATAATCTGTTTTTCATAAGGGTACAGAATTAACTTGGTCCCAATGTCTCTGAAACAGTGTTCGCATTTAAAGATAAAACCAATTGCGGCAAGGACATATTCTCAATATCTTAAGACCCTTATTGAGATTGATCTCATTAAATTTGAGAGAGCGTTGGTGCGAGGAAAGGTCAGAAAATTCAAGGTGGCATAATGAGTATTGTCTTCTATGTCCATAAACGCATCATTATGAGCATAATTTGCACGTTTTCTAAATAAAGAATTACTTAAATCTCGATATAAAATGACCATGAAAAATGACAAATCGAATAACGAACTACCTTACTGGGTTAAACTTGTAAATGAGCTGATTGAATCATCAAAAGGCAACGGACATGCTTCGGGACAAAAAATACATCGCGCTAAATCTCAATAGATTTTTTCTTTTGATTGCCTTTTTGGTTAGTTTCTGAGTTAATTTTAAATATCAGCAATATCAAAATATTTTTATATTAGGAATCAATCAAGTAGTGGCGCATTATACTTTTTACCCATTTATGATGCGCACCCTTTATGGGCAATAGATTTATGCCCATAATCGGCGCATATCATAATTGTAGAAAGGTTGTCGGCGTATTGGACGCAGTTATTTCTGAGCTTGAAAAGAGAACCATAAATCATTTAAATATGAGATACATTTACGATTTATAGGTAGTCAATTATGGTAGATAATCATAAAGGTTCAAATACGAAACTTCATTGTTATGTATTAGAGCTGCATGGATATCATAATACAGGGGAGGAAAAGAAGCCTTATTTAAAAATATTCAGCAGCAAAGAAGCGTTGAGGTTTCCTATTAATCTTGGAAGGCGTGATAAAAAAATCCTAAACAATTTATATCTCAAGAAAAATCACTTAGACAGAAGCGAAGAGTTTATAAATAAAGCGCGCAGAAGATTTCTCAAAATCCGTTCTAGGCATACCGACAAATTTGAGAAAGAATTTCAGGACGCATTCTATTATCTCTCTCTTGATAAAGATTCCACCGGTAATATTACCGGTGCCTCCTTATATATTTTCCAGGATTACAAATATATTGAAGCGGTCAGCAGCATTGATATTTGTGAGAATTGCAAGAAATTATAAGAAACAACTTTTTTAAATCCAGATACTAAGACCTAAATATGCAGGGCAATGTATTTATATGGTCCTGCACGCGTTGCGGTCGGCTTAACACGACACTGCGTAACACAAAGAATGGGTTTACCTGCGAGGGGTGCGGGACAATATTTCCGAAGATAGAAACCATCTAATAATCGGAATCGAGAATAAAAGACGTTACAGAGCAAGGAAGTAGCTGTTGCTTTATCGTTATTTCTGCTTCCTTCTGCTTTTCTTGCCGGCTGATGTTAGCCCTCTGAAAGCTCTGCCGGAATGTTTTTTAGATGATATCCAGCTTCTTTCCTTGTCAGATTTTACGGACGGATGGGTCGTATCGACAAGGATTACCTCGTACCATTTGTGTTTTCCATCTTCCGTGAGGTAATACGAGTTCAGAACCTCCATATTCGGGTATTTTCTTGCAGCCTTTTCCTCAGCTATCTGCTGCTTTGATTTATCTGTCGGAAAGAATCTACCGGACGTTTTTGGCTTTCTGCCACCTGCAAACTTCGGCCTTTTCCTCTTTCCTCTCGGAACTCTCGCACGCACGACGACAAAACCCTGTTTTGCCTTGTAGCCAAGCGCCCTTGCGCGATCTGGCCGCGTCGGCTTGTCGACCCTTACGACAGTTCCTTCCGCCCTTATTTCGACAAGGCGGCTTTTCCATATCTGCCCAAGATTCTCTTTGGGCTTTTTCCATAATTCTGCAAGATGTTTAAGCATATCTATACCACATCCGATAATAATGATATTAAATGTTGTATATTAAACGACTGCAACATTAATAAAGTTTATCCTGTCTGAGAGCTCAAAATTACCCTTTGTGGGGATATTTTTACATTTTACACGCTATTTATGCAACTTGACTATTTCATCTTCATTTGCTTTGCATACGCCTTTTTCCGTTATGAGTCCTGTCACGAGGCGTGCCGGCGTCACATCGAATGCGTAATTTGCGGCAGGGCTGCCTTCTGGCATGAGCAGAACCTTCTTTATCTCTCCGTCGGCAAGCCCCTGGATATATCTGACTTCGTCTCCTCCACGCTCTTCTATTGGAATTTCCTTTACGCCGTCGCGAATATCCCAGTCAAACGATGACGATGGAAGAGCTACATAGAAAGGCACGTTGTTATCCTTTGCAGCCAGAGCTTTCAGATACGTCCCTATCTTATTTGCAACATCTCCTGTTCTCGTCGTCCTGTCAGTACCGACTATGACCATATCCACCATACCGTGCTGCATCAGATGCCCTCCCACGTTATCTGCAATTACCGTGTGCGGGACGCCGTGTTGACCAAGCTCCCATGCGGTAAGGCGCGCTCCCTGGTTTCTTGGTCGCGTCTCATCTACCCACACATGAATCTTTATGCCTCTCTCAAATGCGGCATAGATAGGAGCTGTTGCAGACCCGTAATCGACAAAGGCAAGCCACCCGGCGTTACAGTGCGTCAGGATATTTACAGTATCCCCGTTCTTTTTTTTCGATATCTCTTCAATTATCTTTGCCCCGTGCTCACCAAGCCGCCGACAGAATTCAGCATCCTCGTTCGCAATCTTCAATGCAACCTCCAGGGCAATCTTCCTTTTTTCGTTCGGTGACGAGCCGT
>JAADIF010000062.1 GCA_013151465.1 Microcaldota archaeon | reverse complement strand
TACCACTATCTAAAGCTAACTAGTGGATGGGGCAGCTTCGCTCCCCATTTACTTTTTTTTGATTCTTAGAATAAAACATGAGCTCCATCTATGGACTAAAGTCCGCAGAGTTCCCGCACTATGCGACTAATCTTTTAAAATCCTTTGCAATGCGATAATATTATAAATTTTAACTACCATTACGTGATATGGTAAGAATTACAAATTACTTGAGTTTGGGAGCATTGGCTTTAACTTTGGGAGTGTCATATGTTCCAGAAGTACGTGATTTTGTGCAAAACGGTCACCCCTATATATCTTCTTTTTTTCAACATCCGGTAAGAGGGGTCATAGTTCCTCTATATTCTCTTGGAAGAATAATTGATAAAATACTTGACAAAAATGCTACTCTAGGAGATAAAATATCAGATATTGCAGCATACTCTTTATTTGCAACACTTGGAGCATCTAATTACGAACCTTATTCTCATTCAATAGGGATTGCAGAAAAAATAACAAACATTGCACATAAATATCTCCCAGGAGTCGTTTTTTTATCGTTGATTCCAGATACCAGCAGGTTTTTAAATAAAATGAAGAAAAAAATTAGGAAATAACTTTGGATGGGGCTATATCTTAGTCACTTCGAGCCGTATTCCTATCCTTTTTTCACTGTAATCGGCTATTTTATCTTTTAGCTCATCTATATCGTTGTTGATCTCAACGAGTTCTGCCTTCTTTTTGCTTATCTCGTCCTTTATGCTGCCAATTTCAGCTTCCATCGCAGAGATGTCATTTTCTATCGATTTCTTTCTCCTGAGAACAGGTTCGAGTTCTTTCATTTCATCCTCCATGCCCGAAATGGTCTTTAATATCGATTTGTATTTCCCCTTCATTTTTCCTATTTCGCCATCCTGCAACTTTTTTGAGAACATCGATATCTTCTTTGCATCCTTGTCGGAGATCTGGATTCTCTTTTCAGAGATTATTTTGGATGCTATTGAAATAATGTTCTCCATCTTCCTCTCACCGCCGTCTGAAAGGCAGATGTCCAGCGGTGCGCTAAGAAACTCGCCTATCAGCCTCGATTCGCCTTTTTCTGCGTCATGTTTTATTTTCTTTAGCGGCCTATTCACCGCTGAAATCTCTTCTGACAGCTTCATTCGCAGGGCGCTTGCATCCTTTCTTGCATCATCTATCGCACTTTCAAGTGATGTGAGCCTCATCATATCTGTCCCCTTTGTCAGAGCAACAAGATTATCCTCTCTTTTCCGCTTAATCTCATCAAGCTTCCTGGTTTCGTTCTCCATCTTCCTGATGGATGCCTTACATTGGCTTCTTTCATCTGCCTTTCTTTTAAGCTCTTTCACCATGCCCTTCATCGAGCTATCTATCATAAACGGGTTATCATCTGAAAGAAAGGATGACAGCCTTTCCAAAAGTTGCCTGGTGTCATTCATCACAGATACGAACCGCTTCATCTCATCCTTGAAATAATTTGACAGTATGTAATTTTGCCTTGCATCAGTAGAAGCGGCTTCGTTTATGATGCCCTGCACGTTTTTTACAAACTCCTCAACTGCGTCGGCATCCGTGCCTTTCATTGGCGAATGCGCGTTGAGGGTCAGCATGAGCTTTTTGAGCCATGTATCTTTTACCATATTTATTCTGGTATATGTCTTGTCATTCTTCTCAAAATACGTCTTCTCCATCTTTTTTGCTATCGACTTAAGCGTTTCAATTCCTTTCTCGACGTCCTTTCCAATGTCATCTATCTGGGTTCTGGCATGCTCAAGCTGCTCTGATAGCCTCTCATCCACCAACGGAATGATATCATCGAGCAACAGAGCAAGCGTCTCTGGTTCCTGCACTTCTTCATTCTTCTTCTCTTTCTTGAGAAAATCGAAAAACCCCATAATCAACCACTCGATATTGGACTTTTCTCTCCTTTTGCATTCTCCACATTTCCAGAGCCTTGATCAGGCTCATTTCCAAGTTTCTGCATATCGGCTGTTATCTTTGAGATGGCGTTTTCCATATTATCTGAAACGAAAGTGCTCTTCTTCTCGTCCTCAACATCTTTTGTGTCATCAATGACCTTTTCCGGCATCTCTCCAAATCCCAGTTTCGCTATATTCTCTTTGGCATGAGTCACGCTTCTTTCAAACATCACCTTCTCATTTTCATCAAGCTCATACTCTATCACACTCTCCACACCATCCTTTCCAAGCACAGCAGGAACCCCTATATATACATCTTTATAACCATACTCTCCCTCAAGATATGCAGAGCATGGCATTATGTCTCTCGAATCATTGAGAATCGCTTCTACCATCTTTGCTATTGAGCCAGCAGGCGCAAAGGATGTGCTCCTCTTCGTGAGCTCTATTATTTTCTGGCTTGCTAATTGGGTCTTTTTTATTATCTCGTCTATCTCATTCTTCGTGAGAAATTCCGTAACCGACCTGTTTTTTATTTTTGCATGACTCATCATAGGCACCATATCATCACCGTGCGCGCCTATGACCATTGCCTCTATATCACCGAAAAGGCATCCCGCCTTTTCAGCTATCAGCGTTTTCAGGCGTGCCGTATCGAGAACGCCTGCCATTCCCAGCACGCGTTTGCTCTCAAAACCGCTTGCTTTCCATGCGGCATACGTCATTGCATCGACAGGGTTTGTTACTACAAGAAGAACAGCGTTAGGAGAATAATTTGCAACTGATTTCGTGACGGATTCAACAATCTTTTTGTTTATTCCCAGAAGATCGTCGCGGGTCATTCCGGGCTTTCTGGGGCTTCCCGCAACAATTACGACCACATCTGAACCTCTCGTGTCGGCATAGCTGTTTGAGCCAAAGACCTTTGTTTCAGAATCTATCGTCGGACAATACTGCTGTATGTCAAGTGCCCTGCCCTGCGGAAGTCCGTCGACTATGTCAACAAGAACGACTTCGTCTGCTATCTGCCTTCCTGCAATCTCGTTTGCCGTCTGGGCGCCGACATCGCCTGCCCCGATAATCGATACTTTCATCAAAATCACCCGCCGTTTCCCATCTTCTGTCATGTCCCTTCTTTCCAAGTGGAAAGATAAGCCTTCTGTTCCGAAGTGAGTTCGTCTATGGAAACCCCCATTGACCTGAGCTTTATAGTTGCAATCTCATTATCATATTCTTCCGGGAGCTTGTATACTTTCTTTTCAAGATTTGCCGCATGGTCTTTTATGTATTCTGCTGCAAACGCCTGGTTGGCAAAACTCATATCCATGACTTCGGGAGGGTGCCCTTCTGCGGCCGCAAGATTTACAAGGCGACCCTCGGCAAGCACATATATCTTTCTGCCGTCAGCAAGTGTATATTCGACAGTGTTTGGCCTCATCTCTTTCTTGTCTTTTGCAAGGGTCTCGATTGCTTTTACATCTATTTCATTGTCAAAATGTCCTGTATTTGCAAGGATGCACCCATTCTTTATTTTTTCAATATGCTCCTTTCTTATGATATCCTTGTCCCCGGTCGCCGTTATGACTATATCTGCCAGCTTTATGGCATCTGCCATAGGCATAACCCTGTAGCCGTCCATGACAGCTTCCAACGCCCGCACAGGATTAACCTCTGTAACAATTACATTTGCACCCATTCCCTTTGCCCTCATCGCAACTCCTCTCGAACACCATCCATAACCTGCAACGACGAATGTCTTGCCTGCAATCATCACAGATGTTGCCCTGAGAAGCCCGTCGATGCTTGACTGTCCTGTTCCGTATCTATTATCGAAGAGATACTTCGTATATGAATCATTGACCGCTATTACAGGATGCTCCAATGCCCCGTCCTTTTCCATTGCGCGAAATCTTATGACGCCTGTCGTTGTTTCCTCCGTTCCCCCGATGACTTTTGGCAGTTTTTCCTTTCTTTTCGTATGGATTCTTGTCGTCAGGTCGCCGCCATCATCCATCACTATGTCGGGCTCACCGTCTATGACTTCGTCTATGCATTCGTAATATTCGTTGTTGGTGACGCCTCTCCATGCGAATATCTCTATGCCCTCCTCCGCAAGCGCAGCTGCGACATCATCCTGCGTTGATAACGGATTTGAACCTGCGGCATATACTTTTGCTCCCCCCTCTTTAAGCGTCTTCAGAAGCACCGCAGTTTCCTTTGTTATATGAAGGCATGCGCCTATCGTAAGCCCTTCGAGCGGCTTTTCCTTTGAATATCGTTCCCTTATGCTCATAAGAACAGGCATATGCTCTTCGCACCATTCAATCTTGAGTTTCCCTGCCGGTGCAAGCGAGGGGTTCTTTACTTTGCTCATAACATACCTCCTTTGGCAGATAATCCTGAATCGGAGAGGTTTCTAATACGTTCAGAACGAATAATCTCTTTGCCTCCCCAAATTTATTCTAATATGGAAATTGTGTTTTATATAACCTTAATCAACATCCTGCAAATTTTCCTCATTGTCATCACTATTAAAATATAAAACTTTCGTACTATTGAGAAATGGAGGTGCGTTTATGGGAGAAAAAGTAGTAGTAGTAAATGTCGAATATAAGCCATTCAAAAGAAAAGGAGAATATGGGTTACATTATGAATTAAATCTCCTAAAATATGGATTCAAATCAAAAGAGTATAAAACGCGTCCGAATATTCTGATAGAAAATGAAGCCCGAGGAACAATACCAGCAAAAGGGCATAAAACCGAGGAAGCTGCATTTAAGGCTCTTGCAGAAGAATTAGATAAACGATATCTCGGAGGAAAGGCAAAAATAAAAAAAATTGATAAAATTGGAAGTAGAGTGGAAATAGCATTCAAATATAAATGACAACAGAATGGAAAGGAGGAATAAATCAGATATTCATCTCTTTCTTATTTCCCTAAAGCCCGTGTATTTCCAGAGGACTTCCGGTATTTTGACCGAGCCGTCCTTCTGCTGGAAATTCTCAAGTATCGCCGTTATGAGGCGCGGTATCGCAAGCGCAGTCGAATTGAGCGTGTGCAGGACCTCCCTTCCGCCGGCGTTTCTTATGACCTTGACATTCAGCTTTCTTGCCTGATAATCGGTGCAGTTTGAGCAGGATACCATCTCCCTGTATTTGCCCTGCGCTGGCATCCATACCTCTATGTCATATTTTTTGGCAGCATTGTCATTCATCTCGCCCGATGCAATATTGACAACGCGGTAATGAAGACCAAGACCGCCTATCAGCTCTTCTGAAACAGCAAGCATCTTTTCATGCCACCTTTCACTTTCTTCAGGAAGGCAATAAACATACTGTTCCACCTTGTCGAACTGATGGACACGGAAGACGCCTTTGGTGTCTTTTCCGTGAGAGCCTGCCTCTTTTCTGAAGCATGTTGAAAATCCCCCATACGCCTTCGGAAGTTCGTTCTCCGGGATTGCCTCATTCATATGCAGCGCAGCAAGCGTCTGCTCTGATGTCGCTATCAGAAACATATCATCATCGACCTTGTAGAGCTGCTCCTCAAAATCTGCAAGCTCTGCTGCCGCTTCCATCACTTCCCTTTTTATCATATATGGTGTCAGCATTATCTCATATCCGCTTTCCATAAGCTTATCAAGCGCATACCTTATCAGGCTCATCTGAAGTATGACCATCTCGTTTTTCAGGTAATAAAAGCGTGAGCCTGATATCTCTGCGGCCTTTTCAAGTTCCGCCAGATCAAGTTCATTTGTAAGGTCAACGTGCGCCTTCGGCTCAAAATCAAGTTTCGGTTTTTCGCCGGCAGTCCTTATAATCTCATTGCTTTCTTCATCCGGGCCTACCGGCACATCATCAAGAAGGATATTTCCCACTTTGTATCGGTATTCATCTCTTTTCTTCACAAGCTCTGCAATCTGCTCATCATTCTTTTTTATCTCTTCATTGACAGTTTTCATCTCTGATATCAATTTTCGCTTCTTTTCTTCATCTTTTATGGAGGCAATCTCCCTGCTCACCGTATTTCTTTTTGCCTTGAGCTCGTCTCCTTTTTTTATCGCTTCTCTCCATTTCTTGTCAAATTCAAGGACTTTTTTTGCGTTTTCTCCATCCCTTCCTCTCTTCTTTTCGGATTCTATTATAGCACCAATACATTCTCTGAAAAGCTTCATGTCAAGCATCAATCATCACCTTAATATAAAAAGGTGTAATTAGAACTTAAATTGATTATCTGAACCCGAATTCTAAAGATTGTTCTTCTTCTCATATATGGCCCTATTTATTGATTCCATTTCTAATAGTATCTATGGGATTTAACGGCATTGGGACAAGTTTTCCCAGTATCCACGATTCATTCATTTTTGGTCGATAGTCATTAATAATATGGTTTAGGCTGATGGACATAGACACGGGCATGTATACGGGCATAGGCTATTCTGCCGTATCTGAAATGAGGGCATTCCATGAAGCCTTGGAAATGGCAAAGAATATGGGCATCAATACAGGCGCCCTCAGGCTTGACAGGTATTACAGCTCTGGAAAAGTGCTGAAACTCTTCGGAAAGGAAGTTTCCGTTTTCGTCATCCCGAAAAAGAATATCTCAAAAGTTGGAATAGAATGGTCCAGAATTATAAGAAGGATAATCGCAGGTCCATATACATACATGAAAGATTATTTCATGAGAAATCTTAGCGAGACGGGATATTCATCCGACAAGGAAAGGTTCGGCGGAATAATCCGCCAAAGAAGGGAAGACAGGCAGAGTATGGCCATGCTTGCAGTCGGCTTTTTGCACAATCTGTTTTTCATAAGGGTACAGAATTAACTTGTCCCAATACCGCCAATTCAACATACTTTGATGGATTTGCAGAGAAAAGAGTAAGTATATAATTCTTTATTTTAATTAGATTATATGATGGAGAACACTGAGCAGACCAAGCATGCACCTAACCATAAAGGTATCTTGGATTTTTTATTGACGCAGTCTCATTATGGGCTTAGAGAAGGAACATTGTACCTGAATGATGAAGTTGTGGGCGCGTTTAATGAGGATGGGAAATTTAGATTAAATGATGATCATCTTTCACAGGAGCTTATGCGGAAGTTCGTTGCATACAGGGGAGGCATATTATAATCATCACTTTCTGTTTTGCCGGTTAGATGCTGCTATTCAACTTTTTCCTATCAGAAGATGTCTGGATAATTCAAACCAACGTTATAAATGCTTTTTGCAACCCTTCTGGGCGTTTCTATCTTCCCGAATGGATTTACAATCGTATCGGTGGTATAGATAGGTATATCTTTTCCTATTCTTTTCTTAAATTTCTTCATTTCTTCTAACGCATTCTCCGTGAACTGACCATGAACCGCCACAACAGCGCCGCTTTTTGCTCCGTGTTCGAATGCATCTTCGATAGCCAGTCTGATGGTTCCTCCGCTATAAATCATGTCGTCCACGATGAGGACATTGCTACCTTTGACTATTTCACTTAAATGGTTCTTAAGGGTAAGTCTTCCATCCTTCCTCGAACGTATCTTCTGCAGCCCCGCATTCCAAACGCCAAGATCTCTTGATATGGAAACAGACATTTCATCTGCGGTAAAATCGGGAGAGACTGCAACATCGAGGGGGATGTGAATACGGATATAATCTGATATTAATGCTGTCGGGTCAATCGCCCATGCGAAATTTCTCCAGTCCTCTACCGCAACAAGAGAGTTCTTTTCCTTTTCAGGAAGTTTACCCCAGTCTGTATAAACCTTATAAGGCATATTTTTCTTGGCTTTCTTGTATATCCATCCTTCTCTCCTGTAATCATGGGGGAAAATCTCAAAGAGTATATCGACGCCAGCGTTTTTTAGTTTTTTCCTTTGCATTTTAATGGTTTTTGGAACGCCGTACATAGGATTGCCGTTGTCATCTGCAAAGAGCTTATCTTGTTTTGCAAATGGGCTGTGTGTCCACAAAATTGCGAGTTTTTCGGGTTTGGGGAGTCTTTTCCTGTATTCAATGTCATCTGCATTTAAAACTTCAACTATCTGTTCTGTTGTTCCTACAATGAGATCGGAATTCCATTTTTCTCCATACTCTCCCTGGACAACTACAAGAACCTTTCCATCCTTCTTCATATCTTTTTTAAATTGCATTAATTTCCTGTTGGAAGAATTTTTTCCATCATGTCCTATAATATCGATCAAATATTCCGTGTTGCCGAATTGTTTGAAATAGAAATCGTAATGTTTTATACCCTTATAATATTCTGCGAGTTCCTCTGCAAGTTTGCCTGAATAAGGGAGGCCGGCTTGGCCTAAAACTATCATGGTTTATGTTGAGATATAAAATATTTAAGGATTAACTGAGCCAAGAGCAATTAAAAATAAAAGTCCCGGGAGCGAGATTTGAACTCGCAGCCTATCGGTCTCTTTCACCGAGCGATTGCGCCCGACAAACACACTCCACAGACCGTGAAGCTGTCATCATGTGCTCGTCTACAGCCGATCGCTCTATTATCCAAGGAGACTTCTTTTCAGGTATTTCTCACGCTCTGCATAACCGCAAAGAAGGCCTCACCAGATTGAGCTATCCCGGGATGTATAAACATTATAACCGCATAAGTTTAAAAATGCTTCTTTTGGAGCGATTTAATCCAAATAAACTTTGAGTTTTGGTTCAAGGACTTGCTTTGGCATTGCGCCTATTATATTATCTACCAGTTCACCGTTCTTGAACACGAGAAGTGTCGGTATTGACATGATGCCATACTTTTGGGCAGTTCCATGATTGCTGTCAACATCAAGTTTCCCAAAAGCTATTTTTCCCTGGAGATCCTTTGCAAGTTCTTCCACAACAGGTGATAGCATCTTACAAGGCATGCACCAGTCAGCCCAGCAGTCAACGACGACTATGGGATATTTCTTCACGAACTCATCAAATGTGTTATCATCAACTTCAACTGGTCTTTCTGGAAATTCATCCGGCATTCATATCACTCCTATATTCTCTTTTTATTCTTTCGACTCTTCCATTTCTTCTTCTGATAATATATTGGCATTGAAGAAAAGTTTCTCTATGACCTGAGCTATAAAAAGTTGCTTTTCGGCCATGACAGGATCCCTGTGAGAATTGATGCTGCACCATATCTGGACGCGGAGAAGCGCATCTCTGATCTCATCTTTGGCTTTTTGGGGAGGTTTTTTGAAAAGGGCTTCCATCCTTTTCATATTGAACATGAACTCTATAGGAGAATCGATTGATTCTACCATAAGTTTTGCGAATTCGGGATTTATCTTATTGGCTCTTGCCCACGACGCTATGCTTTTCTTACGCTCCCCAGTCACTACTTCTTCCAGCTTCGGCATAATTATCACGTGTTGTTTTATTGACTTAAATCTATATCGAGTGTTATTAATAAATATTTATAAGTTCGAAGCAATGCCAAGAACATTTCATTTCATCCTGATATATCATTTCAACGCAAACAGCGATTATATAACCACATTTTTCAGAGCGTTGTATCCACTGACAAGGTCGTTTCTGGAGAGAATGAACGTAAGTTCCGTGTTGGTTGATATTATTTCAAATATGTTTATGTTTTCCCAGACAAGGCGGCGGGTCGCCGAGAAAATGACGCCCTGCGTATGGAGGAAATCTGCATTTTCCGGATAGACGAGTGTAAGGGAGACAAGGCCCTTCTCCACATTAAGCACGTTTTCCCCTTCAAGAACCTGAAGAATTTTCTTTTTGTATTTCTCGTTTGCTACAATCACAACTTCATAGCTCCCATATATCGTATTGAACGTTTCCCCTTTTCCGAAATCAACAAGTCCGTAGAGGAGGCGCATTTTTTCGGCAAGTGACGGAGATTTCACAAGGCAAATATCACATAAATTTGTCTTCATTATGAGTTCTGCCGCCTTTGGCTCTCTCTCAAATATATAACGTTTCTTCAGTGTTTCGGAGAATCTGCGAAGCGCCATCGCCATCGCCGACACTTTCACATCCTTTCCGAGCTCGCTTTCCACATACTCTTTCATTTCTTCTGCAAGAGAGCCGTATGAAAGTATGCCCCTTATCATTGATTCCTGTATGAAAGGACGCTCTTCGACATATTTCTGTACAATATGGCTTACCGTAACCATAACAGAATCACATTCTATTTGTTATAATAATAACATTAGGTTTTTATTGTTTAAATTTGTTATTCTTAGTTCAAACATTTTCAGGTGATTCAGGTGATAATGACATGATAGGTAACGGAAGCTACACGCCCAGCGTAGGGAAAATCGGAAGCCTTTATTTTGATGGGCTAAATAGGAGGGTAAAAGGATTGATCCCCAGAATCTATACAAGCGAGCGGGAAATTAAGAAATTCGCAAGCGAAGGCATGGAGATGATGCGCGATTATGATGCAACGCGATTCACTGCAAGGGTTTTTGCAGAAAACTGTGTGCCTGTACCTGATAAGTACAAAGAAGGTGTGATACGTCTCGACGGACCTTTCAGAGGCATTTCTCTTGTATATCTTGGGTATAATGAACCAGAAAGAATGCCATCAGAAGAAACTGTCCAACAAGAACTTGCAATGATAGAGAGCCTTAACGGACAGTTAAAAGTGCATGATTATTCTGGATTTACGTTCGAGAAACTCGGGGAACCCACACCAAACGACAAAAAACAGCTGTCATCGTTGTTAAATGGGAGATTTGACAGGTATGTCGTTCCGCTTGACGAAAATGAAGTGGAAAAGATGCTTACAAATCCAAACAATAAAACATATGTCGCAAAATATGATGGGAAAATAGCAGCAGTTGCCATGGCAGAAGAAGCTGCATTTGAGCTCGACGGAAAAGAATTCAGAATGACAGAAGCAAGCGAGATGGCAACAATGAAACAATATGGTGGAAAGGGACTTGCACAGCACCTTTTAAGAAACATGATTAAAGAGAAACGTAAGAATAACAATCTTCTGTATTCCGAATCGCGCGCCCCAGCTCTCCCAATAAACAAGACAATGAAACGAAATGGTCTTGTTTATGTTGGATTCTTGCCGCAGCATTGCGTGATAGGAGGCGACAGGGACATAGAGGAAAAGCTTGCTGACGGCAAAAGCAGCATATATGAAAATCTTATAGCGTGGGCACTTGTCTTCGGAGGGAATAATTATGGGCATAACTGAAACGCTCTCGGAACTTGTGAGGATAAGGTCGGATTTTCCAAATGAGGAGAAAATAGGCACACATCTCGAAAACACGCTCAGGGAAATGGGTTTTCAGGTCAGGAGGCAGGAGATAGGAAAAGGCAGATTCAATGTAATTGCAAGCAGGGGAAATGGCCCGGCATTTCTTCTTTATGGGCACATGGACACGGTGCAGGTCTGCGACGGATGGACTAAAGACCCTTTCGGCGCATTTGTAGATAACGGAAAAATGTACGGGCTTGGCGCGTTTGACATGAAGGCAGGAATTGCCTCAATACTTGAGGCCGTGAAGGGTTTTGACCCGCAGAATATAACGCTGAAAATAGCGTTTGCTGCAGATGAGGAAAATATTTCGAAGGGAGGGTATGTGATTGCGCAAAGCGGATTTCTTGATGGTGTGAGATGGTGCATTGTGCCCGAAATATCATCAACGGAAAACTATGAAGAAGGGATGTTTATTCTGGGAAGGCGCGGAAGGTTCGCCGCTGCCATAACAGTTGAAGGGAAATCTTATCATGCATCCATCCCTGAAAGGGGGATAAATGCGCTTTCTGATGCCGCTGCCATAATAAGATCCCTTGATGGGCTGGAACTTGCGCACCATCAAATGATGGGGAAATCGTCCGTTTGCCCGCTTTCAATTGAAGTAAAAAACAAATCATTAACTGTCCCTGACAGGGCTGTCATTTTCATTGACAGGCATCTTGTTCCTCCCGAAACCATAGATTCTGCAATTTCTGATATGAAGAAACTGATTGATTCGTTGGATATCAGAAGCAGGGTAAAGATCGAACCAATCAAAAGGGAAACGCCGTTTCTTATGCCTTATGAAACTTCTCAGGAAAACAAATTCGTGGGCATCGTTTCTGCAATTGGAAAGGAAATTTACGGCAGGGTATCATATGATTACGGGCTCTCGGCTGCAGATGAATGCATTCTCGGCAATATGGGAATGCCTGTTGTCGTGGCAAGCCCCATAGGCGCAAACCCTCACGGAGCCGATGAATGGGTTGATATCGGGAGCGTTGAGCGGCTCAGTCAGTTTATAAGAGCTGCAATTAAAAAGATTGATGCAATTTCGGGCAACGCTTAAATTACACAACCAATTAAATAAAGGTATTTGTCAATATGGTGAATTTCAGATGTCAAACGAAGATGTTTTCATACAAAACCGCCTTAAAAAGCTTGAAGAAATGAGAAAGAAGGGAATAAATCCATACCCTTACAGCTATGATGTTTCCCATAAGGCGGAGCAGATACTCGAAAAGTATGCCGGCCTTGAAAACGGCGAAAAGGCAGATGATGCAGTCAGCGTCGCCGGAAGGATTATGGCAATCCGCAAAATGGGGAAAATTCAGTTCATGCACATTCTTGATTCGACCGCAAAACTGCAGATTTACTTTGAGGCAAACACGCTTGGCGAAAACTACGATAACCTGAAGCTCCTTGACATAGGGGATATAATAGGGGTAAAGGGCAAAGTAATGAGGACGAAGAGGGGAGAGATAACCGTCTTTGCCGAAAATTTCACGGTCCTCACCAAAGGCATAAGGCCGCTTCCTGAGAAATTCCACGGGCTCACCGACAAGGAAACAAGATACAGAAAGAGGTATCTTGATTTCATAATGAACCCTCATGTAAGGAATGTTTTCATAACGCGCTCAAAAATATTGAAAGAAATAAGAAAATACCTTGAAGAAAATGGCTTTATTGAGTTTGAAAACCCTGTTCTTGAATCGCAATACGGAGGCGCGGCGGCAAAGCCGTTCATAACACATCATAACGCTCTTGATATTGACTTATTCCTGCGGATATCACTTGAGCTTCCGCTGAAAAGGGAGCTTGTCGGAGGGTTTGACAAGGTCTATGCGATGGGAAAGGTGTTCAGAAACGAAGGGGTTGACCAGAACCATAACCCCGAATTTGCGCTGCTTGAATGGTACGAGGCATATGTTGATTACAACAGGCAGGACGATGGACAGATGCGAGGAGCTTATCAGGAGATGCGCAAAACTTACGAGAAAGATGGTTTTCAAATACAACGATAATGAGATTGACCTTTCAAAGCCATTTGAGCGCCTCACCATGAAAGGCGCGCTGAAAAAATATGCAGGAATTGATGTTGACGCCCTGAGCGATGAAGAGCTTGAAAAGATTGTAAAAGAGCACAACATAGAGCCCAAGCTTCACCCGTGCAGGGGGGTCTTTATCCAGGAACTTTTTGAAGAGCTTGTCGAGGACAAGCTCATCCAGCCGACGTTCATAACCGACCACCCTGTGGAGGTTTCTCCCCTCGTTAAGATGAAACGTGACGGTGAGAAGGGGATAACAGAGAGGGCTGAACTTTTCATAGGAGCTCAGGAGATAGCAAACATCTATTCGGAGTTAAACGACCCGGTTGACCAGAGAAAGCGCCTCGAAGAGCAGCAGAAGGAAAAGGACAAAGATGAAGCGTACCCGATGGATGAGGATTTCGTGCAGGCGCTGGAATACGGGATGCCGCCTGCCGGGGGCATCGGCATCGGCATTGACAGGCTCATAATGCTTCTTACCGAGGCAGAATCAATAAGGGATGTCATTGTCTTCCCGACAATGAAGCCTGAAGAATAGAGAATTACATAAGAATTACTCAATATCATATGTCTACTCCACTTCTGCGGAGCAACTCATAAATTATTATCCCAATCAACACAAACACCGTTCCCCAAAAAATAATTTCAATATGTATGGATGCCAGCATTATTAGCGTGGTTATCATTCCAAGAAAGGCGAGTAATGGGAATTTTCCGATATTGAAAGGTATGCGAAAAGGACGCATCTTTTCCGAGAACGTGTAGCGGAGACGTATGACTATGAGATTCACGAAAAAATAATTTATCAATATCATGAAATTTGTCATGCTTGCAATCTTTTCTATACCGCCCATAAACAGGAACAATATGGACGCCAGCATGACGCAACCGATCGAAAACCACGGAGTCTTTGTTTTAGGATGAACAAACGAAAGAGGAGAATCTATCTTTTCGAACATCCCGTAAAGAAGGCGCGATGTTGAAAGCATCACAAAAAGGACTGTATTCGCGGTAGAGAAAAGCGCTATGAGAGATAGAAGCAAAAAGGCATTATCGCCAAGTGCGACAGATGCGACATCTGCAAGTGGGGATGCAGACACCGCAAGTTCATGCCAATCCATTATGCCAACAGCTGATATTGCAACAAGTATATACAATATCGTTGTTATTGCAATTGACAAAATAACTGCTTTTGGTATTGCTTTTTCTGCGTTCTTTGTTTCTTCCGATAATCTCACTATCTCTCCAAATCCTATATATGCGAAAAATATAAGGGCCGCGCCCTGCATCAATGCTGAAAGATCCGGAATCTCCAGATAATTTACGTTCCCAAGATAAGGAATGCCCAACATTATTATAACGAAAAGTCCGAATGCCTCCACGAGTGTCATTATAACGCCGGCTCGCACGGATTCCTTAACACCGTAAAAAAGAGGCACGGAAAGCGCTATTAGCATTCCGACCGCTACCGGCAGTGTTGGCATTCCGAGAAGTTTTCCAAAATATCCAGCGAAACCGAGCGAAACCGCAGATGCTGAAACTATGCCAGCTATCAGAAGCAGCCATCCGATAACAAATGCTATCCTGTTACCAAACGCTTTTTTAGCGTATTCGTATTCTGCACCCGCCTTCGGTATAATCGATGAAAGTTCGGCATAACTTAAGCCAGTCAACGCAGCTATAACTGCAGCAAGACCAAAGGATATCCACATTGCATTACCGGCGATACCCGCAACTTTTCCTATAATTACATAAATCCCGGCGCCGAGGATTGTTCCCACACCTGTCAGCATGACCTCAAGAAGATTGATATTGCGCCTTAGTTTTGTCATAACTTTTACGTTGGTTTTGTTTCTTAAAATAACTTCTTGTCAACAATACGAAATTCGTATATGCCTTCAATTTGTATTTTTGTGGAATTTACAATGAGAACATATTCTGAATGATAAAATATGAAATATTTACTATTCCGGAATTAGACATATTAAAAATATTTATAAATAACCAATCTATATTTTAGAACAATGAAAGGAAAAAATGCCAACATCAAGAGAAGAGATTTCATTCCGGCATTCGGAAATGGTTTTCTGGATGCAGCATTTTCTGCGTTAAGAAGAGAGATGGAATTCTTTGATATGTCTTTTGACAACGAGAATATTACCACAATCTATGACAAGCGTATCCAGAAAGATTAGGATGTGAGCCGGTTCTTCAATCGTCTTTTTTTCTGCCTACATGCTTACCGCGCAAAACAGGTATATGCTTCCGGTATGTGAAGATGGTAAACAGAACAAGCACAACGAAATAAACGTCAAGACGTGGACTCATGATAACCGATGATGCTATGCCAAGCACGACAAATACGACAAATGAAATACCATAAAATCTTCTATAAAAAGGAAACACTGCATCGATTATTATAAGAAATGCAAATGCAAGGGCCATACCCATGCCAAGGGCCGTCATCTCGTTGTGAGAAAAAAATGCTATCATGAATGACGTCGAACCAAGTGCACTGCCGAGAAACGCTCTGCTAATTGTCCTTATATCGACAATCTTCATCTCTTCAAATTCCTTCTGCGGCATAACCAAACCCGAAGCTTATTTCTTGTTGAGTTCCTGCAAGGCCTTTCTATAGAAAGGTTCTGCTATTTCCTTAGCTTTTTTCGTGCTTATATCCGAGAATTTCCTCTCAAATTCACTTTTGATACTATCGGGTGAAATGAGGCCGGATGCTCTCGAACGCCTTATTGCTATGTTCTCGAAATAGTTTATTCTGTCGGCATCGCGCAATATTTTATGCTCTCTTTCGTTTCCTGTAAGATGTCCAGATATTATGTTATACACTTTGTCGGAAACGTGTTTTGGAAAATTGTTCTTTTCGAGAAATTCTTTCATTATTCTTGCACTTTCCTTTTGCCTGTATTCGGCATCTTTTTCTCCCGCAAGGGGTGAAAATTGCATCTGGCGCCTCCTAAAAGCTCTTTCTATATCATACCCAAGTGCAGCTATCTTGAGTGCGGATGTAGTTTTTGGACTCAAGACGCTTGTCCAATGCGCGGTTCGTTGGAGGTATTTTATACGTTTCTCATTATTGATTTTCTTGAAAGAGCGCAGAACAAAATTTTCAACCAGCTTCAGTTTGTTATCGTCATCTATATTAGCCACCATACCTAGCATATATTGGTTTTGCAAAAATAAAAAGGGATGTTATTTTTATTGGTTAGCTGTTCATATTGGTTAGCGGTCGTATCCGCAGGTGAGACCTGCGGCGTGTGCTCCTGGGCGACTTGTGACTAGCAATCCATATTACTGTTTTATAATTCTATGAATTTATGGCCTGAAACGTATCATCGTTCTCGGGAAAGCGATCGCATCCCTGATTACATCAAGACCGCATAACCACGCAACAACACGTTCGATACCCATTCCATACCCCGAATGGGGGACAGAACCGTATCTTCTCAGATCAAGATACCATTCATAGTTTTCTATATTTTCTCCTTCCTTTTCAAGCGCTTTCCTGAGTTCTTCGATATCCGTGTCTCTCTCCGACCCTCCTATTATCTCCTCGTATCCTTCCGGAGCAAGCATGTCAAAACATAACGCAGTTTTTGGGTCTTTCGTGTCTTTTGGCTTATAGAACGCCATCGTCTCCTTCGGATAATTGGTGACAGCAACAGGCGTGTCAAAAAGTTCCATAAGCCTGTCCTCTTCAATCGTGCGAAGGTCCTTTCCCCAAGGGACCTTCATTCCCTTCTTTTCTTCAAGAAGCTTGCTTCTGAATACGTGATTGTCGGGAATTCCTTTTCGAGGCATACTTCAAGTTTTGATATGTCGCGCCCGAGGAATTCCAGATCCTTTCTGTGTTTTTCAAGAACCTTCTTTATTATGAATTTTATTTCATCCTTTGCAACCTGTATGACTTCATCAAGCTTCATCCACGCCGCTTCCATCTCCGCCATCCAGAATTCTGCAAGATGGCGCGATGTCTTCGATTTCTCTGCCCTAAATGTCGGGGCGACATCATAAATCTTTTCAAGCGCGAATATGGCGGCTTCTGCATACAACTGCCAGCTCTGTGTCAGATACATTTTTTTGTCAAAGTATTTCACTTCAAACAAAGTTGAACCACCCTCGCACGCATTCGGCGTGAATATCGGAGGGTCAAATTCAATATATCCCCTCTCCCTGAAAAACTCATGCATCGCGCCAACCACGGTGCTTCTTATCTTCATTATAGTGGTGAGTTTTCTTGAGCGAATCCACAAGTGCCTCACATCAAGAAGGAATTCTGTCGACTGGTCTTTTGTGATGGGATAGCGCTCCGCTATCTGGACGATCCCGATGCCCGTCGTTTTTATTTCGTATCCTGTAGGTGAGCGCTTGTCCTCATGGACTATCCCTTTCATTATAACGGATGACTCTATCGTAAGCTTTTGTGCATCCTCAAAAAACGGCTGGTCGTCCTTTACAACGAATTGTGCAATCCCGTGCGAATCGCGCAAAAGGATAAAAATGACATTCTTGCTTTCTCTTTTCCTCCATACCCATCCTTTTATCTCTATCTCTTTTCCAGCACTCTTCGGAATTTTATCAATGTTCATGACACCACCTTCAAAAACTCTAGTTTTTAATATCTTTAATTATATCAGCGAGAAGGACATCATTCCCGGAATCTGATAAGGATGCTTCCATCTCAGCGTCAAAAAGATCCATTCTGGAAAGTATCATCGATTCGAGGGTCATCGGAGGAGTCGGTCCCTTGTCCCCGAAATGTGATGCAACCATATGTATCACTTCTTCCGGAAATCCGCGTGCGTATAGTTCTGATGTAGCGAGCATAGTATGATCAAGCATCACATCACTGCCTTCCCATTCTTCATCATCTTTTATGTATTCGAACAATTTTGCTATATCATGAAGAAGACATCCCGATATGAGGACATCCGTATTTATCTTGATTTTATACGTTTTCTTCAAGACCTCCGCAACTTTAATAGACAATGAAGTTACAGCGTATGTATGATCCAGAAGTCCGCCTTCATACACATGATGCCAATTCAGTGATGCAGGAGCATCCGGAAATTCGGAATGTCTCCTTTTCTTGACCATCTTTCCCCTGAAAGCCGGATTCTCAAGAAGCTCTATCGTT
>JAADIF010000059.1 GCA_013151465.1 Microcaldota archaeon | reverse complement strand
GGAAAGAATGGATGATAGCTCAGAGAATAAAAGAGAACTGCAATTCCTTCAAAATAGATTTCAAAGAATTCGTAAACCCCTTGTTTGCGATAATAAAGAAAGAGGAATTTTTTGCATGTTTGCAGGAACATGTCTTCTCAAGCTGCAAAAGGGAATTCTGGAAAGCGAACAAGTTTGTAGGAAATGAGAGCAAAGAAGATCTTGCGAGTTTGAAGATATATATCGACGGGAACCTCCTAAAAGACAAAAGCAATATATGTTCCGGAAGTGAGATACGCATCGAACACGAAAAACTAGGAAAGGTAGAAGTAGACCATATAGATATCTATGGCCGTGATAGCGGCGGTTGCCATAACAGGATAGAACTCGGTGCTCCTAAATTAGCACGGACATTTCTATGTGCATATCCGGACAGACCCGGAAAACCGAGAGATGGAGGTTTGTATGAAATAATCATACCTTACTATGGCTGGAATATAACGTATACTATCCACTATTACAACAACCCTTCAAAATGCAGGGTCTATCAGGAGAGCATATCAGTGGATTAGCATTGATTATTCATAATAATCTTTATCTGTGTAATACCATTTCCAATCCATGCATCGCACCCTGTATGCTGGATAGAACCCTGAAGCTGGCACTGTTTCCCAGTTTTCATTGTTGCCTGTATCTACATATTTGTATGCCGACCAAACCCATTTTCTGCTGTAGCTGCGATATCCATAAGTTCCTTCAGCGCATTTGCAAAATTTCTTTAGCTGATTTTTATCCCTCATTATATATTCGTTTCCGGCGTCCCAGCATTTCACCTCTTCGGGTTCGCAGTCATTGTCGTTTGTATAGTCACAGCCGGCAGGGCAGCATCCGTCATCATCAATGCAGGATGTTACGGGTTCATGTGCACATGTTGCATCACAGGAATCCTGATTGATGCACAAGTCTACAGTGCAGGCATCTCCATCATCACAATCTGTATCCTCTGCACATGACGGAGCGCTGCATGCGCCATTGCAGCATATGCCTTCTGAGCATGCCGTTCCGTCAGGAAGCGGAATGTTATCACATCCGTCAAAATCATAACTGCACGAATCTGTCGTACATTCGTTCCCGTCATCACAGCTTGGGGGAACGCCTGCCTCGCAGCCTTCGTAAGGGTTGCAGATTTCCTCTCCGTTGCAGAAAACGCCGTCATCGCAGAGAGAATCGTCAGGGTTATTGACGCATACATCGTTTTCTTCGTCGCATTCATCAACCGTACAACTTACACCATCAGAACAGTCTCTATCTGAACCCGCACATATTCCCCCGCTGCAGATATCATCTATTGTGCAAAATAACCCGTCATCGCAGAGAGTTCCATCGGGGACATTTGTATGCTCGCAGATATCATTTTCTTCATCACAACTATCTGTTGTGCAATCATTCCCATCATTACAGTTCATCTGGGCGCCACCCATACATGCGCCATCTTGGCAGGAGTCACCGACGGTGCAGAACAATCCGTCATCGCACGGAGTTCCGTCGGCTTTAGGCTGCGCTGTGCACGCATCTAATGATTCATCGCATACACCGGTGTTACATTGGTCATCAAGTGACGAACAATCTATAGGAACGCCAGGCTGGCATGAGCCGGAAACGCAGCTTTCAGCGCCGTTGCAAAATAACCCGTCATCGCAATCAGCATCGCTTGTGCATTCCGGTGCGATTGATGTTATATACTGGTACGCCTTGTATGCATTGACGATACCGGCTCCCTGTTTATCAGATGTGCAAGGAACATAACGCGGCCAGTAGCATTTGCCGTTCCATACCCACCTGCATATTTTGCATGTTGCAGGATCTGCAGTTGAATAAAGAGCGGTTTTGATATCATCTGTACTCGCGTACGGGTCTGCATCAAGAAGCAGCGCAACTGTTCCTGCAACATGAGGTGTTGACATGGACGTTCCTGACATATACGCATACCAGTTTGAAGAACAATCACCCGCAGCAACGCAGGAATATGTGGAAAGGATCGAAACGCCCGGTGCAACAATGTCAAGCGCCGACCCGTAATTTGACCAATCCGCAAGCAGACCGTCGCTATCAACCGCACCGACAGCGATTGCTTTTGATGCACATGCAGGCGAGCTCACGCCGCTTCCATCATTTCCCGCAGCAACAACCACCGTGTAGCCATTATCAACTACCCAATTAACCTTTGCAGCAAGTGGGTCAGAGTCGCAATGACTTCCATAGTTTCCGCCGCCTATGCTGATGCTCATTATTCTCGCATCCAAATTATTCACAGCATACTCCATTGCAGCCATCATGTCATCTTCATAACAGTAACCATCACTCCCGCAGACCTTCAGCATATACACACCCGCACCGGGGGCAACGCCTGTTGCCTTGTTGCTATCAACCGTGTATATGCCATCGGCGGTTATGATGCCTGTAACATGCGTTCCGTGACCGTTGTAATCATCACATGTTTCACCAGAAACGAAACTCACACAGCCCTTTATACTATTTTGCAGTTCCGCATGGGTTGCATCAACACCGGTATCAAGAACAACAACATCGACACCGCTTCCATCAATGCCTTCTGCCCATACTTTATCTGCTTCTATCTGCTTGTCCGCTTCAAGATCAATTATATGAAAAACACGTGCTTTCTTGGCATTTCTGATTGGGGATTTTGCATTCTTTGGGCATTCAAATGAAACCCTTCCGTTGAGTTTGTGAACTATTTTGCAATCGCTTTTCTTTATCGTTTCAATGTCTTTATCAGTCAATGCTTCTGTAATGAAACGTGCAAACTGTCCTTTTTCATCTGCCAATGGAACGTTTTTCTGGGCGAGCGAGTTCCCGTTTTCAAAAACCTTAACATTGCTATTTTCCTGTGCCTGCACAAACGTAAAAACTAATAGCACCGAAAGTATCACAACTAGAAATAATACACCAACCCTCATATGCATCCCCGCCTGTAAATAGCTATGCCTGTATGCAGGCATATTAAGAAATTGAATAATAAACATTTAAAGGGAAAGTTCATTTTCTTAGCATATTAGAAACGTCTCCGAGCTCTATCTTTTCTTCTTTTCCCGTTTTCATATCCCTTACGGTGAATCTCCCTTCAGCTATCTCCCTCTCGCCAACAAAAATGACATAAGGAATTCCGAGGGCATTCGCATAATCCAAGTTCTTTGAGATGCTGCGCTTCATAAGGTCAACTTCTGTGTTGATGTCATCGCTTCTGAGTTTGGATGCAAGCTTGAGTGCATCGGGAAGCGTCTTGCCTATGGGTATTACAAAAACTTTTGCTGTCGTCTTTTTGGCTTCAATCTTTCCTGCAAGCTTCAGCGCTTCGTATATAGGCTCAAGCCCGAACGAAACGCCTGTTGCTGGATATTCCTTCTTCCCTCCAAGATACATCCCTATGAGCTTGTCATATCTTCCGCCTCCTGCAACAGAAGATGTTATTTTTGAGTTTTTCAAATAGACCTCAAAAATAGGCCCCGTATAATATTCAAGGCCGCGGGCAAGCGAAACATCTATCTGCACATTATTCACTCCTAGAAACTCGCAGTATTCCATAATATCCCTGAGTTCCTTTATTCCTTCCTTCCCCTCATCTGTTGTTGCAAATTCTGAAACCTTTTCAAGTATTTCGCTGTTGGAGCCTTTGATGCCTATCGCATCAATCGCCCGGTTGATTTCATCCTTCTCAAATCCCATTTCCAGAAGTTCGTTTCTTACCCCGTCCTCTCCTATCTTTTCGAGCTTGTCTATCGCTATTATGGCTTTCATGGAATATTCGCCAAAACCGGCATACTCCATAATTGAATTAAGAAGCTTCCTGTTGCTGAGTTTTATCACGAAATCAAAACCGAACTTTGTGAAGACAGTATCGAGTATTGAGAGGATCTCGGCATCCGCGAGCATGGACTTCACGCCGACGATGTCAACATCGCACTGCCAGAATTCCCTGTATCGTCCCAGTTTTATCGGGCCGTCCCTCCAGACCGGCTGCATCTGGTATCTTTTGAAAGGCATATTGAGGTTCGGGTTCATGCCCACAACTTTTGACATGGGAACGGTCAGGTCGAAGCGAAGCCCAAGTTTTCGCCCTCCTTGATCGGTGAGCTTGAAAATTTCCTTTGCTACGTCGCTGTCTTCGCCAGCCCCAAACTTTGCAGTGAGAACATCAAGACGTTCGATTGCTGGTGTCTCCAGAGGAGAAAACCCGAAACGCTCGAATGTCTCCCTGAGCATATCCATTATCTTCTGCCTAGGAATCTTATCCTCCGGAAGGAAGTTTCTAACACCTTTCGCGTCCATTAACTTGAATTTTGAATTTTCTTCTGTCGTATCAATCACATCCGTAATAATTATATTATTTCATTTAACAATTTAGCTGTATCGGTATTTTATGACATAATTCTGCTTATTGTATCCATCACATTTCCCATATCATTTTCCTCAGGAATGCCTATATGGGCGTAACGGCTTTCTATGTCTTTGTAAATCGAGCAGTCTTTGACTATTATACCGTTTTCTTTCATCTTTTTTGTAAATTCAGCATTCGTCATTCCGGTCTGTTTTAAGTCAATAAAAAGAAATGACGTTTTTGATTCAAGACATGTTATGCCAAAAGCTTTGAGTCTTTCTGCAAGTTCATCCTTTATCATTTTAATTCTCTTAATCTGGCTCTTCATATATTCTGCATCATCAAGCGCCGCTTTTGCGCCCGCAAGAGACGGCATGGGTATATTGAATATTTCAATCGTATCTTCCACCTTTTTCATGTATTTTATTATTTCTTCAGAGGAAAGCACGTACCCGACGCGCAAGCCCGCAAGACCGAACCCCTTGGAGAGGGAGCGCAGGATGATTAGATTGTCAAATTCTTCGAGAAGTATTGAACACGTCTTTTCGGAAAACTCATAATAGGCCTCGTCAACAACGACAATCTTCCCGGTCTCAAGAAACGTCCTGATGTCCTTATCTGTTGCAATGAAGTTTGAAGTGGGGTTGTTGGGATTGCATATGTATATCATTTTTGTCTTTTCGGTTATTTTTCTAAGAGCATCTTTCATGTATATTTCAAACGCAGAATTGAGTTTTGAATATATCATCTTTCCCCCCATCATCTCGACGGCCGAATCAATGACCATGTAAGAGGGGGAGAAAGAGAGGACTTCATCACCTTTTTCTATGAATGTTTCAGCAAGGAGTCGGAACGCCTTATCCGTCCCGTTGACAAGAAGAATCCTTGCCGGCGGAACGCCCGTATATTTCGAAAGCGATTTCATGGCATCCTTTTTCAATGGATCCGGACAGCGGTTTGAATTTTTCACCGCATCGCTTACGGCCTTTGCAACCTTTTCTGACGGGGAAAAGGGATTTTCTCCCCATTTGAGGACTATCCCTTTCGGCGTTTCTCCCCAGCTTATTTCTTCCATTTTCTTTATTTCATCTCTCACAAAATCTTCAATCCTGTTCATCCCTTCACTCTCCATGCAATTTCATTAAAGACATCCTGCCACTCTATGCCTCTCTTTGCCATGAATATCTGAAGAAGATATAAGACATCTGCAATCTCCCATATAAGATTATCATTCGTCTTTGCCTTTATAACCTCGCCTGTTTCTTCGCAGAGCTTTCCATACAATTCATTCTCGTTTTTTGCGAGCATGCTTGTAAACGAATCCGGTGACAGGTTTTTGACCCTTTCTGCAATCGTCCTGAATTCATCCTGAAGAGCATCACGGGTTTTGTCTCCAAAGCATGAAGCCCAGCCAAGGTGGCATGCAACGCCTTTCTGCTTCACCTTGAACAAAAGCGTGTCCCTGTCGCAGTCATATCTTGCGGAAACAAGCTCCTGCGTGTTTCCGGACTCTTCCCCCTTCCTCCACAGCCTTTTCCTTGACCTGCTGTAATACCATCCCTGCCCTGTCTCAAGCGCTTTTTTAAGCGACTGCGGACTTGAGAAAGGGACCATGAGAACCTGACCTGTTGAAGCATCCTGAACCACCGTGGGTGCGAATCCGTAGTTCCTTTTGAAGTCAACAAGCGAAACAAACGTATCGGCGAGATCTAACTTCCCCGTGTACAATGCCATGCCGATCTGCGAGTCTATGCCCATTTCTTCAAGTGCTTTTATATCTTCCACCGTGGTTATGCCGCCTGCAGCGGTTATTTTATTTTTCGTGGCTTTGGCCACGTTTCTTATGGCATTCAGGTCTGTTCCTCCAAGCCTGCCTTCTTTATCAACGATCGTATAAAGAAATCCAGAACAGAAGGCTTCAAGATTCTTTGCGCGCATCTTGGGTGTATCATCCGTTGCCCTGCGCCACCCGTCATCAACTACCTTTCCCTTTTTGCTGTCAAGAGCGACAATAATTCGTTCTTTCGGAAGCTTCTGAAGAAATTCCCTGTTTGCAGCTGTCCCTATTATTATTTTCTTTGCACCTGCTTTTATTATCTGTTCTGCCCTCTCGACGGTGCGGATGCCGCCGCCTACTCTGCATTCAGCTATCCTGCATATTTTTTTGATAATATCAATATTATCCCCCAGACCGAGGGCTGCATCAAGGTCTATCACGGCAACTTCTCCATATCTGTTGAATTCTTTTGCAAGCTCAACAGGGTCTTTGCCGCTTTCCAGAGCCTTCTTTTCGCCGCCAATTAGCTGGACGGCTTTCCCGTTCATCAGATCTATAGATGGGACTAACATGTCACTCTCCTCCTTCTACTCAAATAACGGCGAGCTTTTTGCGCTGTTGTCATTATCGGAACCCCCGAACCAAAAATAGCTCCATTTGCGCCATTCTTATAAAGTTCTAGAAGCGAATCCAGCGTCACGCCTCCGGCGTAAATTATTTTATTGAATCTCTCTTTTTCAGGCAGCGCTTTAAGACCTTCAATATCCGGTCCCCTTTCTCCTCCCCTTGCGGCAGCGGATACACCGGTGTATTTTATATTAAAAACACCTACACCTGCAAGCGCTCTTATATATTCATCTGTCAACAAAGGAGTTCGCGTAGTATATTGTCTTCTGATGGTTCTTTTGCCATCAGGTCCAATGGCATCGTCAACAGAAACAATTAATCTTCCATCAGAAGCCCTTATGCAGTATTGAATAAAGGATGAAAAACGTTGTTTGGATTCGAGATATCTATCAGTTGCAGCGGATCCTATGAGAGGGTAGATATTATCGTTTGGGGAATACCCCATTACCTTTTCAACATCTTTCAAATCTTTTATTCCGCCACCGATTATGAATTCACGATCCTGAAAACGTTTTGCAATTTCTTTTATAATGCCGTCATTATTTCCGATTCCAAAAAGCTTACTTTTGTCAACAAACTCAAAGCTTCTATAGCCTTTCCGGACAAGTTCTTCTACACGTTCAATAGGTTCATCTGGCAGTTCATCTTCCACTGTTCTCATCAATTTCATTTCTCCTTTTGGAACTATTACGACAGTTGGTTTTTCATCTAACTTTGCGATATCAATGTTTTTTATAAGCTGGAAGTCTTCAGTGGAACCCATTATTATCACTCTCTCACGACCACTCCGTTTTTCTTCAAGTATTCTTTGGCCTCGCCTATCGTGTATTCCCCATAGTGGAAGATTGATGCGGCAAGAGCGGCATCCGCCTTTCCCTCCGTCAGGACTTTGAGAATGTCTTCCGGGCTTCCCGCACCGCCGGATGCTATGATAGGGACATTCAGGCTCTCGCTGAACATACGGTTGACGGTAAGGTCGTACCCTTTCTTTGTCCCGTCTGAATCCATCGCGTTGAGCAGAATCTCTCCTGCGCCGGCCTCCACCATCCTTTTTGCAAATTCGAGGGCGTCAAGCCCGACAGGTTCCCTTCCGCCTTTTATGTAAAGCTCATAGCCGCTTGGCATTGACGAATTCTTCTTCGCATCAATGGAAAGAACGATTGCCTGAGAGCCAAACATCTCTGCCGCCTCCCTGACAAGTACCGGATTTTTCACGGCGGCGCTTCCTATTGACACTTTCTCTGCGCCTGCGGAAAGCACCTGCCGTATATCATCTACGGTTCTTATTCCCCCTCCGACGGAGAACGGTATAAACAACGCCTTTGAGACGCGCTCGACGAGGTCAAGGAAGATGGGTCTTGACTCTGCCGATGCCATGATGTCAAGAAAGCTTATCTCATCTGCGCCCTGCTCATTGTAGTATTTTGCAAGCTCAAGAGGGTCTCCTGCATCCCGCAGATTTGCAAATTTAACGCCCTTCACGACCCTTCCCTGCTTTATGTCAAGGCATGGTATTATTCTTTTTGCGAGCATGAAAGCCACCTCCTCAATACCTCAAGGCCGTATTTTCCGCTTTTTTCCGGGTGGAACTGGACGGCAAATACATTTCCCTTCTTCACCGCGCTGGTAAATTCGATGCCGTATTCTGTCACGCCCGCCTTTATTTCCTCATCGGCTGGTGCAACATAAAACGAATTGACAAAATACGCAAAGCCGCCGCTTCCCAGAATTTCAGAGCCTTCCCTGACGGGCTTTACCTCATTCCAGCCGATCTCGGGGACTTTGCCCTCCCTGAAGCGGACGCATCTGCCCTCAAGCAGGCAGAGGCCCTTAACACCCGGGCTTTCTTCGCTTTCCTCGAATAGCAGCTGAAGCCCAAGGCATATGCCAAGGAAAGGGGTTCCATTTCCCACTGCGTTTTTTATCACCTCATCAAGGCCTTTTTTGCGCAGGGTTTTTATCGCCTCTCCGAACGAGCCGACTCCCGGGAAGATGATTCTGTCGGCTTTTATTACATCTTCAGGCGACGAAGTCACCACGCACTTCTCTCCGAGAAACTCAAACGCCTTTCTCACAGAGCCCGGATTTCCCGCTCCGTAGTCAATGATTGCTATCATCTGTATCCGCCTCCTCTCAAAGAATTATACCATTGCGCTATCAGGGACTTATATTCGCGATTATTTGCAAGACGCTGCATATATTCAAGAACAGGTGCGGAATCTCCGGGACCATATCTTTTTCTATCAACCGAAATGTCGAGAGCTTTATCTAACTCCAAAAGATTTCCAAACCATGCGGCGAGCTTTTCCCCGTCCATTGTTACATAATTATCCTTTACACCTATCGGAAAAACTCCTCTGCACCATCCATTCTTTCCAACCCATTCATCATTCAACTCATTGATATATCCCATTCTTTTGGTATTTCCATCCAAAATGACAACAGGACCGTCGATTTTTCCAAGTTTCCGATAACCTTTATACACTTCTTCGATTCCGTTTCCTTGTGTTTCAATAATTCTTGATTCATCAATCCCAAGATTATACATTCTGTTTATTACCTCATTGATTTCTTTGAACTGACCGGAAACGATAGCAAAATCTGTGTCTTGCTTTCTTAACTGCTCCATCAGTTCATATATCCCCAATGTAGCTGGCAGCCCGTCAATTGTAGCTGTATTGGCCCAAAAATTTTTGTAAGCCATTTCAACGAGATCTTTCGATGGTTTGTATCCTGTTTGCGCTTCTACAAAATCCTGCCACATATTCTGCCATGTGCCTTCGTATTTCTCAAACTCTCCTTTCCATACATCTTCTGACATCATATTTGGCGGTATTCCTGCAAGTGCGCAGGAACCAAACCTGTCTATGTAAGCCGATCTTCGGTGCTCCGGTCCTATAATATCGCCGGAACCCGCAACTACTAATTTTGCTTCATCGAACATCTCCATAATTTCCTGATCTGACATATCTACTCACCTCTAACCAAATCTCTTTAATCCTTCAGATTCTCTTTCAATCAGAGGGCGCGCACGCAGCTGCATAACCTCTGCTGCGCCTGCTTTCAGCTTAGAGCGCCCCCTTTGTGCTGGGAAGCTGGTCTTTTGCCCTTTCGTCAATTTCAACTGCCTGCCTTACTGCGCGGGCAAACGCTTTGAATATGCCTTCTATCCTGTGGTGGTCGTTCCTTCCTGCTTCAAGCAGCTTTATGTGCAGGTTGAGCTTTGCATTCTGGGCTATTGCGTCGAAAAAGTCATATATAAGTTCCGTTGAAAGGTCTCCGACTTTTTCCCGTGTAAACTGTGCATCCAGTACGAATGCGTATCTTCCTGCAAAGTCAAGGCTGACCAGCGCAAGCACATCATCCATAGGCAGTATCATTGTTCCGTACCGCTTTATGCCTTTCTTGTCGCCTACCGCTTTCAGAAGGGCCTGCCCGAGGACTATGCCGATGTCCTCTACTGTGTGGTGCTCGTCTATTTCCATATCTCCCTTTGCCTCGACTGCAATGTCGAAAAGGCCGTGTTTTCCAAAAAGGTCGAGCATATGATCGAGGAAGCCGACAGGCGTTTCAATCCTCCTTTTGCCTGTCCCGTCAAGATTTATCTCGACCTTTATTTGCGTCTCTTTTGTATTCCTTTCTATCTTTGCTGTTCTCATTCAAACACCTCTAATAACTCCGAAATATTGTTCACGATTATGTCAGCGCCGGCATCTTTGAGCCGCCTCTCCTGCTCTTTCATCAGTTCCGCGCTTCCGGGGACGACGACGCCGGCAAAAAGAATGTTAACGCCTTTCTTTTTCAGGGAAGCTACAGAAAGGCCGTCACTGACTCCATCGCCTATGTATATGCTTTTCCCGCCTTCGCATCCCAGACTTTTAAGAGATTTCATAATCCTTTCCGCCTTGCTTCCGTCTTCAAGCGTTGAGATATTTTCCTTTTTGAAGAATTCGGCAATTCCCGTCACTTCAAGCCCTTTTTTTGCTTCGGATGCCGGGCGGGCTGTTGCTATCCCAAGCGGGAATTTTTTTGAAAGAGTGTAAAGGGCATCTCTTTCAGAAATCTTCATGGAAAAGAGTCTATCGTTTTGCCATAAGCCCTTTTCCGCATTGACTGGCGGTTCCGCATTATTTTCCTCCCTGTACCATCCATTTCCCTGATATTCCGCCTGAAAGAGCATCTGTGCAAGCTTTTTTGACCACAATATATCCAGCTTTTTTTCTATCGCGTCGAATTCGGGAAATTTTGCTGAAAGGGCGTTTTTGATAACATCGATGTATTTTTCCCCTTCCGCTTTCAGCAAAAAGTCCACGAAACCGTCAAAATCTGCTGTCATAGTTTTCTCTGAAAGGTTTTTGCCGAACGCTCTCAAAGTACTTATTTCCTTTGAAAACGACCCTTCCGTTCCGCTCTCTCCAAGGTTTTCAACGCTTGCATTTCTATTAGAAAGGAGCACCTTTGTAAGATAATAGAGAGTTCCTGCATAGGTTATATACCATACATCCGCAAGTTGCACTTTCCACCACAAGCGATATATGTCATCTTCCGACATGACATCGGAAGGATTGATTTCTATTTTCGCCATTTTCAGCATGTCAGAGACAGCCAGTCTGATGGCATCTTCATACGACTTTCTGATATCTATGAGTGTCCTGTCGATATCAAATACAATGCAGTTAATATCCTTCATATTTACCTTGTCTTTAATCCACATAATTATCCCTTTACTCTTCGAAACGTATTCTTATGGCATTTCCGTGAGCGTAAAATTGTTCATAATCCGAAAGGACAAGCATTGCATCTTTCAATGCACCGAGCCCTTCTTTTGTCGGATATTCAAACGTCACTTTTTTGATGAAATCCTCTGTATTGAGACCGCCTCTCAACTTCCCCATAGGACCTGTTGGAAGGACATGATTTGGCCCTGAACAATAACATCCTGCGCTTGTGGGCGCGTACGGACCAAGATATATCGCTCCTGCATTTTTTATCCTTTTCATAATTTGCAAGGGGTTTTCTGTCATGATTTCTAGGTGTTCAGCTGAATAATCATTTATAAAATCAATAGCTTCATCTAGTGTTTTAGTAACTACTATTGCACCATATTTTGCGAGGGAATTTTCTACAAATTCTTTTCTCCATTTGGGAAGTCTTGATGCAAGAATTCCTGCCTTTTTCTGGACCTTTTTTGCAAGTTCCATAGAAGGAGTTACAAGCAATCCTGACGAATCGTTGCCGTGTTCTGCCTGTGTTATAATATCGGCTGCAACAAAATCAGGATTCGCTGTTTCATCTGCAAGAATCCCGCATTCTCCCGGGCCTGCCTCCACGTCAATTCCTACCACATTTTTCACAAGCTTTTTTGCCGTAACAACCCATATGCCTCCCGGCCCTGTTATCTTGTTGACCCGTGGAATGCTCTCGGTCCCGTAAGCCATGGCCGCGATGCTCTGCGCTCCGGATAGTTTGTATATTTCGTCTGCGCCTGCAATATCAGCAGCGACTATGCTGCCGGGATTTATTGAGCCGTCTTCCATGGGAGGGGTGCAGACAATAACCCTCCTTACGCCTGCAACCTTTGCAGGGATTATGTTCATGAGCATTGTTGTGGGAAACCAGCCTCTTCCTCCGGGGCTGTAACAGCCGACAGTGTCTATGGGAATCATTACCTGACCTGCAATAAGGCCGGGGCTTATTTCACTCATCCAGTCTTTTGGCTTCTGAAGTTCGTGGAATTTCCTCACATTTTTTGCAAGAAGCCTCATCGTATCTATAAGCTCTTTTCCTGCCCTCTCATACGCTTCTTTTATCTCTTCTTTTGTCACGCGCACATTTTCGCTGTTTATATTCACCTTGTTGAAACGATTCATGTAATCAAAGAGCGCATTGTCGCCGTTTTTCTTTACATTTTCAAGAATCATGCGGACGTCATTTTCAATGGACGCGCTTTCCGATTCTGCCCTCTTCATTATCCGTTCCCTGTCTTCACTGCTCATTTTTTCAAGCTCATAAATCCTCACTATTTCCATCATAATCACCTCATACAATATCCTCACATTCTTTCGGGCCTATCACGGCAAAATCGCTTTCAAAGATTGTGTCGTAAACGCGCAGGCCGTATTCCTCCATAGTCTTTCCCGAATAGACAATCTCAATCACAAGATCGGCTATGCCTTCCTTAAAGCCCTCCTCGCTCATGCCGCGCGTGTAAATCTTCTTGAACGTGTAGCCAAGCTCGTTTTCAAGAAGGTTCAGATAGCGTTTTGCAATGTTCGCATATTTTGCGCTCATCACTATCTTCAGTTCCTTCGGCATGTCCTTGAGCGATTTGTCTTTCG
>JAADIF010000037.1 GCA_013151465.1 Microcaldota archaeon | reverse complement strand
TGATAGCAACTTTTTTTGCAAACCTTTCGGGAACGTTCCTTGTGCTTGCATCCGGGATACTGTTCATACTATTGCTCACAGGGCTTATCGGGTTTAAGCCGTGGAAAGATCTCGCAGAAGGCAACACATGGGTAAAATACGGCGCAGGTCTTCTCATAGTATTCTTCCTGATCCTTGTCCTTATGGGGGCAGGCGCAGGATGGCTTATTCCGGTGCCCCCGGTGTCGGTAAGTTCGGATTTCTGGACAGTCGTCTTTGTCATCGCGATACTTGCGATAGCGTTCTGGGCGATGACAAAGGATGGAAAGAGCTCATCGTCATCATCTGGCTCTGGTCAGAAAACTGACAGCTGAAGCCAATTTCTTATTTTTAATATTTTTGTTTTTACTGATAGGATATCCAGATTAAATAACATTAACCCAAATTATTATGCATGGAATATGCAAAACTCGTCGAGCTTTATGAACGCCTTGAAAAGACGCCATCGCGCCTTGACAAGGTCGGGATGATATCATCATTTCTGGAAAACCTCGATGATAATGACGTCAGGATGAGCATCCTCCTTCTTCAGGGCAAGGTCTTTCCCAAATGGTCTGAAAAGGAGATAGGCCTTGCCGCAAAGACATCTGCAAAGATAATCTCAGCGACAAGCGGCCTTTCAGAAAGCATTGTAATGAAGGATTTTTCGGAGCTTGGAGACCTTGGGCTTGTTGCAGAAAAAGCCATCGGAAAAAAGACGCAGATGGTGCTTTTCTCGAAGAAACTGTCGCTTGGGAATGTTTTTGAGAACTTCCGGCGCCTCGCCGAGACCGAAGGTGCGGGCTCCGCCTCAAGAAAGATGAATCTTGTCTCTGAGCTTGTTTCTTCAGCCTCTCCGAAAGAGGCAAAATATATAATACGCACAATCACAGAGGATCTTCGCATCGGCGTTGCCGAGGGCGTGATAAGGGATGCAATAGCACAGGCATGGTTTGCCGATGTTGAATGGCTTGGGAATGCAGGAAAAAAGGACAGGTTCATTTCGCTTTTCCTCAATTCGTCAGGCAAAAGCTTTGTTTTCGATGCGGAAGGTGCAAAAAAGGCAAAAAGAATGATTTCTGAAGAGAAATTCGAGGATTTCATTAAAAGAAATAACGTCTCCGAGAAAGACCTCTCCGATTTTGACGAGAATCTCCTCTGGAAGAGAGAAGGGAAAATAGATTATATAATCACAGGCGATGATTCACTCGGAAATGACCTATACAAGAGGATTGTAGGTTATATCGAATGGGCATGGTTTTTAAACCCAGATTACGCCGAGGTCGCCATTATTGCAAAAAATAAAGGCATCATAGGCCTTAAAAAGGCAAAGATAACGCCGGGAAGACCCATCCATGTGCTTTTGGCAGAAAAAGCGCCTTCGCTTGAGGATGCAATAGAAAGCTTTGAGCATGTGGCCCTTGAGGTCAAATACGATGGCATGAGGACACAGATCCACAAGGACGGGGAACGCGTCTGGCTTTTCACAAGGCGCATGGAAAACGTCACGGCCATGTTTCCGGACATTGTTGATATGATAAAAAGGCACGTAAAGGTTGAGGTATGCGTACTTGAAGGCGAAAGCGTGGGGATTGACCAAAAAACAGGAAAACCTGTTCCTTTCCAGAAGCTCTCCCAAAGGATACACAGAAAATATGACATTCGCAAGCTTGCAAAGGAGATACCTGTGCAGGTCAACCTTTTTGACGTGATTTTTCTTGAAGGTGAGATGCTCTTTGATCAGCCATTCTCAGAGAGGAGGAGAATCCTCTCAGAAATAGTTGAAGAGGAAAATGGGAAATTGCAGCTGGCCAAGCAGCTTGTGACAAAGGATATCGAGAAAGCGCGCGTGTTCTATCAGGATGCGCTTTCTGCCGGACAGGAAGGCGTGATGGTAAAAAACCTTGATGCGCCATATCAGCCGGGAAAGAGGGTTGCAGGCGGCTGGCTCAAGGTCAAGCCCATAATGGAGACGCTTGATCTTGTCATCACCGGCGCTGTCTGGGGGACAGGAAAACGCGCAGGCTGGTTTGGCTCATTCATACTCTCTGCGCGCGATGAAGACGGGAATTTCAGGGAGTGCGGCATGATGGGGACAGGGATAAAGGAGAAGAAAACAGCAGATGACGATGTAACATTCAAAGACCTCACTGAAATGATAAAAGATGACATAACAACGGAAAAGGATAACATGGTAATTGTAAAGCCAAGGATTGTTCTTGAAATAGCTTATGAGGAAATACAGGAATCGCCAAACTATGCTTCCGGCTACGCTCTGCGCTTTCCGCGCCTTGTCAGGATAAGATATGACAGAAGCCCCGACGAGGCGGACACCATAGAAAGGATGAACGCCCTTTTCATGAGGCAAAAGGGCCGTGGTTAATCCTCTACTTTGTTGCCACTATCGATGTCACTTTCGAGTGACAAATATACTAAAGGTTTATAAATGTTAGATACCATCTATATAACTGTAAAGAGAAAATCGCACCTGGTTCAATGAATCTTTATAAAGCGATGATGCAAAAATAACATATTTCATAATATTATTTGATAGGGGTGAATAAATGTTGGCAAGCACTGAAGTTATGGACGCTCTCAAGAGCATAGGACTTAATCTTTATGAGAGGAAGATATTTGTTGCGCTTCTTGCAAAAGGCGTTTCAACCGCAGGAGAACTCTCACAGATAGCAAACGTACCAAGATCTCGTTCTTATGATATCCTCGAATCCCTCGCAGAAAAAGGATTTGTCGTTGCACAGCCATCAAAACCCATAAGATATGTTGCCCTTGCCCCGAAGGACGCACTTGAAAGGACAAAATCAAATCTTGAGAGAAAGCATAAAGAGATGCTTGAAAGAATTGACAAACTCGCAAAATCCCAGGTTGCAAAAGAGATGGAAATGATTTATAAAGAAGGATTTAACATGGTACAGCCCTTCGAGATGACAGGAACATTGAAAGGCAGGCATTCGATAAACCAACATATGCATTCATTATTCAAGCAGGCAAAAAAGAGCATAAAGATAATGACAACTGAAGACGGTCTGAATGAGCTTTATTCAAACCATTATAACGTCCTCAAGCGTCTGACAAAGAAAGGCATAAAACTGAAGATAGCAGCCCCATTGAGTGATAACACGCCGTCAAACGCATTTGCCCAGATAGCAGAGGTCAAGGACAGCGGTCCCCATGATAAGCGCCTTGTTGTCGTGGACGATAACCATCTCATGATGGCATTATCAGATGGCAAGAAAGTTCACCCGACACAGGATGTTGTCTTCTGGGCCAATTCTCCGCATGCAGTGAAGAGTTTTGCAGAGCCTGTATTTGGTCAGGTCTGGGAAACGTCAAACAATTAATTTTATTTTATGACATAAGCATATACATGCCAACCAATATCAATATTATGCCGATTACTACCATAGCCACAGCAAAATCGTCAGGCTGGTGGGTTTTTGTTCCGGGACCCAGAAAGACCAGAAAAGCTCCAAATGCTATGAATATGATGCTCAGGATCTTTACTAACAACCATATAAGCATAAGGGCACCATAATTTTTATAATTCATTTATAATTCCTCAGCCAAATATATAAAATGCGCATAATGTGGATGAAGCTAAAACTGTGCTAAACTGATAAGGTGTTGCTGATGGCCTCTTTTGCAAGAACGAAAATGACGTTTCAGGATGATTGCTTTCCGGATAAGCCCGAGGTCCCTTCGATAAAGCTCGTGGGTCCGAACACCCCAAAACTCTATCAGATGATATATGACACGATGAAGAACGTCTTTCATGTTCTTGATCATGAAATAGAGGAGGAGAACTTCTCATGGGGCAAGATGGGCGATAAAGAGAAATTCACGGTCAGATGGTATGTCCACAAGGACAAGGACTATTTCTCCTTTTTCTATCTGAGGGTAGATCTTAGCGGGTCCGGGAATGAAAATACCGGGCAGGCGACAATAAAGATAAAACCTGTACTAAGAACATCTTTTCCGCAGGACACATTATGGCAAAGATCGCTCCTTTACGAGATAATAAGAACATTCTGGCATAGGGCATTCTATCATAAGAAAAGGGTCGGATATCTCATAGATTGCAGAAATATAACAACTGCATTCATAAAAGAAGTCGTAAAGAAATTCAGGGAGATGAATGAGAACATAAAACCGTCCGCAGCCGCGGGCACCACCGTAGTGAGAAGGGCGCAGCCTGCACCGAGGCCTGATGCAAATCAAAACCGGCCAGCTCAGCCGGCCGTACACAGGCCACCTCCTCAGCGAAGTCAGAAATAATGATAAAGGTGGATTTATGGCAACCGTAAGGATAGTTGATGATTGTTTTGCTCCGAGAAAATTCAAGATAATAAGCTACAGCGGACCGGACCCCTTCAAAATCTACAGGGAAGCGCATAAACCTCTCAAAAAGATATTCGAAATAAGCACATCGAAAACAGGCGAGCCCCGATTCATGTGGGATTGGACAGGCGACCCCATACAGCTGTTTTCCCACAGGGTTGCAAAGAAGCCATTCAGCAGGTTTACCACGATGTGGTTTGCATACAGGATAGTGGGCTTCAAATACAAGACAAAGAATGAGGGCAACTTCAGGATGGAGGTTGAGGCAAGCCTTGAACATACATACGGCAAGGGAAACTGGTTTCTCAAGCTTCTATGGATGATATATTGGTATCTGTATTATCAGAAGGTAAGGCAGCATCACCTGAAATTGTGCCAAGAGTACGCTGAAAGGTTCATCACGTATACAAAGAACCTCTATAATATAGAATCTACAGGACCTGACTAGATGCTCTCCTCATCAAATCCCGGGTAATCATATTTTTCTGAAACGTTCTGTGTTTTCTTGTATATGAAGAAAGCTATCACGCCTATGATTATTATCAGCGGAATCAGGAATACCATCCAATCTAGGGCGTTGCCATCATTTGCATTGTCATCCGGGTGCGGCGGTATTTTCCTTGTCTTGGGCTTCTTTGTCGTGCTGGTGTTCGACTTTATTTCACCCTTTTTAGCCTTCTTCAACGACTTCTTGAACTCGTCATAGACGGAAAGATCGTCGCCGTAATCAGCTTGATTGCGCTTTTCCTTGAATTCCTCGAACCTTTCAAGAACAAACGTTTCAGTTTCTTTATCGCCATTTTCTTTGGCATCCTCAAGAATCTTATCGACCTCTCTTTTGGCGTCGGTAAGAAGCTCACCGAAGGATACATGGGCTTCTATTGCGTGCTCTTCATTGTCTTCTGAGAGCACATCGAAATTTATTGTATAAAGGTTTTCATCCCCATTGTTTGGCGTAATGACAAACTCGACTGAAGCGAAGCTATTCTTCTTTACATTAACGCTTTTCTTTTTGGGTGAAACTGTTATTCCATTATCACCTGTCGCACTTATTGAGAAATTCATATCGTTCTCGTAATTTGTGACAAGCAGTTTCAACGTGACGTTGTCGACATCTTTGATATTGATATTCTGTGGAACGACGTTAAGAACAAATCCCCTCCGGCTCGCATTCTCTGATACCCTCAACACCCCGATCGTGGTTTTTCTGCATGCCTCCATGTTACAACCCATTATAGAGCCGCGGACAATTATATTGTAGCTGCCCTCCGTTTCTGGGGCTTTCATCTTGAAGCTCTTGGTTTCTGTAGGGGAGGATGGATCCGTTGCGGTTATCCATGATTCCAGATCATTCTCAATGTCACTTTCTATGTTGAACTTTATTCTTATGTGGGCATACGAGGTGACGTAAACGCCGTTTCTTATCAACTCGCCTGGCTTTGCCTCTATATACGGATATCTGAACTGCACATCGAAAATATCGGCTCTTTTGCTAAGCAGCTCACAGATGTCTGTTGCATTATCGGTGTCGTGCTGCACATCGATATCATCATATTTGGTTATGCATATGCCTCCCTTGATTCCCTTATTGACAGAGAGTTCTGCTGATGATAGATTCAATTCAAAGAAAGAGTAATCTCCCTCTTTTTTACCTTCGTGATAGAAACACACCGGCTGCCTGCTAAGCATTCCAGGATTCACCTTGACACTGATTGATGTTGTATCAATCCACGGACTTTTTAGCCTGTCCGATTTTATTTCTGAGTTGATTGCAGAATCTATTGAACTGGTATCAAGATCCTGTGGAAGATTTATGTAAATGCATGTATAGGAGCTGTTTTCTTCCACAGAGAAGTATTGGTCATCTGAAATAGAATAGGCTCCTGGCAAGAGCACTAACAACAGAAGTAATGTCAAAAAGACGCATTCTATTGATTTCATATGTATATATTGCACAGGCCACATATTAATATTGTTATATGTCATCATCGAATTCTTCTTCAAGTTCACTTTCAGAATATTCTTCCTCTCGGTTTCCGGCTTTTGACCTCATAAACAGGAACGCCCCAACTCCACCAAGCACAAGTATTACGACGATTAATATGATTATAACCATATCAAAACCGCCGGAACCTCCTGTGGCGCAGTTGCATGGAGGACAGTCTCCGGACGGGCTTCCATAACTGGAGAATACTTCTCTCACCGCTACAGCTTTGTCTATTTCACATTTCGCGTTCTCATAGTTTCCAAGATATATATCGCTTTCAGCATTGTCTATGTATGATACCAACTCATCATAGATATCGGAGTCCAACTGATCCTTCACATCCTCTATATTATTACGCTCCGCTTCGATGCCTTCAGAAACGTTCTCATGAACCCTCAGATCCACGAATACATACGACTTGCTGTTTCCGGAGGATATCTCAATTTTTCCAAGATATGTCCCTTTCTGGTTCGGAACAAAGCTAAACTCCACCTCTTTATAATCATCTGCATCTATCTCCAGATCCTCAATCTGGGGATCCATCTCGGCATAGCTTAGCTCCGAGTTGTCGCTCGAATAATCTGAAATAAATTCATATGAGAAGCCGCTTAGTGTTGAATTAAGCTTATTCGTCAACCTGATGGTGAGTTTGGCTTCTTCGTCAACAACATAATCCTGTGACCAGACAGATGGCGAAACGCTGAAGCTTGTTTTTTCGCATGTTGCTATGTCAGGGCACTCAGGGCATGGAGGGCATTGTTCTCCTTCCTCTCCGTCATCTTCAACTTTGACTGCCACGGGAACTTTAACCCCATAAATCCCGTCCTTTATAACAACATTTCCAATCACATCAGAGGAAACTCTATCGATTGATATGTTCAGAATCGTGGTTTCCTGCGAATTGAGCTCTTCTTTTTCAACGGATACATCGGCAGCGTAAAGGTTAGCATCTTTCTCGATATGTATGCTCAATCTCTCATCTCCTACATTTTTTATATTAACGTATCCATTAAACGAGCTATCCTTTTCGACAGTTGCTCTAACGATGGAAGGGTTCACGGTTATCAGCCTGCTGAATGCCAGTCTGCGTGTCTGGGAAGAGTCATCGGTTGCGACTGTGACATTGTAAGTGCCCTCTGGCCAGTCCAATTCAGGTGTAAACCTGTATGAATATTTTCCATCAATGACAACTATACTTTTTCTTTTTGCGATGCTTCCGTTCGGATAAACCACTGCTATCTTTACGGAATCATAGTCGGCGCTGCCTGTGATGTTTGCGCTTTCACCGAAGTAATAATGCGTCCTGCACGGATCGATTGACAACGCTTCCCCCTTTGGCACGACTATCCTGTCCATCTTTCCTCCATATTCAGTTCCTTTTGTGGCTATCGTTGATATGAAATAGATGCCTTCTTGTAGGCTGATGTTAGCATGAAAATGCGGTATCGGTGTTACGGAATAATCCAGATTCTTGTCCGCAAGACCGTTTATTATCTGCATATTCTCATCATAGACGGTGTATTTCATTGTTTCTGCCTGCGTCTTGTCCAGATAATAATTAAGTAAAACCGTGTTTGTTCCATCATTAGATAATGCAGGAGTGCCTTTAACTTCAATAGAGCCGAGAGTCACCACTTTGGACGTGTTAGCATATTCTGGTGCCGGTGAAATTACAAACGCTTCAAGATACAGCATATTCGAGCCTGTCAGCGGGGAAGGTCCGCATGTTGCGTTTCCATCAGTATTTGAGAAGTAGCATATGCCTTTTCCCCCATGTATAGGCAGCTGCCCCATAATATAGTTGCCGTTCATGTTTGGATTGAAAACAGACCATGCTATTCTTAGCGGTGCTTGGGATGTCATGGGATCAACTATCATCACAAATGATGCATCTTGAGAAATGGAGCTTGGCACTATGGTTATGCTTGGTTCAGGAAGTGCAGAAGCGCATTGCATAGCAAAAATCACGGCGAACAGAAAGGCAAACAGGGCAGATTTGTTAAACATATATAATATATCTCGCATCTCACATAAATAAATTGATGCAATTTTATATGATTGAAAAACAAGATATAAAGAATATCTTTGAGTTTTTGGAGGAATTGTTATGGACATAAGAAATATTCTTTTAGATCCCGTAGTAACAGAGGCAGAAACGCCGCTTTCAAAGGCGATTTCAGCCATGATTGAAAATGAAAAGAGCGATGCGCTCGTCTTCAGAGATGATGAATTTGCAGGCGTTGTCAGCGCAAAGGACATCTTAAGAAAGCAGGTAGGAAACCCCGACAAGGTCAAGATAGAGACGCTTGCCAGAAAGGTCTATGTCGGCGATGAGGCAAAAACCATTGAGGAGCTTGCAGGCATGATGCTTGCAGGAGATTACTCAGAAATGCCGTTTGCAACAGATGAGGGTATGAAAGTCCTGCCGAAGCATGTGCTCATAACCCTTCTTGACAAGGACACTCTTTCCAGAAGAAAAGCTGAAGACATAATGAATGTCCCTTATTTTGTTTCGGAGGATGACAACCTTCCGACTGTAAAGAAGATGCTTTTTGACCTTAACGTCTCGAAGATTCCGGTCGTTGATGATACGAACAAGGTCATAGGTCTTGTTGATATGCTTAATCTTCTCAAGACTGTGACAAAGAGAGAGCGGGCCGCCGCAGGAGAGCTTTCGGGAGAAAAGAAAGGAACAGAAGGCGTGAAAGTTTCATCCTTCATGAGCAGGGACGTTCTTGTCGTCCTACACACGGAAACCGCAGACAGCGTTGCCTCAAAGATGGCTAAAAGAGCAACGACGTGCGCCCTTGTTGAAAGGGACGGAATGCTTGCAGGCATCATAACGCCAAAGGATATCCTGAAACTTGTCGGAAAGGAGGAGAAAGGAATATATATGAACCTTTCCGGATACCTTCCGGATGATGAATTCGAGGCGGAACAGATAAAGGACATCGCAAAGCGCTCCCTTGAGAAGCTTGAGAAGATGGTGAGGATAACATATGCCGTAATGCACATAGAAAAACACGAGAAAGGAGCGGTAAAATCCCTTTACACAGTGAGCGCCCGCCTCGGGACGCATGTGGGCCTTTTCAGGGCAGACCACACCGACTGGGATATCGTCGCAACCGTCAGAAAGACGCTTGACAAGATAGAAAAGGCGGTCGACAAGGACCTCGACAAGAGAAAGACTCTGAAGAGGATGAAGGCTTGATTTACTCCTTAAAAACATCCTCCCCTCTTTTTATTTCTCTGAAAATTTCCGGAGGTTAGCTCCTTTGCGCTTTGGAAATTTCAAGAATTTAATTGTGAAAGTTAACATTTTACCATGGAAAAAGCTGTAAAAGGTGTAATTGAAACGCTTAAAAACTTCAGAGAGGTCACGGGCATAGCTTTCGGGGGCTCGTATGCCAGAAATCTGCAGGATAGATATTCTGATGTTGACATTTACGTATTTTACAAAAACAAGATCACTGATGAAAAAATAAGAAGAGAGTCCTTTAGTTCACTTGCATATTTCGAGAAAATGTTTGTAGTCAGCAGCATAGATTTTTTCTTCTCCAAAGGAAAGATTATCCATACGTGGTGGGTTGATATAAGAAAGCTAAAGGCTGACATAGAGAATGGCGATTTCAGGGGAAGGGCTCTAATCGCTGATTCAAAACCGGTTTGGGACAGAAACGGAAAGATTCGTGAGCTGAAGAAAGCGGCCAGATTCCCCAAATCGCTGGTCAGAAGGGTTTGCATAGAAGACGGAACTCTGAACGGCATCCCTATAATATTCCGCGAACTTGTCATAAAATCGCTTTATAGAAACAGAATATATTTTGCGGAATTTTACATTCAACAGCAGACGGATAAGATTATCAAGGTGATATATGCCCTCAACAGAAAGTACTATTACAGCTATCCGCAATATCTGGCTTCCGACTTCAGGAAATTCAAACATGTTCCCAAATCCGCATATGCCAAGATAAACAAAATAGGGAGATTTTCGCTTATTGAAAACCCCAAAGAGAAGCTCACGGCGTTATACAAGCTTTACTGGGGCGTGATTGAGCAGATAGAAAGGCATTGGAAATTCCCGCGCGCAGAGTTCTTTCCCGAATATGGGGACAGGAAATGGTATGAAAGAAAGGTACGGGAAATCTCAGAGCACATCAAAAAACAGAAACATAAGAAAAGGATCTAATTCATTTGCGCGTAATCTTGTTCTCTTCATTTTTTACGTCTTCACCATGAAATCCACAAAGAACGAATGGTTCGAAAGTATGATATGGCTTTCTTTTATTTTCTTTATTATCGTTTCGTTTCTTGCCTTTAAAAGCTGTTTTCTTGTCATTTTCAGCGCATGCACCCTGCAGGGAATCAGATGAGAGGGAAGGGGAATGTCCCTGTTTGAAACAACGAGGATATCTGCATCTGACTCATCGCTTGCTTCCCCTCTTGCATAGCTTCCGAAGACAACCAATGGGGCGTTTGTTTTCAGCTCTTTTACGAATGCCTTGAAAAAAGGATATTTTTCAAGAAATTTCATCGTCTTCTGGATTTCCGCCTGAAGAATCATATAGGTTGTGTTTGCATTCTCCATGTTCAGATAAAAATACCTGTTTTTCCCTTCGGTCTCTGACCTGAGGATGCGGGCCTTTGTGAGCGCATCGAGTATCCTCTGCACAGTGCGCAAGGGGATGCCCGAAAGCGTTGCTATCTCCCTCAGATAGAGCCTTTCCGAGTAATTGTCTGTGTAAAGGGCAATCACATCAAGCTCTCTGTAGCTAGTATGATACATATGTATCTATTAGGATACGATATTTTTAAAGGTTTTTGCAACATTTTGTTATAGCCAAAATCAGATAATGCGCCTTTAACCGGCTTTCTTTAGATTTATGATTTTATCCACTTTCCTCATAATCTCAATCGTCTGTTTTATGATTTCCACGATTTGCAGGAATTGTTCAATGTCCCTGCTATCCAGTTTCCTCCCTTTCCTGCTTTTTAGCCATTTGTCCAAAACTTGATAGCCGCCAATATGGAAATTCCATATTTCAGATGGCACGCCATCAAAGTGCTGCGCATCGCTGATAAATATTCTACCGTTCTCATATCTCACTTTATCTACTATATTTGAGCCCTGCACATCAAATTTCGTATGTATATGTAGTTTCCTTTTCATGAGGTGCAGTTCCACAAGCTCTTTCCCCAATTCTGAAAGCTGTTTGAATTTATCGTAGCCGTCAACAAACGGTATTCTTGGAAAGTCATATCTTAAGAATTCCTCATATCTTTCCCTGTAAGTCGGAGAATGAAGAACAGCATAGATATAATAGAAAATCTCCTCTGGAGATATTTCTCTTCCATACTTTTCAGAAACGAATTTTAAAAAGTCTGGATTTAGATTGGCCCTTTTATCATTGTCGGAATATAGATAGAGTGGAAATAGAGACTCACTGCCTTTATTATCTGAACGTATAACTCCATCAGATATAAGACAATCTGCAACTAACACATAAGTCGGGTTACTTTCCAATATTTGCCTTCGTGTGATCAGTCCTAAATTGTCCTTTAGCATATGTTTCATAACTTCTGGGCGGGGCATACAATGAAAACCTCTTGATTTACCAGTGTAATATGTATATCTTATATCAAATGGTCTGTATAAAATTGGTATGATCTTATTTTTAACGAGACCACTTTCTCTTAAATCTTTTTGAGCAAACGAAACTTTCCAGTCTCTAGCATCCTTTTTTAATTTGAATTTCCTCCGTGCCTCTTCTATGTCCATTTGTACAAATTCTGTTATTGTTTTCCATACATCTTCAGGAGTCCATTTTATTGTGAAATTATCTCTTGAAGTTACAATCCCGACGCTGTTTACAGGGAAAATATCTGTTACCTTCCAGAATTGCTCATATTCTTCCAGCAGTTCGTTGTTTTTCGGGACAAAGAAATAGAACGGAGAAACCGGTTCTATCTCCTGCCATTTTGTATTACTGACGGCGTGTCTGTCCAGCCACGAGTATTTATCTTCTCTTAATCCGTATAAATCGGCATAAAGTATTTTCTTGCCTTTGAAATTGTTGTTTTTGATAAATAATGTGATAGCGACTCCCTGCTTTATATCAAAGACATTCTCATCCTTGCTTCCGTCAGGGCATTTCTCCTTCTTCAGGGCATTCCCATGGAGGTTTAAGATGTAAATTCTGTCAAAACTCTGCAGAAGCGACTCTCTCATTCCTCTGAATGTAGGATTATCAAGATAGCTGTGGTTTGTTATGAACCCAACCACACCTTCCCCGCTTTCGTCTATTTTCCATTGGGCAAAGCGAATGAACTTTACATAGTCATCCTGAAGCCATTTCGGATTTCTCTCCTTCAATGGTTTACCATCCACCATGTAATAGCCGTCGTCTTTGCTTCCATCGGCTCTTGTGTAACCTTTCTTTAACAAATCATCAATCCATTTGCCTTTGTTTGCGGACATTCCCGAATATGGGGGATTTCCCATCACCACGAGAATGGGCTTCTTCAGTTTTATCCGATTGGCAGTTTTGCTTTCTTCTGTTATTTCCCGCAAAAACGGCATCAATCCGTGAACTTCGCTGGGCTCCAGCGTGTTGGTCAGATAGACCTGTATCCTGTCATTTTCCTTGAATCTGTAATTCCAGCTTTGCAATATGTCGGTTAATTTAAGATGTGAAATGACATATGGTGTAATCAGAATCTCAAAACCGTAAAAATGCTTTAGCAGATGATTTTCAATCTTCTCTTTAATCATGCCTCTCAGACCGGCTTTTTTCAACTCGCCTAGGGTCAAAAGGAATGTAATCCAGAAAAAAGTGCCTGTCCCGATAGCAG
>JAADIF010000057.1 GCA_013151465.1 Microcaldota archaeon | reverse complement strand
ACCAAAGATTCCGTAAGGATCCCAGCTCTTGGCCGTATGATCGGTGAAAAAATCTTTTTTTGGTATGAACTTGCTTAGCAATTCCCTGTTTCGTGTAACCAGTGCCAAGGGCATTATGGAAAGGTTATAACCCCTTTTGACTATACTTTTCAGTTCTGGATCTATCTCCTCTATGACACCGAGAAGGTGCCGATGTTCAGTCAATCTTAAAGAAAGATGCGTTTTGATGTCTCCCCAATCATAATGTTTCTTTCTTATAATCTCCTCGAAATGCCTGGTCTTGTCGTCAGGAAATAATATTTCTTTATATCTGCCTATGACATTCTCAATGAATGCCTTGTCATCTTTGGTATTATCTTTGAGCCATTTCTGGCGTAGGTAAATCAGAAAGTCTATCAAAGATGAATCGCTCTTCTTTAATTCCACAATAAGATTGCCTAGCTCTCCACTTTCTTGCTTCTTGTCATCAAAAACTTCATTCATTTTATCACTGTTTAGTATTATTTTCTTATCATATATCAATTAGTAGTCATGAACATGACTACATATTTATATATAGGCAATCCAAATATCATTCATGAGCAACCCTCTAGAAGCCATAGGGCTTACAGATTCTGAATGCAAAGTATATGAAACCCTTCTGGAGCTTGGAAATACAGGAGCGGGGGCGATAATTAAAAAGGCCGAACTGCACAGAGCAACGGTATATGACTGTCTCAAGAGGCTCATGGAGAAGGGTCTGGTAAGTTCTGTTTTTGTGGGAGGAATTTCCAACTACCAGGCCACCGACCCTGATATTCTCCTCAAGATTCTTGATGAGAAAGCGAGCAGACTAAAAAAGGTTGTGCCTGAGTTAAGGAATAAGCAACTGAGAGGAAAGGTAAAGCAAGAGGTTTCTGTATATAGGGGAACAAAGGGAATCAGGACGATATTGGAGAACATTATCGAGGAGTTAAAGAATGGAGGAGAATATATCGATTTTGGCGTGTCTGGGTTATTTAAATCCGTCATGGGATATTATTGGATCCAGTGGCAGAACAAGAAAGAAAAATATAACATAAGGGCCCGTTTAATAATCGATAGCGGTATAATCAAAAGGGATCCTTCTCTTATCGGGAACCTTAAGAATACCCGATACAGGTTTGTCGAAGAAAATTACTACAGCCCAACAGACACGATAATATACAATGACAAGGTTGTCCTTTTCATATGGACCGCAACGCCCCCTATAGCTATCCTGATTAAAAATAAAGAAAACGCAGACGGTTATAGAAACCATTTTGAACTATTGTGGAAGAAGGCAATCCCCAAAAACAGATTTAAATCTTAACATTGCTGCTTTATAATGCAGATGATGAGCTCAGTCTTGAATGATGAAAAGATGATTATGACGGGCAAGCTGATGTGTTTTTATTTGAAACCCAAGAGAAAATATGACAATAAATAAAAAAGAAAAGGTTTGTTTTATCTTTATGTTCCGCAACCGGCTCCAGAGCCTCCGCTTGACGCCGTACTCCAGCCAGGGCCTGATGAAGGATTGTCTTTCGACAATGTTTCAGAGCACTCATCCGGCGGGTTTTCAAATGCGCAGCAAAGGTACTCTTTGACGGTTTCGGGGTCACGCGGATATACCTGTGCAATTTTGCCGTTTATAACGACTGTAGGCGAGCCGCGGATGCCGTATTTTGCATTGTCTGCGTCGTCCACTTTATACAATGGGAATCTCCCGCTTGCCCATGTGGACTTGTCCTCATAGTATTTTGTTATTTCGAATTCTTCATTTGCATTTGCAACGCATGCATCAAGCGCATCGCTGTCAATTCCTGCCTCATCCATGCACGCTTCGTGGTCAGTGTTCCCGACAAAGCATCTCAAATACTGCCAGAATTTATCAGGCTGCTCTTTTTGTATACAGTACTGGTATGTGTTTTCATCAACTTCTTTCTTTCCATGCATCGCATAGTTCACAAATCTTATCCTTATGTCAGCATTGTCGCCAAAAAGCTCTTTTACAGGTATTACGCCCTTTTCCATCTGAAGCCCGAACGGGCAGTAAGACATAACAAAAACGTCCATCTCTGGCTTTTCGGATTTTGTTATGCCGCTGCATATGTCCTTGCCTTCGTTGCTGTCATTCTTTGCATTTTCATCTACTGTCGATTTTGTCACATTGAGCACCGTCAAATCGAATATCAGCGTCTTTCCGGCAAGCGGATGGTTGAAATCAAGCCACATATGGGTTTCATTTGCCTTTGTTATTGTTGCAGTGCCAAACAGTGTCTGCACCTTTGCTCCTATATCAGGGGTCAATGTAACCTTTATTTTATCTCCCTCAACCGTTGCAATACCTTTTCCGTAAGGATATTCCAGTTCAGTCCCGGATACAACTATCTGTTCTATATAAACTGTCTTGTTTTCTATCCTAGCTACCTTAACTGACCATTTCATATCCGGCAACTTGTATTCCTTCCCAATTTCAGGATCTGAGCCGAATGTCGTATTGAACTCTTCGGTTGTTATATTCACTATCTTGTCAAACTCTTGTGAAAGTGGTATCGGTATTATCTTCTTAGGATCACTTTCACCGTACGCTTTTTCTGGCGGTATTGTCACTTTCTTGCTTGCTCCTTTTGCCATCCCGACGAGAGCCTCGTCAAAACCTTTTATTACCTGGCCAGAGCCAACACGTACAGTCAGATTACCCTTATCAAACTCTTCGCCGTCTGTAAATGTGCCTACATAACTCACGACCACGGTGTCTCCTTCGCTCACCACGTTCGCAGACGGTGGCTGATCTGAAGCGTTACCATTAACCACTGCATTCGACGGCATCTTTATGAAATATATGGCAGCCGCAATGATTACAAGTATAAGTATTACTCCCACAACCATTCCGGTTTTCGACATCTGCTTTTCAGAAGCCGCCTTTTTCTTTTCAGTTTTTGATTCTTTATGATCCGATGTCTTCTTTTCGTGTTTTTTCGTATCTGTTTTTTTATGCGCACGGTGATTGGTTTCCTTTTTGGTCGTTTCTTCCGCTTTTGTTTTTGTATGCACATCGTGCGCCTTTTCTTTATCCTTTTCATTGTCCATAACTTGTCACCTCAATATCAATTTACAAAATCATGAGATATTTTTCTTATAATTGTTCATCTGTTTAAAAAAGATTAGGAATCTTTGTTCCATGCCTAGCCTTTAAGCATCGCATCCAGCTCCTTTTTAGCATTCTTTATTATGGGTTCGCCGTGTCCTGGCATAAGAACGTCAAAATCGAGCTCCATTATTTTATTTATAGATTCCTCAAGATCTTTCTCATTGCCTCCAGGTCGGTCTGTCCTTCCGACACCGTCAGCAAATATGGTGTCGCCGCTGAAGAGAATCTTCTTCTTTTCATCCAGAAGGCATATAGAGCCCGGCGTATGCCCCGGCGTATGAATGACCCTGAGCCCGGATATTTCGTCGCCGTCTTTTAATCTTATGTCAACCTTTCTTGGCTTTGCCTTGCCATCGAAAAAGCCGGCATTCACAAGCTCATCATCGCCATCTTCGACTGCTTTTGCATCATTCTCGTGTATTGCTATTTTCGCTTTCAGAAAATAGCCGTCACCTCCGGTATGGTCAAAATGGCAGTGGGTGTTTATGACAAGCTTTATGTCATTAAGATTAACCTTTAGCTGTTTCAAGGCATCATAGAGCCGGACAAAATTAAATCCGGTCCCTGTATCTATAACGGTATCTCCCAAAAGATAGACGTTTGAATCCAGACCGGAGAGGTCTATCATGGCAATCTCTCCGATTTTTCTTACGAGTTCCCCCACCATAATTATAGTTTGGATTGCAAAAGCATAAATAGGTAATTCGTTCTTGTGGGTCAGTATAACCAATCTTCAAGGCGCATTATTACCCTTTCCTTATCTCCCCTGTTTGCCATCTGTTCCAGCATATGCATCCTGTTTATAAGCAGCGGATGAACTTCAAAGAGTTTTGGATAGAAATGATTATCCCTGAACGGGTTCACTATCCATAGGTGTGCTGTTGCAAACGGACCGTTAATCTTTTCCTTTTGGGCTATCGCATCCATCTTCCTTATGGCAGATGCCAGGGCGAGTGGTTTTTTAGTCAGAAAACCGGCAGAGCGGTCAGCCCTATGCTCTGTTTTCGTTGTAACTATTGCCCTGACAAGGGCTGCCGCGGGAAGAGCAAATAATATGGTGAATATATATAGAATTATGCGCCTGGCGACGCCGCAATCATTGTCCGAGTCTTTGCAGAGTGAATAAATCTTGTCCGAAGGAAATGATATGAAAGATGCAAAGACTGCCACCGCACCCCATACAATCATATCCTGGCGGGCTATATGTGATATCTGATGGGCTATCACTCCCTCAATCTCATCGTTGCTAAAATCAAGGATTCCTCTCGTCACAAATATCGATGAATGGTTCTTGTTTCTGCCGACTGCGAAAGAATTAGGAACCTGTGATTCTATCATATAAAGTAATGGCTCTTTTATACGGGCTTCGGCAGACAATCTCTTAACCATGCCGTCAATTTCATCGTCTATGAAAGGGTGCGCGTCAAATATTCTCTTCATGACATGCTCTATGAAAAACCAGCTCACGAATATCATAATAACGGATATGAGAAACCCGAAGCCTGCACCCAAACCGCCTCCGATGACCCACCCCGCTATAATAACTGCAATCGTCACGGAACTCAAGAAACCGATAGTAAAGAGCATAACTAATATTATGGCAAAAGAAATAATAAAAATTAGATTATGATAACTCATCACAGGTGCTGATGCCAATGATGTCGCGACAGGTCGAATATGTTATATCTCCATCATTATTGATCTTGTACTTAGTCTTTGACCAATCCGGGGGAAGATGATCCGTAAGGCTGCATGATGTAGCCGCCGTTGATCTGCAAAGATTAGCCCTTGTCGCAAAATCACCTGCAGGGCCCATGCCCTGACCGAATATCGTCAGAAGAACCAACGCAACGACCAGTATCACTATCGCCCCAATCACTATAACTATTGACTCTTTCATGAATATTATTTGTTCCAACTTACTTATAAAACAATTCAAATAACAATTATCTGGTGACCTGCATACCCTTTACCTGCTCCAGTAAATCGCGGGCTTTCTCATTTTTCTCGAAATGCTCCCTTACAGGTCTTATCAACTCATTGACGTAATGGGCAACCGCGTTTTTCAGGTCAAGCGGATGGAGATTGCCTCCAGAGTATGCTTCTGCAAGTTCTTGGAAATTCTCAAATTCCACATCCCCTCCGAATTTGTCGGGACGCTCAATCCTAAGGGTTGGAAATTTCTCAAAGATTATGTATCTGCAGTATTCCATTATCGGGTTGCCATCCACCTCTCTTTCAGGGCAATACGCCTTCTTTATCTTCCTTTTTATGTCGTCTTCAGTGTCGTCCATGAAGATTGCGGTATCGGGTTTTGATTTCGACATTTTTATTTCTATTGCTCTCTCAACAGCATCCCCCGCAGCTTTTGGTGGCTCGCCAAGACCCATAAGCATGTGGTGTGAAACCACGACAGGCTTCCAGTACCCTAATTTGGGTCCGATCTCCCTTGCAAGCATGTTTACTTTGCGCTGGTCCATTCCAAGTTGGCAAATATCAGCTCCAAGCTCGAAAATGTCTGCCGCCTGCATGCACGGATAAAGAATCTGCGATGCCTGAAGGGCTTCGCTTTCTTTCCTGCCCATTATCTGTACGCACCTTTTTATCCTGGATACGGTGCTGTTTCTTGCAACCTGCATTACCTTTTTCCAGTATTCGTCATTTTGCAATATTTCTGAAGCCCAGACGAACTCGACATTATCAAGATCCATCCCGGAGGCCTTCCAGACCTCGACAAAATATTTTCCTACGGTCTGTATCTTTTCAAGATTTCCGCCCATCTTATTGTTCGCCCATCCGTGCCAGTCAGCAACAAGCATCTTGAATTTGCATCCTGCTTTTGTCATCTTGTTTACGTTTATTGCCCTTAATATGCCCTGCGCTATATGAATCCTTCCACTCGGCTCAAATCCGTCATATGCAACAGGATGCGCCTTCCCCTCAAGAAGCGAGCGAAGATCATCCTCGGTCACTATCTCTTCTCCGACCTCCTTTATGAGGTTTAATCTCTCATCAACATCCATAACATCACTCAATGTCTTCATGCCAGCCACAAAGTGCTTAATATATTATAAAAGGAGAGACAAATATATTAACAGGTGCCGTTTATGCCGTTCTTTTTTGAGGGAGAGGAGGAAAAATCGAAAGAAAATGACAAGTTTAGGACTCCACATCCATCAAAAAAATTTACGATGGGCGGAGATCTGCTGGTAGATGATGGTATCCTCAAGAAGAATTACGCTGGTGGGGATTATGTCTTCAGCAAGACGGAGATGGACCAGTTCATAACGGTGAACCCCGACTGCCTTCCGGGGCAGGCGGAGATTATCTATATGGTCTTTTTGTATCGTCTGGTAAAATGGCATTTCATACCAATGAAAGCGGATGAATATCTTGAAATGAATCCAATTCACGCACCTCCATTTTTCACGATGACAGCTGCAAAAGAAAAGCTTGAGCAGCAGATAAAGCAGGGATTGTCGTACATAACGCAGGCAACAGCCGACTATGAGCTGTTCAAAAGTGACCTTAGAAAATACGGGGAGATACTTGACTATTTCGTCCAGGCGAAAAAAGGAGAAGAGCATGTCCTTCGCGGACTTTTTGTCGACAGGGTCGACGCGCATACAGGAGAGGGTTATTCGATGATATCCATCTCAAGAAGATGGCCCACAATAATTACTGATTTCATAAACCTCAGGGAGGACTGGACTGATGTCGATACGATAATGAAGGAGCTCAAGGTTCCGCGTGCGGAAGCGATTGTCCTCAAGACCAAAAATGAGATATACAAGCATTGGAAGAAATATTTCTTCAGGGACGTCAAGGACAGGTATGCCAGAATAAAGAATCTTCTGCAGGCACATGAAAATCAGCTCGAAGAATACGCAAACTGGCTTAAGCCTTATGTGAACAAGTACAAGAGGATAAGAGAGGTTTCTGAAATAGAACCATCGTTCTTTCTCACAAATGCGCAGATATTCGCATTCACACCTTTCAGCGGTCTCAGGACGCGTTTATGGTATTACAGAGGTTTTGAGCCGGAAGAGATGGGGAAGGGTTTTGAGGAACTCGGCGAGATTGATCCGGTCGATGATTTTGTCATAGGATGGGTCAAGAAGTTCGAAGAGCATTATGGCGTTTCATTTGTAAGGAAATATAATAAGCAACATGAAACGGATCTTCCGATAGATGATGATAAGTCGAGAAGAACTGCGATACGGGCCATCTTTGACGGGCTGACGGAGCCTACAAAGAGGATGGGGCATGAGATGGTATCGTATGTAACTCTATTAGATAAGCGATACAGGTATTTTGCCTTTTATGACATATTCTATGAAGCGGACTATATCAAAGGCTCGCAGGGACCGCTTGAGCTTGAAGATATATACTATCATATATTTCCTGCAGTCATATCGATAAACGCCCTTCTTGTGCTCCATCTGGAACTTATGGCACGGGAGATGAGATTTGAAAGATATATTCATGAACTCATAGGAACAAGCGATATAGAAGGCGAGCTCAAAAAAGAGCTTGATGAGATATTCAAAGAAACTGAGATGAAAACGAAGATAGAAGAGCTTAAAAAGCAGAAAAAGACGAAAGAGGCGAAAAAGCTGCAAAAAGAACTTGACGAAATGCTTGGGATAAAAGAAAAGACGTTAATGACTACCTTCAGGGGATGGGGAAATAAGGGAATCAAACCAATAAATTCCCAAATTGCAAAACTACTTCCATTCCTGAGGAAGAAAGGGCCGTATGAGACGAATCTTAAGGAAAGATTATCAAAAGAATTTGCAAACTATCTTGGAAACTGGACGAACGACATTTATGGCGTCCTGAAGGAAATATGCTATAAGATGAGCGGCGTAAGACCGTAGTAATAGTATAATAGGTTATGTTGGGTAGTTGGAGAACAGCCTGCATGCGCAGGCGTGGAACAAAGATTGATGTGTAGTTGATGATAATAAATATGGGTTATGTTGGATAGTTGGAGAACAGCCTGCATACCGAGAAATGGGAATTTAATAGTTTCGGATGATGATTTATGGGAGAATTACATATTGGTGTCACGACAGGAATTTATATGGCGGCCCATTCAGAAGAACTTGCAACAGTTGTAAGGAAGATTGGATACGCATTTACGCGCGGCGCCAATTGCATAGAGCTTGCTGGAGATGTTCCCCACGAGGTAAACCATACTGACGGGCAGGAGATACGCAGAATCGCAAAGCATCAGGGATTGACCCTCACATTTCATGGCTCTCTCACGACACCGATGACTGTTTCGGAAAGAAGCGACTGGAGAGACGCACAGAATCACATGGAAAAATCGGTAAAGTCTGCAGTCCATGCCGGAGCTCAATATACATTATTCCATGCATGCCTTCATTACTGGTTTGAGCTGCTTTCATATACAAGCGGAAAGCTTGAGGTTTTGATGTGCGATTTCTGGGGGAGGCCTGTTTCTGAAATATTATATGAGGATGAGAAGTTCGGCTCAAAGAAGCTTCAGGATTGGTGGATAGAGTACTCATGGAATACGGAATACCAATATAACCTTCTCATACTTTCTGAGGAAGAACGAAATGAAGTTTCTGCAAGGGTTTCTGCTGAATACGGAGGCGATTGGATAGAGCAAAAAATAGCCACGAAGATAAGAGACAACCCCTCTATAATGAACAAGATAAGAGATACGATGATAAAGAATCAGATTGAAAAGTACAAAGAAAATGGGGTGCCGGAAGAAGTTATACAGAAGAATATGAGCGATATAGTGAAAATGGTAGATGATCATCTTGAAATTGCCCAGCTTTACAAGCAGGTTCTCAATGATGACAGGGTATACAATGCTATAAAAAAGGAGTTTGATGAAATAAGAAAAAAAGTTCACAAAGAGCTAGGAGAAAAACAAGCAAAGGCACAAAGAGGTGCAATAAGGGATTATGTAAAAAAGAAAATGAATAAGGGAACCCCGACCGACAGAAGCCTACGCCGGTGGAATGTCGAAAACAGGGGAAAATATACAGATGCGTACAACCTATTGTTCCATTACCTGTTTTTCAACCGAAATACTGAACCCATATGGGATGCTTTTGTTTCAGTCTATGAGGAAACGCTTAGAAACTATAAGTATTTTGAATATATGAAAGACCCGAAAAAATGCGACAGATGGCCTGATATTGCGCTTGAACTGGCCGAAGAAAGGAACGAAAGACAGTTCAAAGAGTTCTTCTATGGCATAGTCGGAGCCAGGATGGTCATAGGGCATATGGAAAGGCTCTATGAATGGATGAACAAGGAAAAGCCCGGCGGGCTGATTTATGAACTTACCCACAGCAATTTTGAGGATGTAGACGAGCTTGTGAAAGTTGCAAAGAATATGAAAATAACAATAGAAATACCTGACTCAAGGGATTCGAAATATGCGGGACTCTACATCCTATGGCATCCAAAACAGCTATATGCACTCGTGAAGACGCTAAGACAAATAGTTGATAAGAAAAAATTCTACATAACATGGGACTTTGAGCATCTTGCAGGGCAGGGTGTGGACCCCATACAGGAGATGGAAAACGTTATACTTGACAAAAATAAGGGAGGTCTGGGCCTTAAGGATATAGGAAGCTACACGCTTTCTGTACATTGCAACAAGCCAAACCCACTTCATGGGCACGTTCCGATAGAGCTTGGCGACAGAGAGGTCTATCATCTCCTATGGCTTTGTAGAAGAACGGGAATGGGGAAGAAAGATAATGATGTCTATCTCTTTTTCGAGCGCGGCGGAGGGCAGGACCCATTCAAACAGTCCGTTGATGCATTGAGATTGATGGTTCCATATCTTGAGAAAGAGGTGCCGTATGAGGAAGTAGGTCCGGACATGTTTGGTCTTACACTCACCGCTGGCGATGTAGAAAGGCAGAAGCAGATTGTTCTTCAGCATAGGTTCGAGCTTGTAAAAGAGCTTATGCAGGTTCCTGAAGAGGAATGGGGCTGGCTTTCGGGTGTTGCCACAAGGAAAGGCAAAACCAAGGAATGGAAAAAGAACGAATTGGGGGGGCTTTAGTGACCCGACCAGCTTTTATTTTTCAAAAACCAAATCTTTACAATGAAGATAACAATACTCACGCATTCTGATTGCGACGGCATCTGCGCTGGGGCAATTGCCCTTTCACGCTTTCCTCACGCTGAAGTGTTTTTTACAAAACCAGCATCCTTTGCGGACGATCTTGAGGAGTGCACAGCGGATAAAATCATAGTATGCGACATCGCCCTTACACAAAAAGACAAAGAAAGGATTATGCATATAATAAAAGAGAAACCAGCAAAGATTTCGTATTTTGATCATCATCCTTTAGATGAGAGAACAAAACAATTTCTTGACAAACATATCGACCTGCATCATGATTTGAACAGAAGCGCATCGGAGATCATTTATAGGCATTTCGAAAATGACATACCCCCCGAAAGGGTCTGGATCGCCATTTATGGGGCAATAGGCGACTATTGCGATGATACCGAATTTGTCAAACGAGTGGAAAAGGACTGGGATATACGGGCATTATATTTCGAGGTCTCGACTCTCGTACTCGGAATAAAGGTAAGGCATTTTGAAAGTTATGACAAAAAACGGGATATAGTAAAGGCTCTCTCGAAAGGCCTCAACCCCTCAGACGTTCCAGGTCTTGCAATGGGAGCAAAAGAAGCGGTAAACGCTGAATTCGATCTGTATGAGATCGTCAAAAAGCGGGCAGAAAAGCTTGAACATATAGGAATCGTGAAAGACCTGGAAGGGTTTGGCTTCAGGGGACCAGCTGCACTTTTCGCGGCAACTGTCACCGACTCAATTCTTGGAATGTCCATATATGACAGAACGAATCATTTTGACATAACGGTAAGGACAAGAGATTATTCAATAGACCTGAATGTACTTCTTTCTGAAACTGCTGAAGAGTTTGAAGGAACTGGCGGCGGCCACCCACAGGCCGGAGGGGCCAGAGTACCAATCATGCATCTAAATGCCTTCCTGAAGAGAATAAACGAAAAGCTGGATGAGATGATAAAATAAAGAAGCGCCGAGGGCAGGAATTCCAGATTTCATTTTTCTTTTGGTGGAGATTTTCTTTGCAAAAGCAAATTCAGAAAGACGCATATGAAATCTGCGTCAATCCAGGTTTTGCTTTCGGAAAGAAAAGTTCCTTCGAACCTGCGCGGGCCTGCACAAGCACGACGCATTTCATATGCGTCATTCTTTTTGCACCCACCGGATATCTTGGACCGCCTGAACTCTTCATTTCCGCCGTTATCAGAGTCAAGCCATGTAATCATCGTATGCCAAAGGCATACTCTTCACATCCGGCGCTCAAGTCCGGCCCGTTAACCAGACTTTGGTACCTCGGCTTATTCACTTATATTGTCATGATTAATTTTTAAAAGAATTAGCTCAAAGACTGTTATCGTGCTTGAAGCCGTTCTTTTCTGCGTCAGAAAGATTCCATGCATCTTCCAGCAGCATGTCCGGTATATCCCCTTCCAGGACCGGGTATGCAAGAGAGCATTTCCTGCATAGCAAAAACATTCCTTTTTCTTCGATATCGCCATGGCACTTGGGACAAGCCAGCATATCAAGCATTTTCCTTTCCATAACCTTTCTCCCTGTATGATTTTGCTTTTTCAATATAAATAGCCGCATTATTCTTTATGGTTTCAATTTCATCACTACTTACCTGTCTTTTAATCTTTCCAGGAACGCCGACGACAACGGAATTGTCATCTATGATTTCATTCTCGCGAACAAGGGCACCTGCCGCTATTATGCAATTCCTGCCTATTTTGGCGCCATCGAGTAGTATTGCCCCCATACCTATAAGGGTGTTATCTCCTATAGAACTGCAATGTACTATCGCTCCATGTCCAACTGTTACGAATCTGCCTATAGTAAGTGTGCTATCTGCATGAAGCGTGCAATTATCCTGAACGTTTGACCCCTCTCCTATTTCTATTTTTCCCTTTTCGGTACGCACAACACTACCAAACCATATGCTGGAATCCTTTCCTATACTCACATCGCCTGATATTATGGCATTCTCTGCAACAAAAGCGGCTTGGTTCATTTTTTCTTCGCCTTGGCTTTTTTCTTCTCTTTTTTTATCTGATCCTTTAAGCGGGCTATTCTCATAAGATATCCGCAGTTTGAACATTTCACATTAAATGGTCGTTTCCACTCCTGCTCTGTCTTTTCAGAAAATCCACACTCCGGGCATTTATACTCTATATGCACGATATCTGAATCGACAGGAACATACGCCTTTACCCTTCCGGTTCCCTCTCCTGCTTTGTTAGAAACTACTCTATTTGTCACAAACCTATATTTTCCTAAAACTTTAGCCATGATAACCACCGATTTGCCTGGGATATAAATCCCTTACATCCCTTTCTTTTCTTTGAATTCGTTTATTGTTTCAGACAGCGAGCGAAGTGTCGTAATAAGCGGAGTCATTGAATCTTTCATAGCGTTTTCCATTGATTGTATCTTGCTATTCATCTCGTTGAGAGAGTTCTTGTAAGAGTCAATCATGTTCTCTATCTGCTTCAATTCACTCCCTCTGTCCGCCTGCATCTGTCTTATAGAATTTTCCAAAGATATTATCTTATTGCTCATCTCGAGAAATTTGTTGTCTATCTCTTTTAGCTTTGTTCTCATCTCGTGCCATTTCTCCTCTATTATGACCTCAACAAGTTCCTCTATCTGTTTCTTATTTACCTTTCTTTCCTTTGGTTGCGGCCGCGGCTGCTCAAGAGGCGGCAATGATCTTTCCTGAGGCTGCCCGAAAGCCTGTGGACGTTGTGGAGGACCGAACTGATTACCTGTAGGCATATCGCCGGGTGGTGGCCCCATCTCACCGAGCTGTCTGGAAGGAGGTCCTAAATCCTCAAAACCAGGCGGTTCGTGGGGTCTTACTGCCTCACCTATACCTGTTCCGAAGTCTGATGGGGGACCGTAATTTCTGGGTTGCTCAAAAGCGGGCGCAGGACCTGCGGGAGGGCTGTCAAAGCTACCGCCATGAGCGTCATTTGGGAATCGGCCGGAATTCATAGCAGGCGGTTGCTGCTGCAATCCCGTAGCTGTATTCCTCAATGCCTCCTTCATCGCTTCATCTATCTCCGGAAGAGAATGTCCTTTCTTTTTGAGGGCGTTAACTATCTCAGGCTCTGAGAAACCCCTAGCAGAAAGGGCCATTACCTCCTCAACGGGCACTCTCATACGAGCAGGTGGAGAACCCCCTTTAGGAGCGTTTTTCTTTTTATCACCTATGCCAAACATAAACACGACCTTACAACTCTTTTTAATAGATTTGGTTTGCGTTAATAAAAGTTTTTCAAATCAGCGGTTTATTGCCTCCTTCTCATTTCTTCCCTTATGATTTTTCTTGCTTCATCTTTTGTCACGAATGCAGATTCCAAGGGATTGAATATATCAAGCATGCTTTCCAGCTCTTCAACTTTCGCCTTGGTTGCAAAAAACTTGAGTTGTTTTGTCATCTCGCGTATGGTTTCTTCTATCTTTCTTAGCTCTCTTTCTTGCTTGTCTATTCTTTCGCGAAATTCGTCGAAAATCTTTGAATTGTTTTTCTTAAGGGACATTATGTCCTGTTCTATGGCTATCGCCCTGTTTGTTGTGGAGTCGTAAGCCCTTTCGAGATCCCGCAGACGTTTTGTA
>JAADIF010000080.1 GCA_013151465.1 Microcaldota archaeon | reverse complement strand
GGATTTTCTTGATAGTCTCTCCGCTGTTTTCTTCATAACCGAGCACCTTTTTAGGTCCTCTTTCTATAGGAACGAGATAGTCCCTGTATCTTTTTAGCATGAATTTAAGATCTTCGGTAAATTTATCAGGTTCCTCTTCTATCCGCTTCTCAAGTTCATCAAGCGTGAATACCTCAATTCCTGTGGATTCTCCATCGCAGAAGTTTATAGGTCCGTCATAATATCCTATATAGAACTGCGTTATGAACGGTTGTTTAAAGAAATCGTTTCTGGTTTTTGTACGTGATATAGAGATGAATGTCTCAATATGTTCAACACTTCTAAACAATCCTATTATTCTTATATCTGTCGTTGTTATAGCGTTTCTGAATTCATCATCGGTAAGAACGACTGCGGGAAACCCTAATTCTTCGTGGCATTCCTTTACCACAGTAAGCTCCCATGTATGACCGGCCTTTACATGACCGCCTATGGTCTTGTCATACAGACCGCCGTTCCTTTCCTTGAATACACTCCTTTTCTGTATATATATCCTTCCGTTAGAATTCATGAGAAGAAGTCTTATCGATTTCACTTTTTCCGTTATTACGCCCTTTTCCTTGAACTCTTTTTTGATATTCTTGTAAAATGATTTTCTTTCTGTAATTGTCAGAAACCTTCCTTCGAGATCGTATATCTCCAGCATATCATTGCCGAAAACGGCCGCATAATCGGTCATGTTAATAAATAGAGCATAGCTTTTTTATTTATGAAGTTATAATAGGGAGTCTGAATGTAGCTTTTTTATGATTTTCCTATAATCAAACGCGAGCGGAAGCTTGATCGCTTCTTCAAACGAAAACCAGCCATATTCTTCCGTTTCCTCCTTCTGAAGGCGGATGCTGCCCTTCCACCTGCCCAAGAATCGGTATTTCTTCCCGTCATTTGCAGTTCTGTCAAAAAACAATTCAGTTGGAACAAAATCGAGGCCGACCTCTTCCTTCACCTCCCTTGCAGCGCATTCTTCGGGGCTTTCGCCTTTTTCCATCACGCCGCCGGGGCATGTCCAGAATCCGGGAAATTCCGGAGCATCCCTTCCTCTACGGATGAGCAGAATCTTCCTGTCCCTTATTATAATCGCGGATGCCGCATTTCCCATACAATATATATTATACAAGAAAACTAAAAATGCCGAGGGGGGGAATATCAAGGAACAGTTCGCATACGCGAACATGAAACTCATTTTCCAACGAGACAGGTTTCCAAACTCCTTTTTGAACCCCCGACCTCCAGATATCCCAAACAGCGTACTTTCATTAAGATTTCATCCCGCAGAAGCGCATTGCGCCTTGCGGTCATCACTCACATATTCGCGACAGTTCGCATGCGTGAACATTGAAACACGTTTTCACATGCAAACTGTTAAAACATACATGAGTCTGGCGCTCTTTAGTTTTGCATGCCCTTTCGGAGATAGCAAACCACTGAGCCACCTCGGCATTATGCCTTTATTTTGCTCGTGAAGTTTTTAAGGTTTATTTGCTCCTGCTCATTTTTATTGAACAAACTCATTCTAATATTATGCCAGCCGTAAACTATGTAAGCCATCCGCTGATAAAGGAAAAGACGCTCCAGTCACGGCTTTATCAGGAGACGATGCTTGCAGAGGCCGTCAAAAAGAACCTCCTGTGCGTCCTCCCTACAGGGATGGGAAAGACGCCGATAGCTATAATGCTCGTTGCCGTGATGCTTGAGAAGAAGCCCGGCAAAAAGATACTCGTGATGGCGCCCACAAAGCCGCTCGTTGCGCAGCATTATGAATCGTTCCTGAAAATTCTGAATGTCGCAGAAGAGAGGTTTGCTTTTGTCACGGGAAACATAAGCCCGCAAAAGAGGGGAACAATTTACGCAGAACATGATATAATCTTTGCAACCCCGCAGACAATATCAAACGACCTGCAGGAAAAGCGCATCTCTCTTGCAAACTTCTCGCTTGTAATTTTTGATGAGGCGCACCATGCGATAGGCGGCTATGCCTACCCGTTTGTGGCAGAGACGTATCTTGATCAGTGCGATGACCCAAAGATTCTCGCGCTGACGGCATCGCCCGGCGGAACGCGGGAGAAGATTGACGAAATATGCCAGAATCTTGGCATAGATGCAGTTGAAATAAAAACGGAAAAAGACGATGATGTCAAAGAATGGGTGAAGGAGAAGAAATTCGAATGGGTCACCGTGGAGCTTCCCCCAAGCTTCAGGCGACTTTATGATTTTATAAAAAAATCATACCGCCGCTCGCTTGCAAAGCTTTCCGCGATAGGCATGAGAAAGCCAATAGACGTTGTCACGAAAAGTGACCTGCTCGCAATGCAGGGAAGGATATTTGCAGAATCAAAATCAGGAAAGAAAAATTACTGGCAGTCATTTCTTGTGGCGAGGGCAATAAAGCTCGACCATGCGCTGAGTTTGATTGAGACACAGAGTTTGCAGGCGCTTGGAGAGTACTGGAAAAAGATACGCTCCGAGCAAAAAAATCGTGCGTCGAAGATGATACTAAACGATGACAATATCCAGAGGGCTATGCAGATAACTCACGAAATGCTGGAGAAAGGATACAATCACCCGAAAATGGGAAAGCTTCTCTCCATTGTTGAATCAACGCTCAAGGAAAACCCGCAGATGAAAATAATAATTTTCGTAAGTTTAAGAAGCACCGTTAAAGAGATCGTAAAACTCCTTGAAAAGGTTGCCGGGGCAAAACCTGTCGAGTTCATAGGACAGAAGGAAGGAATGACGCAGAAGATGCAGCTTGCAAGAATAAAGGATTTTCGCGACGGAAAATATAACATACTTGTCGCAACATCGGTCGGGGAAGAAGGGCTTGACATACCTGCAATGGACCTTGCAATCTTTTATGAGCCAGTGCCAAGCGAGATTCGTTCCATCCAGAGGCGCGGAAGGGTCGGAAGGCATGATGTCGGAAGGGTCGTCTTCCTGATAACGAAGGGAACACGCGACGAGGCGTATTATTGGGCGTCAAGAAAGAAAGAAAAGATAATGAAGAGAACTTTGCACAAACTCAGGAATGGTGATAGCGATTCAGATGAAAGAATGGATGAAGCTGCCATGACAGAATTGAAAAAGCCAAGACAATTTAAGATAAACGATTTCAGATAAATAACGATTTTACCTGTTACTCGGCTAAAATATATAAGGGGGAAGCTTAATATTATAACATAAGGTGAAATGGGATGAGAGGAATATTATTTGCTTTAGTGATTTTTGGAACAGTATTGCTTTTAGCTTTTGGAATACCAAGCGAGGCTGTGACAAGAACTGATGAAATAAATGTTTCCGTAACTGTTGCGCAGAAAACGATGATAGATGTAACGCCGACGAGCCTTACCTGGACAAACGTAGATCCTGGTTCGGAAGCGGATTCGAGTTACGAAGCAAACAGTTATGGACAGATACAGATAGAGAATATAGGTTCGACAAATATCACGGGTGTCTGGATAAACAATACATACCCGGCATCAAGGCCATTCGGATCAGGTACCAACGCAAGCTATGATGCAGGAAACTTTGTTGTCCTTTCAAGACAGTCAAGTACAGATTATATGTTCCCGAACAGGGTTGAATATAATGCATCAAACACGATCGTATATGTCAGTGTGCCAACCGGATGGTATTACGGAAGGTTCAGAAACGCATCGCACGAATACTTCTGGGGAGTTGATGCTGCGAGTGGAGATTGTAATGTCACTGGTAGGGTTTTCAGAATAGGTATAACCGAGCATAACCAGTCGGCAACGGGAGATGCGGATCTTTCGGATGGAGGCACTGATACGCGATATTACCAGTTCACACTCACGAACGCGCCAGATAACACTGCATGGGGCTACGCCTCAATTAATGTCAGCTCATCGAAATGGCAGATGTGCGTCGCAGTTAAAAACACATGTGATGAAGCGATGTTCTACAGATGGAACACCGACGCTCCGGGAGGATCCAGTTGTGCATATGCGCAAAACTTTACAACAAGCACTCTGACACCAGGAAGCTGGGTCATTGCAAATGTACATGTCAGAGTGCCTTATGGTGTACATTGGGGTACAACCGGAAGCACTCAGGGTAAGCTGACAGTGATTGCGCAGTCGAGCTATTCGAACTAAATACAAATAAAAACCATTTTTTCTTTTTTTAATTCTTATTTTAGCGCTATATAATTGGATTTTTCGGCGAACTTGAAACAAACAATTAGTTGATTGCAATTTAATATTATGATATTATAGGAGAGAAACGTCCTCTCTTGTTGCAGAAATTGATATGGAAGTTCATATTGCAATAACATTAATTAATCTCGATGGGAGTTTTCTTGAATCAATATTTTCTCCAAGTCACTCGAATATAATCGAAACCATAACGAATAAAGGAAACATTTTGTCACTTTCTACGGATTGTACAATGCCATTGAAAGCAAGAAAGATTGCGTCGGCCTTCGGTGTCCGTATGCTGTTGCTTCAAAAGAGCATGACCAAAAGAAAACATGGTCGAAGAGTATGGAAAAACAAGAGAGGGTTATCTATTAGGAAAATTCAGATTATGAAGAAGTGAATAGAACAAAAAGAATAAATTGATGAAGATGGTTAAGATTATATATTACTCGCATTATCTCTTTCTTCCCCCATAACCAATTTTTTTGCGTGTGCCTTCTATCGAAATCTTTCCAGAGCAGTATAATTGCGGATTCCCATCGAAACTGTATATGAAAAAAGACCATTTGTTCAGGTATAAAGGAAATGTTTATAAGGGAGTTGTTAACTATAATTATACAAGGTGAAATGAAATGAGCAGGAAGCTAGTGACTATTTTGGCAGTTGTAATGGCTGCTGTGTTGCTTGCAGTGGCAAATCAGAATGTCAATGCAGCAACAAATAAGTCAAACACTGCAAACATATCGGTTCAGATAGCAGGTCTGACGCTTGTCGACGCTGCGCCTGAAAGGCTCGTATTCAACGTTTCAGGTGGACTTAATCCAGGAAGCGTTGGTACCGGAAGCGACGTATATAACCAGTACAGAAACAAGCCGGGAAGTATACAAATAGAAAATATTGGCTCTACAAATATAACAAAAATCTGGTTTAACACAACATACGAATCATCAAATCCATTCGGTACAGGAAGCAGGCTTGCATATGACGCTGGCAACTTTGTGGTAATATCGAAAGAGGACGCAAACAGCTTCTACTTCGTGAACAGGGTAGAATATAACCGTTCAAGGGAGCTTGTCTACGTAAATACTCCAAGTGGCTGGGCCTACGGAAGGATAAGAAATACGACATTCGAATACTTCTGGGCTGTGCAAAACCAGTCGTCTCAATCACAGTGTAATTCAACAACAATCAGGCTTGGAATAAACTACCACTCACAGACAGTTGACGGTTCCACAAATTTCGACAGCAATGAAGGCGCAACAAATGGCGTTGATTACAATGAATTTACATTGACAGATGCCAGCTGGACTGGAGGCGGTAACGTAGGTTATGCAAACATAAATGCCGGTCCTTTCAACGGGTATTGTGTTGCTGTCTGGAACTGCGGAGAAAAGCTGATGCTGTACAAATGGAATGATGACGCACCTGGCGCAGGCAGTTGTGGAAATGCGGATTATTTCTGGGACAACACAACAGATGGCGTGCTTTATCCGGGTAACTCGACAGTTGCAGACTTGCGCGTCCGCATACCATACGGCGTCATGATGGGTTATGTGAACGAAGGAACGCTGACAATAATAGCCCAGAGTGATTACTCCAGCTAAGACCGATAAAATACAAAACAATCTTTTTCTTTTTTTATTTTGTCTTGGACGCCGCAGTGTATAATTCTCATTCTCAATAAGTACAAAGATGGTAATTCACTTAGCCTGATAGAAACTATAAATTGGGCGTTACATAATATTAATTCATGAATAACATAGAGCTTGAAAACACTGTAGAATTCTACAGCAGGAAATTCAAAGCGGTCAAAAGAGAGATAAAGAAAGCAGTCATAGGCCAGGATGCAATAATCGACACCCTTTCAAGAAGCCTTATTTGCAACGGCCATACCCTTGTCGAAGGCGTTCCGGGCGTGGGAAAGACGTTCACGGTTTCCGTTCTTGCAAGAACGATATCAGGCGCTGTCTTCCAGCGCATCCAGTTCACTCCTGACCTTCTTCCGACAGATATCACAGGCGTTACGATTTATGATGAGAAGAAAGGAGAATTCTATATTGTGAAAGGCCCCATATTCGGAAATATAGTGATAGGAGATGAAATAAACAGAACACCTCCGAAGGTACAGTCTGCTATGCTTCAGGCAATGCAGGAAAGGCAGGTTACGATAGGAAAAGAAACATTCAACCTCCCAAAACCTTTTCTTGTGATGGCAACCCAGAACCCCGTTGAAACGAAAGGAGTCTATCCACTTCCGGAAGCGCAGGTCGACAGGTTCCTTTTCAAGGCTCTTGTTTCTTATCCTGAGAAAGAATTCGAAACAAATATCATCGAAAATAATGGAGATAATATGCGCCTCGAAGAGTATGGAATAGAGGAGGTCATATCCCTAAATGAGATAATAGAAGTGCAGAATGTCGTAAAGCACATATACATATCTGATGAACTCAAGCGATACATCCTCCATATAATCGGAGCTACGCGAAATCCAAAAAAATACGAACTCGAAAACGCCTCGTATATCCAATGGGGCGGCTCACCAAGGGCAACTATTTATCTAGGGCTTGCCGCACGTGCTACAGCATTGCTTGAAGGCAGGACGTATGTGAAGCCCGAGGACATAAGGACAGTCGCAAAAGAGGTTCTGCGCCACAGAATAATACTGAATTATGAAGGGAAGGCAAAAGAAATACACACCGATGATATAGTCGATGAAATTCTAAAGAGGGTGCCCGTGCTATGACGACAAGAAAGAGAAAACAGAAAAGAAGTACAACAAAAAAGAAAGGCCGTAAAAGAAAGGCCGTAAAAAAACCGGTACACAAACATGTGGTGCGCAGAAAGAAAGTCGTTCGGAGGAAAAGAATAACCAAACCCAAGACTATCACCAAACATGACACAGGAATCTCTAATAAAGATCCCGAGGAGAAGAAAAATGAGATCAGACAACATCAATACGTGGAACATAAACCCACAGAAGATGAGCTTCTTTTGAATGTCAGAAAATATAAGACGAAAATAGAAAGAATAAAGAATGAAGTAAAAAAGGGGATAATAGGACAAGATAATGTTATAGACTCTGTTCTGAAATGTCTTGTTGCCGGAGGACATGTTCTTCTGGAATCAGTTCCTGGTCTTGCCAAGACATTCCTTACAATGCTGATAAATGAGACTATGGAAGGAAGCATATTCAACAGAATCCAATTCACGCCAGACCTTCTTCCGGCAGATATTACGGGAGTAACTATTTATGATAAGGTAAAAGGCTTCTATGTCATGAAAGGTCCCATATTTGCTAATCTTCTTCTGGCAGATGAACTTAACAGGACGCCACCGAAGGTCCAGTCAGCTATGCTTCAGGCAATGCAGGAAAATCAGGTAACAATAGGAAGAAAAACCTATGACCTTCCGAAACCTTTTTTTGTCATGGCAACCCAGAATCCTCTTGAGCAGCGTGGCGTCTATCCTCTGTCAGCAGCACAGGTTGACAGATTCCTTTTCAAGATATATGTTGATTATCCTGATGAAGATAATGAATTCTATGTCATGGACCAGAACAGCAATATGAAAGCAATATCAGAGTACGGCATAGAAAAAGTGATAACACCTTATGAAATACTTGAGATGCAGAACACGGTAAAGTATATACACCTTTCCAGCGAACTCAAGGAGTATATAGTGAATATTGTCGATGCGACAAGGCATCCTGAAAACTATGGTCTTGCAGAAGAAGCAAAATACATACAGTTCGGAGGCTCGCCAAGGGCGAGCATAAATATAGGACTTTCCGCAAAGGCGACAGCACTTCTAAATGGAAGAGTCTTCGTCACTCCGGAGGATGTTCGCTCTGTGACAAAAGAGGTTCTGCGCCACAGAATAATACTGAATTATGAAGGAAAAGCAAGAGAGATTAACACAGACGATATAATCGATGAGATAATGAAGAAGGTGCCCGTGCTATGACCGGAGATAACAAGAAGGAGAAGGGCAGATTGTCATCCATTCTTTCCATAAAGATAAAAGGTTTTGGAGACACGATTGATCCTAATCTGAAGACAAAAAACCTTATCAATGAGATAGACAAGGAGGTAAAAAAACTTGTTGATGCCTTTAGGTTTCTTATGAAATACCAGATACTTTTCAAAGGAAGCGGCATAGAATTTGCAGGCCTTAGGGAATACGTTCCGGGACAGGACGATGCTACAAAAATTGACTGGAAGGCATCGCTGCGCTCTAAATCGCTTTACGTAAAGCAGTACGAGGAGGAGAGGGATCTTTATGTGCAGGTACTCCTGGATTCGTCAAGCTCCATGCTTTTTGGGACACAAAAGAAGACAAAATATGAATATGCAAATATAATTGCAGGCGCAATCATTTACGCGGCAGTCGAAACAGGAGATAATACAGGATTCACAATATTCAATGAGAAAATAGTTGCAAATCTGGAGCCGACTAATGAAACAACGCAGTATTATAAAGCTCTCAGGTTTATGGTAAATGAAAAAAATCAAGGCGGGGGTTATGATCTCGAAGATGCTCTTACATATGTTCTGAACACAGCAGAGCCAAGAACAATACTTTTCATAATATCGGACTTCATAGGTCTTGACGGAGATGGATGGAAGGATGCCCTGAAGATGGTTGGCGGAAAGATAGACCGAATAATAGGAATAATGGTAAGGGATATACGCGATGATGAACTCCCAAAGGATGTTGGTTATATCAGGGTCAGGGACCCATACAGCAACAGAATAATTACCATAGATTCTGATATAGCCAGATTCAAATACGAACGCCTTGCTGCAGAGCAGGTAAAAATGGTAGAGGAAGAATTCAAGAATACGAAAGCAGGATTTTTCCGCGTATATACAACGGATACGTTCATAAAGCAACTCATAAAATACATAGAACTTAGCGAAGGTCTGTAAGTGATGGAGATGAGACTTATATTTTCATACGAATATATGAACTTGCTTCTTATACTAATAGGTCTTGTCATTGTCCTCTTTTTGCTTGCAAAAAGATATTCCAGAAAAAGGACAATGATATTCGGCAATTTCGAAACCCTTGAAAGGACTATGGGGAGAAAGGTATTTTCGGTCAGCCTGATACCACTCATCCTAAGGATAATGGCATTTGCATTGATAGTGATAACGATCTCAGACCCACGTCTGATTTATGGACAATATGTTTCCAACACAGATTTCGTGCTTGCTATAGATACTTCGTCGTCGATGCTCACACCGGATTTCAATCCCAACAGATTGGAGGCAGCGAAAGATGTGTACACATCATGGCTTGACGACTTAGAAAAAACAAAGATAGGGATAGTGACGTTCGCTGGAAAAGCATATGTCAAAACAAAACTGATAGATGATCAGAATGAACTGAAAAAAATTATGAAGAGCATAACCCTTGAAGAGCCGGCCGGAACAGCCATAGGAGATGCCCTTGTTACGAGTGCCTCACTTCTTCATAGCTCTGCAAGAAACAGGACAATAATACTGACAACTGACGGAATAAGCAACATGGGCATAGGGATAAATGAGTCACTCACAACTCTGAAAGAGAACAATATAAACGTCATAGTGATAGGGATAGGTACAAAACAGGAGAACATAACATTTTCAGATAACAGAACAGGTGAAAATGTAACGGTTGCGAAGTTCCCAGAACTTGATGAGGACGCATTGAGAACAATAGCAAACGAAACCGGAGGAATATATTTTGTCGTTTCAAATAAAAGTGCATTAGAAGGTGCCCTCAGGTCAGGAATAAAATATAAAGAGGCTGAAATAAGTCCGACATTCTATCTGCTGCTTCTTGTATGTTTTGTACTCCTTATAGAATGGGGAATTGAGATTACAAAATATAAGCCTCTTCCATAGATGCACAATTTATAAAAACGGCTTAATAATTAATTAATAGGAGTGGGTTGATTGCATGATAAGAGGTCTTTCAAAAACGCTGAAGAAGGCATACAAGAAGGGCGCGATAAGCAAGAAGGACTACGAGAAAGCTCTTGAGAAGCTGAAAAAAGAAAGGACACTTGGCAGGTTGAAAAAGAAGGGCGCGATAAAGAGCGAATACTCAAGAAAACGAAATGAAATAGTTCTAGGAGAGATAAAGATTGTAAAGGATGGAGGTCGCGCCCGTGTTGTATTTGATACCGGGGAAGAGCAGATACCACTTAACTTCGGGCCAGAAAGCGTTGACCTTCCAGCTGATATGTTCTATGACATAATCAAGATATGGAATTACCTTCCCGTTTTCAGTCGCGGAACCCCCCATGTCCAGGAATTGCCCACGCAACGCGGCATCGTAAGGCCGTTGGGTGTGCGTCCTTTGCAGCAGGATACTCAACAGGACGCATTGATTCAGAATGAATTTTATAATCAAGCAGAGCCGAGAAGAACAAACGAAGAATACATGGATATGCCTGAGATACGAGAAAGTGAAGGGGAGAATATCTACGACAGTGTGGGCGCAGAAAATAATAAAACCGACAACAACAGACGGGAGATTGAGAAGAAAGACGACGTTGTTCCTGCAGCAGAGGTAAAGCATGGGGATTCCGAAAAGGGCGCCCAAAATCCGGAAATGCAGAACCTGCAACAACAAAGGGCTGATGCAAGATATGAAGAACAGATACCGGAAAAGAAAGAAGATAACACTCCTCATGAAAAGATTGACATCCGTGCAAATCAAGAAAACACCCAACAACATGCAGAGACACTGAAGACGGATGTGGAAAGACCTTTCCATCAGTTTGCAGATCAGGTCTCATTAGTCAGGACAAAAAGTGAAGATGGGAAAAAGGAAACTGGAACAGACAAGCTTACTCTAATAGACATGAAAAAGGAGATTCCAGTCAAACAGAAAAAGAAGGACAGAAAAAGGAAACAAAAAGATGCAAAGCAGAAAAAATTCGGTATCGTACATGAGGTTTCGGACATTTTCAAAAGAACAAAAAAAGAAACGCGGGATGAAAAATTGGAGCGACTTGCAAAGGAGAATCTCGAGAAAATAAAGGGTATCCAGAATAACAGAGAGGCGATAATAAAGGCGGCTCATGTACTCAAGGATTTTCTCGAGATTAAAATGGGAATACCATATTCGACGACATATAGGGAAATCATAGAAATAACCAAAAAGAAAAAAGACATACATGAAGATATCAAGAAGGAGATAATAGGATTCTTCAACCGTATGGAAGAATGCGAATACGCAAGAGGATTCGAAGGCGAATACTTTTCTGATTATTACAAAAGCGCTCTCAGGATAATAGAAGAGATGAGTGATTAGATGCCGCAGCGATTGTTGTTCATATCGATAATAACGGGTATGATAAGCATCATAATTTATTTGGCAAAAATGAAGACAATGCCCCTGATAGATATAATGGAAGAGCAGCGAAAAGAGCTTTTTGCCCTTTCAAGCATAATAAATGAGTTTAACGAGACCGAACAATAGAATGGGAACGGTAATCTTAAAGTTATCAAGGCGATAGAAATTGAAGGATATGAAAAGATTAACCCAAAATGTTATTTCAGAAATTATTACTCGTCCGGAGTCATAGGCATTATCATATTTCTTTTCATATCAACATCGATTGCCCCAATGACACATGAAATGTTCCATATGATGATAGTCAAAGGCCTTGACTGCCCTTACACGTTCTCGATGAATCATGCATATGAAACCGGGATGATGGCAGAGGTGACACCCTTATGCCATCTTACCGATGCTGAGGCAATCGTCTTTCTTGCGGCGGGAATAATGGGAAACATATTCATAGTGATATTTCTTTCTATTCTGAATCTTTACGCAAGAAGAAAAAAACATATGATATGGGGCAATATGCTGACATTCGCAATGATAGGTTTCGCATCTGATCCCCTTTTCTATTTTTTCGCGACGGAAGGAGATATCATAACTATATTAAAGATAGTCGGAAAACAGGAGAATATTTACATCTTCAATTATCTCGGCTATCTTTTTGGAGCGGCTGTCATGATGTATCTGTGGTCCCATCTTTCGTTTACAATAGAGCACAAGACAGAACTTGAAAAGGAATGGGAAAGATTGTGCTCACTAAAAAGGAGAGCCGGGAATAGGTTCAGAAGAGCTTGATGAAAAATCCTATATAAATACATTTTCCATATTCTGAACAGGAGGTGCTTTTTATGCTTAAGACAATCGAAAATCTCACAAAGGCGTTTGTCGGGGAGTCGCAGGCGAGAAACAGGTATGACATGTTCGCAAAGATTGCAAGAAAAGAGGGCTTCATGAAAATCGCAGAGGTCTTTGAGACAACCGCGAAGAACGAGCAGGAGCATGCGAAATGGTTTTTCCGCATGCTTCAGGAAGTGAAAAAAGAGGAAACTGATGATATCGAAAAGATGATGGTTGACGCCGCATCCGATGTGAGGATGGGAGACACAAAAGCAAATTTGATGGCGGCCATAGAAGGGGAGCACGAGGAAAACAGCGGGCTTTATCCTGAATTTGCAAAGGTTGCAGAGGACGAAGGCTTCCCTGATATCGCCGCTAGAATAAGGGCAATAGCGAAGGCGGAGATGCATCACGAGGAGAGGTTCAAGGCGATACTTGAATCGCTTGAAAAAAATGAAATGTTCAAAAAGCCCGGCAAGGTCTACTGGGTATGCATGAAATGCGGATACATCCATGACGGCGAAGAGCCGCCAGAGAAATGCCCGTCATGCGGCCACCCGAGAGATTATTTCGAGCTGAAATGCGAGAAATTTTAGGAGGCGTGTTATGGACAGGTGGGTTTGCACGGTATGCGGCTATGTATACGACCCGGAAAAGGGGGACCCGGACAGCGGCATAGCGCCCGGAACAGCATTTGAGGACATACCGGACACATGGGTGTGCCCTGTATGCGGCGTCAAAAAGGACATGTTCAAAAAGGTTGAAGAGGGGAAGGAATAAATGGCTGCAAGAAAGTTAATAGAGGGGATTTGGGAAGCCGGGGCAAGGGATAAAGAGCGAAAGCTCTTTGACGAGCTTATACCGCTCCCCGACGGTACAAGCTATAATGCATATTTAATTAAAGGAAGCGAAAAGACGGCGCTGATAGATTCTGTCGACCCGACAAAAACGGACGAACTGCTTGAAAACCTTGAAAACCTGGAAACGGAAAGAATAGACTACATAATCTCAAACCACGCAGAGCAGGACCATTCCGGCGCGCTTCCCGCCCTTCTCGAAAGATATCCGGAGGCAAAGATTGTTACAAACGAAAAATGCAAAGAATTCCTCCTTTCCCTCCATCCGGCAATCGGAGAAGAACAAATAAAAACAATAAAAAACGGCGACACGCTTTCTCTCGGAAACAGGACGCTCCAGTTTATTCTCACGCCGTGGGTCCACTGGCCGGAGACGATGCTCACTTACCTGAAAGAGGACAAAATCCTTTTCACCTGCGATTTTCTGGGTTCGCATTTCGCTTCGGAAGAATTGTTCGTGGAAAACGAGGACGAGATTTACGAAGCGGCAAAAAGGTATTATGCGGAGATAATGATGCCCTTCCGCCCCATGATAAAGAACCATCTGAAAACATTGGAAGGGCTGGACATAGCCATGATAGCACCGAGCCACGGACCTGTCTATCATGAGCCTTCTTTCATTCTTGAAGCATACGAAGACTGGGTATCAGACAATGCCAAAAATGTGGCTGTAATTCCCTATGTGTCAATGCATCACAGCACAAAGGCTATAACAGAACACCTGGCAAGAGCCCTTGAAAAAAGAGGGATAAAGGCGAAGGTGTTCAACCTGACAGAAACGGATATAGGGGAGTTGGCGATATCCATTGTCGATGCCGCGACTATTGTCTTTGCATCGCCAACGCTTCTTGTGGGGCCCCATCCCGCAATCGTGTACGCCGGCTACCTTGTAAATGCCCTACGCCCAAAAACGAGGTTCGTCTCCATCGTAGGCTCGTTCGGCTGGGCGGAGACAGAATCCGAGAGGATAAAGGCATTAATCCCAAACCTCAAGACAGAACTGATAGAGCCCGTTATGGTCAGGGGATATCCGAGAGAAGATGATTTGAAAAGGATTGACGAGCTGGCGGAAAAGATATACCTCCGCCACAAAGAGGCGGGGCTGGTTAAAAATTAAAAGCCTCTTTTCCACTTCTTTTTCATGAAAGCCCTGCTAAAAGAAATAGAAGCGCTGAAAAGAAGCGCTGTCAGGAAAACGGTCGAAAAGCGCATCTCTGAATTCAAAAGAAAGGGGAAATCGGGAATAAACGAGATATTCAGTGAGCTGTGCTTCTGCCTTCTTACGGCAAACTTTAACGCAGAGCGCGCAATGCGCATTCAGGATGAAATCGGCGACGGGTTTATAATATCTTCTGAAAATGAGCTTGCAAAAAGGCTAAGGGAGCTTGGCCACAGGTTTCCCAACGCAAGGGCATCCTACATAGCTGATGCAGCAAAAAGGAAGGGCGAGATATTAAGCGCCATAAAGGAAATGGAACCCTTCGAACTTCGCGATTATCTTGCAAGGAGCGTGAAAGGCCTTGGGTACAAGGAGGCAAGCCATTTTTTGCGAAACATTGGCTATGATGATTTTGCGATAATTGACTTTCACATAATAGACGTCCTCGTAAAATACGGGCTTCTTTTGAAAAGGCCAAAGTCGCTTGCAAAATCGCGATATCTTGAAATTGAACAGGTCTTAGCGGAACTTGCAAAGAAAACCGGCCTTACGCAAAGCC
>JAADIF010000025.1 GCA_013151465.1 Microcaldota archaeon | reverse complement strand
AGATACAGGGACTATCTCGTTCCTATAGAAAGAGGACCTAAAAAGGTGCTCGGTTATGAAGAAAACAGCGGAGAGACTATCAAGAAAATCCCGCAGGCAGAACCACTAAGCTAGAGGGTTTTTCCATAATTAATTTTCCAGCACTATGACATTTCCCTTTCCTCTCTTTATTTTTCTTATCAGTCCTTTGTCTTCGAGATCTGTGAGAACTAAACTTATCTTCGCTTCTGAAAAGGGGAAATGCTTTCTTATTTCTTTTTGTGTTGTTCTCCCACCCTCCGATTTTATGAATTCCACGACATTGTCAGCCATGTCATTACGCTCTGTTACGATCTTATGCCGTAGTGTTCTGTTTCTTCCTAACAACGCTGCCAGAAATGCAAAAACAGCTAATGCAACCGTAAGATAGAACAAAGAATTTTCTGCCGGCTTTTTATTTTCGCTTACATCCTCATCAAGCGAGAGGTTTATCCCTTCATTAAAAATTGCGTCCTCTTCTGAAAAATCCGGAAAGAGTATGAGATCAACAACATAATCGCCGTCATCTGTTATTGTTATATTTTCATCTGCGCCGCATCTCCTGTAGCGCGGCCTGCACTCAGCGCTTATGATGTAGTCACCGGGCGCTACCGTGAACGAATATGTACCGTTTTTTGCGACAAACATCTGTTTTGGTGTGCTGTTGATTGTCAGCACAATATTTTCTGCCGGTTCAAGCTCCATATCATACACAGTACCGTGTACCATTGCCGCAGAAGTTATTGATATCATCGTCAAGAAAGACACCAATGTAAAAACCAAAACTATTCTTATTCCCATAAACATTTTTTGCAATCGTTGGAATTAAAGCTTTTGAGGTTGCAATAGACGAAAATAAAGTATAATAAAGCGTAATCAAGCTTAGAAACGTTAATAAGACGTCTCTTTCTGAAGAGTGTTTATAAACTAATTCCGGCAAATTCTTTTTCAGATTGTTACAAAACTAAGGAGGAGGATGCACATGAAGATTAATGCAATCACATTATTTATAGTGGCTGTATTTGCACTAAGTATATTATCTGCGGCGGCCGCTGCCGAAATGAAACAAGTGAGAACGGGAGCCTCTGTTTCCCAGGCACTCGTAAACGGAGGACATGATGAAAATAAAGGAAATGTAAAGACTATAGCAAAGGTTATGAAGGGCACGGATAAAAGAATGAGAATATGTGTCGATTTTGTGAGGAAAAACGGATTATCAGATACTCCTGTAATTACATGCGAGAAAATACTCAAAAAGGAGTTGAAATGCGCAGAATTTCTAGAGAACGCGGGTATGGCAAACCCCGTAAAAACATGCGATATGCTATTTAGTAAAACAGCTAAAATAATAAAGAAAAGGGTATATCTCCCTGAAAAAATAACATCAACAGCACCGGAATGGCTTCTCAAACGTGCAGATGATGTTGTCAAGAAATATCCAAAGGCTGAAGCATTCATAAAATCACTTGGTGAGGACAAAGCAAAAATATTTATGCGGCTCTCTCGAGCAAGGCAAAAAGAAATAATAGAAAAAGGCAAAGAAGGCCTAAAAGAACTTTCCAGATATCGTTTGAGAGCTGTAGAAAAGGATATGCTTTATAAAAAAAGAATTATCGCAAAAGAGAAACTCGACAAAGCGCGCAGAGTTTTCGAAAAAGCGAAAAAAGAATATGCAAGAGCAAATAATGCATACAAGGAGAAAAGACAACTATTCCTTCAAGAAAAAAAGAAATTGGCAGATTGCGAGGGCACAAATTCCACCGAATGCAACGAGCTTAGAGACAAAGTAAGGGAGTATGCAAAACAATTTACCATTCATGCGGCTGAGATGATAATCAACCATTTAGACAAAATAAAAACAAAAGTCGAGGCGTCCGATTCGATAGATGAGGACACGGCACAAGAGATAATAGGGGATATAAGCAAAGCCATTGAGAAATTGAAAGGTGTTATTAATGACACCCAGAATGCCCAGACAAAGGATGAAATAAAGGATGCCGCAAGAAAGATAGACGCTGTCTGGAAGAGGATAAGATTCAGGGAAAGAGTTTATGCAGGGCGTCTTCTAAATGCAAAGATATGGAAAGTATTCAAGAAAGGCGAGCATTTGGAGGATCGCCTCGATGCCAAGCTTGCTGAAATGGAGGAGGAAGGCCTTGATGTTTCATCCTTGAAAGAGAAACTTGGAGATTACAGTGAAAAAGTTGAAAGTGCCAAGGCAAAATACGAAGAAGCGAAAAATCTTCTTATACAAGCACACAGATTCTCTTACAATGGCTCAAATAATGAAACTAACATAACCTCGCTCATAAACGATGCGAAGAATCTCATAAATGAAGCCCGCAGTGAATTGAAAGACGCATACAAGCTGGCAAGAGATATAATAAAAGGCATAAAGGATATGGTCGGAACACTGAACATCGCCTCTGCCGATACGACCGGACAGATATATGAAGTCGTGGAGGCAACAAGGGGAATAAATGAATAACACGCCTAACCGGCGTGCCTTTCATTTATTATATAAAAGGATGAGAATAAAATTTATAGGTGAGATGAATGAAAACGATGATAATTGCCAGCTTTGTTGTTTTTGCCTTTGCAATCTTTCTAATTTCAGGCTGCATTCAGCAGGATTTGCCATCGGATAATCAGAACGTGCCATCAAACGATGATATGAACACGCAAGGCGATCAGGATCAGACGCAGCAGACAACTGTACCAAGTGAAACAGACAGCATTGCAGAGGATGCAGACGCAGAGCTTTCGGACGTGGAAGCGCTTGATTCGGATCTTGATGACTCGGATCTTGAAACGTTGGGCGATGAACTGGAAAATCTTGATTGGTAGTAAAATCCCTTCATCTTCTTTTCATTCTTTAACAATATTAAAGAGTTCTTCCAAAGAATAAGTTATGGAAAAATCAATTCAGATTGTAGTTGTAATAATAGTGATACTCATCACAGCTGTTGCCGTTCTTCTTATATTCAATTCCGGCACAAGCGAATGGATGGGTGTTTTTAATGAATGGAGCAGAGGCTCGGCAGATAAGGCAAGATGCCAGCAGGAATGCATGAAGAAATGCGCGTCCGCAAATGAACCGAGCATTGAGTGGAGTCAAATAAGCGTTGATTTCAAGGGAAAGGAGAAAAGCTGCAGCAGCCTCACAGGAGAGCCCGTCTGCAAATGCGGCTTCTTCAGCCCAAGCCAACAGCCAGCCCCAACACCGTAAATAAAGGATTGTTATGATTTTCGAAACTATCTTTCTGTCGATAGCCATCATAGGGTTCGGATACAGCGCATACCTTGACCTGAGATATACAGAGTTTCCGGACTGGCTTCCATACTCCATAATAGTTGCAGCTGTCATTTCAAGAACAGCGTACTATTTGTCTGTTTTCGGCCTCACACAAACGGCACTTTACAGCATAGGGGTTATGCTTGGCGTGGGGTTGGTATTTTTGGGGTTCGGGCTTCTCCTTTATCATCTGAAACAGTGGGGGGATGGCGATGCGTGGCTTCTGGGAGGTTTAGGTTTCCTTTTTCCAGAAAGCTCACCGTTTGCAATTTATGCCGGAAATATTGCGTTCCCTCTCATCATAGTGTTCAATTTTTTCATAATTTCGCTCATCTATATGATAGCATATAGCGCTGTGCTCGGTGTCAGGAACAAGGACATAAATAAGGAATTTATGAAAATAATGAAAGAAAAAAGAACATACATCCTTTCCATGATTGTTGCGCTATTCGCATTTTTCACCGCTTCAAACTTCTTCTTAATCCATTATAGCGGAATCCGGCCTTCTGTGCCTATGCTTATATTACCGTTCTTCCTATCGGCAATGATCATATTCTTCAATTATGCTAAAGCCATCGAAAAAAAGGCTTTCAGAAAGAGAATTGATGTGAAAGAGCTGAAAGAGGGAGATGTTGTAATGGATGGCAAATGGGTGGGTGTGACAGCAGAAGACATAAAGAAGCTTCAGAAAAAAGGAGGAAAAATCTGGATAAAGGAAGGCGTGAGGTTTGCGCCTGTTTTCATACTGGCCGTCATTGCAACGCTTCTTTTAGGAAATATCATGACGTTTCTTGTCTTCTAATTTACCATATGTTAAGTGTTATATCGCTATCTTCCCCGCTTTCCCATACTGGCCTTTTGAATGTCAGAGCAAACACGTTCCTGTTTGAAGGCACAGGAATTCCGTAAACGAAACTATTACTGCCTGTCAACACCTCCAACCTGAAATCATCGCTTATGTCCTGCTCGCTTCTGAACTGATAATAGTTTGTGCCATTCATCTGGTTCATCATATACTGTGAAATCATTACTGTTTTCTCCTCGGCCCATGGCACGACTTTTGTTTTGTTGACAGCGTTATGGTAGGTTGTCTTGGTGCAGTTTTTCGGAAGATTGCCTGCGGCGTATCTTACCTCGAAATAGTATTCATGGCCTGCTGTGATATCTGACATCCAGTATATCGTGTCATTGAAGAATTCGCAACTAACTTGCGTTCCGTTCTCGTCGTAGACCATTGTCGAATTTCCGCTAACGTCCCATATATGCCTAAAATAAAAAACGTGATCTGTCAGATTCTGCTGGCTTGTAAATGTAACCGGTATTTTGTACGTATCGACTGTTATATAATTCATAATCTTGCCTGCAGTCGTGTCTATAGTATATTGCTGAATATCGTCTTCATGAGCAAAAAGACCGTAATAAAACGTGAATGACCATGAAACTATGAGCACGAAAATCGCTATTGCAAGTATCCCGTCGATATCCATGTTATAATATTGTCAGCTTCCCATATTAATTGGGAACTTTCTAAATTACAGCAGCGCTCAAAAATATTGTTCAAAAGCTCTCATTCATCCCGTCAACAACAAAGCAGGCATGATGGATCGTATCGATGCCATTCTCCTCGCAGAATCTTATCGCTTCATCAGATTCCGACCCCGGCTGCATCCAGACCTTCCCTATCCCGAGCTCTTTGCATTTTTTCACGACCTGCTCTGTAACATGCGGCGGGACCACTGTTATTACGACATCGGGCTTTTCTGGAAGCTCATCAAGGGAAGGGAAAGATTCATCGCCATCTATAACCGGTTTTTTTGGGTTTATCGGAAAAACGGAAAAACCTGCGTTTTTGAGCTTCTTATACAATTTATAACCCCATTTCTCGGGATTTGCAGAAGCGCCCACAAGGGCTATTTTGTTTGACCTGTCCAGAAAGGGTTTTATATCGCTCATGGGGCTTTTTTGGGCAGCATGACTTATTAACATAATGTTTTGCACTTCGTCGCCTACTTAAAATACTTCATCGCCTCGTCGTTTGAAAGGAAGCGAAATTCTATCTGCACGTCCTCTTCCACAATCGTGTTGTCGACCGATGCTGAGGCGGGCTTTCCGTTCACAAAAAAGAGCCAGCTGTGCCCTTCGTCCTGCTTTACGCCGTCAATTTCCGTTATGAAAAATCCCATCCCTGCGTATTCTTTGCCTGAGACATCGTGCTCGGTTTTCAAAACGGACAGAACGTCTGTTCCGGGGGGAACATCATACATATCGCTTGTTCTGTGTTCCCCGTAATCTATTGAAAGCGATACCTGAACGTTCTTTCCCGATGATGTCAATTCGTGTTTTGCTGTGAACATTCCTGTCAGAGAATTTCCTGAACTGCCTTGCAATCCTGTAAAAAACAACAAACTCGCCGATATCAGGATGATAAGCACTCCCAGTGCCATATATTTTGATTTCATAACAATCCTCCAGTTTTTCAAAGAGCCTTTCCCTCCAGAAAAGCGCGCCGAAGAAAATCGTGCTTGCCATATGCGCCGCGCTGAAGGGAAGGGCAGTTAAAAGGGCGATTGGCCCGAAAATCCAGAACCATGCCGTCCCGAGGTTCACGGAAAGCTCAAAAAGCAGGCCTCCGAGAGCAAGCGATGCCATCATCGCGCGCCTTCCGCTGAAGAATCTGCCCAGAACGGATGCGCTTGTCCCTGCGAGAGCAGCTCCCGCAACCTGCGCAATGGTCCATGGTCCCTGAAAGCCCCATACGAAGAAGTTTGACGCAAAAAAGCCCGCGCCGCCAACATATGCGCCGTACCGTGCGCCCAGGAAATATCCGGCAATAACAGACATCGCTATTATGGGCTCAACGCTCGGGATGCCCTGCAGAGCGACTCTTCCAAGGATGCCTGCGGCCATAAGCGCGGTTGCCGCGGTGAGTTTTGCTGATACGGGCACGCGGCTGACAGAGAACATAATCTTTCTTGCGGATGCCTGCATTCCTGCAGGGATTGCTTTCTGCTTCAACTTTAATTTCTGGTGTGGACTTTTCATAGATAGAATTTGCTAGAAGAGAAATATAAAATACAGAATTCATTTTCTCATTATCTCATTATAATGCGCAAAATCGCACGACGGCCTTATAAGGCAAAGCCACTTTTCCCATTTTCCGTTCCCGCTTATCCAGAGATTCATAAGCTCTTCTTTTTCAATTGTTTTTATCCCATCATTTTCCGGGGCGGGGTCTATTATGAACAACTCTGAACCGCTGTTCTTATATCCTGTAGCAAGAACGTAATGCCCGGAGCGTCCTCCGCCTTCAACGAGATAGCTTATGTTGAGGATCGCTGGATGCCTTTCTGCAAGCCCATCCAACAGCACTTCGTATGGGTCAGTTACAATTTTCACAGGGCCCGGATTTTCATGCGTTATGCGGGATGCAAACTCCTGCGGCAGAAAGCCCAAATCATTGAGCGCCTTCCTCAAATTAGATTTCGGCGTGTAAATATGCCCGTTTTTCTCTACGAGCATACCTTTGTGCAACTCATCCATTGTGGTTTTCTTTCCGTATAGATTGGCAAGCGTCTTAACTACGGCAGGCCCGCAGTCATACTCATTCTCCTGTACCTGGAATCCTTTTATTCCAACGGAAAGCAGGATATCGTTGGGTCCTCTGTAAGATGGCATGTTTTCTATTTGGATTATTAATATTTATTTGTTACTGTTATATAGTAAATATGAAATATAATGTAAAGAGGACAGAAGAATTCAAAAATTACAGGTCAACCCTGAAGGAGTTCTGCTATCTCAGAACAGATGACGAGTTTAATGAAACGAAAGAATTCATAGAAGAGACAATTGTCCCGAGGATGCTTAACTTAGCGATGCCGTACAACAGAGAAGGAAATCCCATTGACGGTGGATTGGAATACAGAAAGCAAATGGATTTCTATGAAGTGCTAACTAAGGCGATGAAAATGAGGATGAGTACAATAAAAAGCAGGAATGTAGCAATTTCAGCCGATCATGTATATTATATATGCTGTGATGCGTTATCTGCGGTTGTTCCCACCAAAAAATTCAAATCCAATTTTCCATCTGAACTTTTTGAGAAATTGAGCTATTTCGGCGAAGGCGTTTCTACCAGAACGCGTCATCGCTGATTTTCTTAAAAACCCTTCCAATTCGTTCATATTTACAGAACAAATGTTCTCATTTTATGAACATCTGTTCTGTTCTTTGGAACAATGCAAGTTCCCTGATACAGTGACATACGCCAATCTGATGATATCTTTATAATAATTAATTAATATATAATATAGATATAGGTTCTAGCGGTGATTTTATAACACATGATAGTTCTGTTTCAGGAAAATACGACGCAAACAACATTCGCGTTCTTGAGGGGCTTGAGGCCGTGCGCAAAAGGCCCGGAATGTATGTCGGAAGCACGGGAGTTCGCGGCCTCCACCATCTCGTGTTTGAGGTCGTTGACAACTCGATAGACGAGGCGATGGCAGGGTTCTGCAAAAACATAGACGTTATTATTCACAATGATAATTCAGTGACCGTTATAGATGACGGAAGGGGAATACCTGTTGACATGCACCCCACCTACAAGAAGTCCGCCCTTGAGCTTGTCATGACAAAGCTTCATGCCGGAGGAAAATTCGACTCGAAGACCTATCAGGTCTCGGGAGGGCTTCATGGTGTCGGCATCTCGGTCGTAAACGCCCTGTCGAGAAAGCTCATAGTGGAAGTGAAAAGGGATGGAAATATCTATTATCAGGAATACGAGAAGGGCATCCCCATGACAGCGCTTGTCACAAAGGATGAAAGTGCATTCCCCCATGAGATGGGGACGATGGTAACATTCTGGCCTGACGGCGGAATATTCACGGAAACAGAGTATCATTATGACATACTTGCAAAGCGCCTGAGAGAGCTTGCATTCCTTAACGCTGGAATCCGCATAACGATAACAGACGAAAGGGAGGAAGGCAAAGGCGATGTCTTCCAGTATGATGGCGGGCTTTTATCTTTTCTTGATTTTCTCAACGAGAACAAGGACATGATAAATACCAAGCCCATCTATATGAAAAAGACAAAAGATGATATTGTTGTCGAGATAGCGATGGGATACAACACCGGCTACCAGGAACAGATTCTTGCGTTTGTGAACAACATAAACACGGAAGAGGGCGGAACCCACATTATCGGCTTTAGGAACGCCCTCACGCGCATAATAAACCGCTACGGCAAACAGAACAAGATATTCAAGGAAGGGATTTCCATCACAGGGAATGACTCAAGGGAGGGTCTTTCTGCAATAATCAACATAAAGATGAAAAACCCTCAGTTCGAGGGTCAGACGAAGACACGCCTTGGTAATGAGAACGTGAGAGGGATTGTTGAAAGCGTCCTCTCCGAAGGGTTGGGAACATTCCTTGAGGAGAACCCGACTGAAGCAAAGAAGCTCATTGAGAAGATATCAAGCGCAGCCGCCGCAAGGGAGGCAGCGCGAAAGGCAAGGGAACTTGTGAGAAGGAAGAGCGTCTTTGAGTCCGGCGCGCTTCCGGGAAAACTTGCAGATTGCGCAGAGCGCGACCCGACGAAAAGCGAGATATATCTTGTTGAGGGGGATTCTGCAGGAGGCTCGGCAAAGCAGGGAAGGGACAGGTCATTCCAGGCAATCCTGCCGCTTCGCGGAAAGATACTGAACGTAGAGAAGGCAAGGATGGACAAGATTCTCGGAAACAACGAAATACAGACAATGATATCCGCTTTCGGCACAGGGATTGGCGATACGTTCGACGTTTCAAAGATACGCTATCACAAGATCATAATCATGACAGATGCAGATGTCGATGGAGCGCACATACGCACGCTCCTTCTGACATTCCTTTACAGATATATGAAGCCTGTAATAGAGGCAGGTTATGCTTACATCGCCCAGCCGCCGCTCTACAAGATAAAGAAGGGAAAAACTGAGGTTTACGCTTACAGCGACGAAGAAAAAGACCAGAAGATTGCAGAGCTTGGCGGAGAAGGGGTCTCAATCCAGAGATACAAAGGTCTTGGTGAGATGAACCCTGATCAGCTCTGGAGCACCACAATGGACCCTAAAAACAGGGTTCTTCTCAAGGTGACGGTGGAAGATGCAATCGAAGCAGACCGCATCTTTACGATGCTTATGGGCGACAAGGTTGAGCCAAGAAGAAAATTCATCGAAACGTATGCAAAGGAAGTCAGAAATCTTGACATATAAGGTGCGAGGATGTTTGAAGAAGAAGATATAATGGTCATAGCGCGAAATGCACTTTTCGGAGAGAACGACGAGCGTGCATTCAACGGATTTATGTCCATTGAGAAGGTGGATTTTCTTCCGATAATAAAGGATAGTCTTGTCGCAAGACCGAGAACTGAAATGGAAAATGATCCCACATACAAGCAGGTCATACCTTATACGGTCTTTTCGCATGACGGAAAGCTATTCCTTTACAGGAGGACAAAAAACAGCGGCGAAGCGCGCCTGCATGACAAATACTCAATCGGTGTCGGCGGTCACATGAATCCCGCAGAAGGTGATGTCATCATCGCGGGCATGGAAAGGGAGTTTCACGAGGAGCTTATTTACAACGATGAATATGAGTACGAGATTGTGGGATTCATAAACGACGACAGCGACGATGTCGGGAAGGTCCATTTTGGGGTCGTCTTCCTTGTGAGGGGAAAGACGCCTGACATAGAGGTCGCAGAAAAGGACAAGCTCGAAGGAGGGCTTGTAACACTTGATGAAGTCGAGGGCAAAAGGAGCCTTCTTGAGAAATGGTCCAGCTTTACGCTGGATGGCATAAAGGATATTATCATTCAATGATGTGATTGTGATGGAAGAGGATAAGAATAACTTTGATGAGCAGACAGAAAAGAATATGGAAGAAGTTGAAAAGAACATAGAAGATGCAAACGATTCCTCTGAAGAGGAAAAGCTGCAAAAGAAACCCGCCATAACGCCGGGCTCTATCATAGACAGGGTAATAGAAAGCGAGATGAAGGAATCATATCTTGATTATTCCATGTCTGTAATAGTCGGAAGAGCGCTTCCGGATGTAAGGGACGGCTTAAAGCCTGTTCACAGGCGCGTCCTGTATGCAATGTGGGAGAACGGACTTCTGCATAACAAGCCGTTCAGGAAGAGTGCGAATGTTGTCGGAATGTGCATGGCAAAATACCATCCGCACGGCGATGCGGCGATATACGACACGCTTGTGAGGATGGCGCAGGATTTTTCTCTGAGATATCCACTTGTTGATGGACAGGGAAACTTCGGCTCTATTGACGGTGATTCCGCGGCGGCGATGAGATACACTGAGGCACGCCTTTCTGCAATTGCAGAAGAGCTTCTCAGGGATATAGAGAAAAAGACAGTTGATTTTGTTCCTAATTTCGACGGCTCAACTGAGGAGCCCTCAATTCTGCCGTCAAAAATCCCCAATCTTCTCATAAACGGCTCTTCCGGGATAGCTGTGGGAATGGCGACAAACATCCCTCCGCACAATCTCAACGAAACTGTGGACGGAATAATCGCGGCGATAGACAATCCCGACATTACGGTACGCGAGCTGATGGAGCACATAAAGGGACCGGACTTTCCCACAGGCGGCGAAATAATGGGAAAAGGTGGCATATACCGCGCATACGAAAGTGGAAGAGGCAAGATAATTGTTCGCGGAAAGACAGAAATTGAGGAAAAGGGCGGAAAAGCTGCGATAATAATAAAGGAGATACCATATCAGGTGAACAAAACGGCACTCATAGAAACTATCGTCCGCCTCGTTAAAGAGAAAAAGATTGACGGTATAAGCAACCTTCGCGACGAATCTGATAAAGACGGCATGAGAATAGTCATAGAGGTGAAAAGGGACGGAAATCCAGATGTCATACTGAACAACCTATACAAGCATACTCAGCTTCAGAGTTCTTTTGGGGTCATAATGCTTGCATTGGTCGATAACCAGCCGAAAGTTATGGGATTGAAGGAGATTATAGATAATTTCATCCTCCATAGGAGGATTGTTGTCAGGAGAAGGACCCAGTTTGAGCTTGACAAAGCTGAAAAGAGGGCGCATATCCTTGAAGGGCTCATAATTGCACTGGATCACATAGACGAGGTCATAAAGCTCATCAAATCATCAAAGGACGTCCCGACTGCAAGGGAGGGGCTTATGTCAAATTTCGGTCTGACCGAAATACAGGCAAATGCTATCCTCGAAATGAAGCTTTCGCGCCTCACCAATATGGAGCAAAGCAAGGTGCGCGCAGAGCTTGAAAGTTTGAAAAACCTTATAGCAGAACTCAAAGCGATTCTTGCGGATGAAACAAAGATACTGGGCATAATAAAAGAAGAGCTTAATGATGTCAAAGAAAAATATGCTGATGAAAGAAGGACCAAAATAAACGATTCCGAGGAATTCGAGGAGATTGACGATGAAAGCCTTATTGATGAGGAGGATGTCGTCATAACGATAACGGAGGACGACTACATAAAGCGCCTTCCGATTGAAGAATACAGAATACAGAACCGCGGGGGAAAAGGCATCATCGGAACAAAGACTAAGGAAGGCGACATAGTTTCCGATGTCTTTGTCGCAAGCACGCACAGCTATATTCTCTTCTTCACCAACAAAGGCAAGGTTTACTGGCTCAAAGGATACAATATCCCCGACTCAGGAAGATATGCCCGCGGAAAAGCTATTGTCAACATTCTCAATCTGGAGGAAGGCGAGACTGTCAAGGCGTTCATCCCTGTTAGGGAGTTTGAGGAAGGCAAATATCTTGTAATGGTTACGAAAAACGGGACCGTGAAAAAGAGTTCTCTTATGGGATACAGCCGACCGAGGATTACGGGCATTCGCGCAATAAACCTTCGCGAGGAAGATGAGCTTCGCGAGGCGTTCATAACGGAAGGACACAGCGACATCATGATTGCCACAAGAAACGGCCTTGCGATAAGATTTGATGAATCAGAGGCAAGGGAAATCGGAAGGACGGGAACAGGCGTTCGCGGGATAAGACTTACCCCAGGTGACGAGGTTGTCGGTGCGTGCAAGGTTGACGTGACAAAATCGCTTCTCACGATAACCGAGAACGGCTATGGCAAGAGGACCGACTTTTCCCAGTACAGCACAATACATCGCGGCGGCAAGGGCGTGATAAACATAAAGACTACGCAGAAGAACGGAAAAGTGGTGTATATCAGACCTGTCTACGACACGGATGAAATCCTCGTAATGACAAAGAAGGGACAGGCAATACGCATCCCCGCAGACCAGATCTCAAAGATAGGAAGAAACACTCAGGGTGTACGCATTATGCGCCTTGAGGAGGGCGACAAGGTCGTCTCGTTCACAAGAATCGAGAAAATAAACGGGGAATAAAGCCACAAATTATTCTATTTTCTTTACCATTTCCAATGTAATTTCATTCAGCGATCTGACAACCATATCCGCCCTGCTTCTGTCCTGCGGCAGTGTATTGGGGCTTGGAATGGCTATGCACCTGCAGCCGGCCGCCTTTGCAGATTCTATTCCCTTTTCCGAGTCCTCTAAAACGAGGCATTCGTCCGGTTTCATTCCAAGTCTTTTCGCTGTAACGAGGTAAGGCTCTGGGTTGGGCTTACCCTTCTTTACGTCATCTCCCGAAACTATTGCATCAAAATATTCTCTCAGGCGGAATTTGTCCAAAACGATGTCTATATATTCATTCGTGCCGGATGTTGCAAGCGCGATCTTAAAGCCGCTTCTCCTGAACAACCCAAGCGATTCCTTTGCGCCAGGCATCAGCTTCAGCTTTTCCTTTGCGATGTCAAGAAATATCCCCATTCTTTTCTGATAGAACATATCAAAATCCTCTTGGATTGAGAAAAATGAATGAATCTTTCTTGCTCCGTCGATTACGCGCATTCCCAAAAATCCCGCTATCACATCTTCCGGAAGGTCGGAATAATCCTTTCTGTATTCAGCAAGAAGCTTCTTCCACGCTTCCTTGTGCAGGGGGTCAGAGTCGACAAGAAGATCGTCCATATCGTATATTATTCCCTTCATCATGCACATCTTTTCCTGCAATCATTTCTTCTTTTTAGATGCCGCAATGATAAGGTCCTGCACCTTCTTTGCGACTTCTTTTTTCATTTTCTCCGATTCGTCTTTCTTTGAATACATGTCGATTTTTGAGGCAAGTGATATCTTTGATGCAAGGAGGCGCGCAACCTTTCCCCTTATCGACTTTGGCGAGTTTTGTATCTGCGGGTGCAGGAAGAGAACTCCGTATTTTGGGGCCTTCCCCTGCCCCTTCAGGTGCCTGAAAAGCGCTTTCTCTGCGCCAAGAAGCTGTATTGTCGATGATGGCATCTTTGACATTCTGTCAAGGCCGCCGGCAATTGAAATCATCCGCGCCGCAATTACAGGCGTTGCTATTGCGGCAGTGTTCGGGGCAACCTCCTGCACAAGGGCTGTTATGTATGAGGACATCTTCTCCCTTGTCCGATACATTATGCTCAGGCTTTCCGCAAAATCAGAAACAGCCTTTATGTCGGCATCTGAAAAGTCCATCCCGGCTGATTTTTTTGCAAGTTCTGCCGCCTTGTCGTCGTCGAAATTCTCGCGCCTTCCGTATTTTGCGACAAGCGCGCTGAACTTCTCGTGGTCTGATATGGCTTTTGTAAGCTCGGGAAAGTGCAGGCCGTACCATTCCCTGAGATGCTCTGACATCGTGTTTATGTTCTCTTCTATCTCATCGTACGTATTTATCGCCTGAATCAGTATGACGTCCTTTTTTGTCTTTCGCAGCTTCTTTTTAGATATTTCGACATTGACCTTTGCAAGCATCTGGTTTATTTCGGCCTGGCTCATTGTCCACTTGAGGTCAAGGGCAAGCTTTCGGAATTCGTCGCGAAGCTTCTTTTGGGCGAGGTTGTCATCCTTGCGCACGCACGATATGCCCTCGACGCATTCATCCTTGTCCCATATGACCTCCTGCAGGCCGGATTCTTTCAGCTCCTCGACAATTTCTTTTTCTTCCGGAATTATCTCCCTCCTGCCGCAAGCGGCAAGGCGGTCTGCAATAAATTCTACATCTTTCGGGAACAATTTATACAAAAGAATGCCTCCATCATTATCGAATGCAAACGACCCGATAAGGCATGTTGCAACATAAGCTCTCATAATGATACACCTCGCAAAAATGCTAACTAACATTATATGAAAGATATTATTTAAAATGGAATAAACCTCTAGGATTTTTGGTTCAGAACGTTATATGCTTTTGTTCTTCGTCTATTTCGGCGAGCCTTTTTACAAGGATTACAGGATCACTTTCTGTTATTATCCTTGCGCCGGTTGGTTTTTTGATATCCTCAAGAAGCGTGTCAATCGCCCTTTTCACAATGCCTCCGCTGCCTTCAAGGATGCCTATGGTCTTTCCTGCATCATACGCCATGAGAAACTCTGCCATCGTTCCCGTCCTTCCGCCTATTATTATGACGGCATCCGAATGATGAACAGCAAGAATGCTTCTGTATTTTGCGGCCAGAGGCACGTTTGATGCAAATTTGAGGTCATCCGGAATGAATATGAGTTCACTATATCCCTCAGCCGGAAGGTCCAGCAGGCGAACGTGCGACTCAAGGTCCGTTGCAGGAGAAAAGCCGATGGTCCT
>JAADIF010000030.1 GCA_013151465.1 Microcaldota archaeon | reverse complement strand
ATCATTTAACCTGAAAAGAACTAATCAACTGGGAAATCTTGTGATAAAATGGAATGGGTACGAACTCTTCGACGACGTGGCAAACCTTAACCATTATGATTTGGAGGTTCCTCCAGAAAGAATAATGGATGATAATCATCTTGAAATCAGCTGCGCGGGGCCCGGCTGGATGTTCTGGCAGACAAATTTCTACGAATTAAAAAACTTTATAGTTTATGCAGAATATGGTCCTGAGATGGTAGTCCCTTTCGATCTTTCGATAGATGAGCTTGAGAGATGGGATAAAGCAGAATTCTCTTTCTTCGTGACAGGTGATGATGAGGCAACAATCCTTATAAAACTTAACGGCGATGTCATATATTCGGGCAATGATGCAGGCGAGAAGGTCTTATTTGATGTAAATTATACATCAGCTGATCTTAAACCTGGAACAAATCTGATGGCATTCGTATCAGAAGGTGGTAAGGTCAGGCTTCATAATGCCAAAATGAAAATTAAGACGTTCGGAAATGATGAAGCGGTGCTTGAAAAAACGATTGACATAAGCGGTAATGATTATACATACGTAAGCAGGCACGGCGCGTATCTTGACGTGAAAATAAAGGAGATATTAAAAAACGGCATGCTTACAATAAGTATCAATGGTAAGAAGATTAATGTTCCTATATCAGCTATCGGGAAAACAAGTGTTTTTGTCGATTCGACGAAGTTTATGGAAGGTCAGAATGCCATCGAGTTCTCTGGAACAGGTGCCTGGATAATTGAGAATATAAAGATATATACAAAAAGATAAAAGCTTATAAGTGTCTAATACATCAAAAAGAACTACAAGTAATTGTTTATTGTTTAACAAAGGCGGAATTTATGCCAGAATGTGAGATTTGCGGCAGAGTGATAGATAGGCCGAAAAAAATATTGCTCGAGGGCGTTGTCTTGAACGCATGCAACAATTGCTCAAGATTAGGAAAACCAGTAAAGAGCAGAAGAAGAAAGGTAAAGATAAAAAGAAGTGCTCCTCTTCCAAAGATTGAAGAAGTAAAACCCAAAGAGCTTGTATCTGATTTTTCCAAGATAATACGTGAGAAAAGAGAAACCATGAAGCTTATGCAAAAAGACGTGGCGTTAAAGCTCAATCTACCTCTTTCCCTTGTAAAAAGGAGTGAAAGCGGCTTTAGACCTGAAGATTCTGTCATAAGAAAGTTTGAAAGATTCTATGGCATTTCTCTTTTTGAAGATGAAGAATGAACTGCAAATAACCATTTATATCGGTTTCTTTTTCGCTTCGTGCTCGGCGGCGCCCAAATCATATAGGGGCGTATCTTCCGGTTCTACACCCAGCAAATCACATAAGCTAAAATATGCTAACGCATCCTGCCTTGACAGTGCAGTTAATCTTTTTTTATCAAGATGAAGAATTAAAGCGCGCCTTTTATAGAAATTCGAAGTGGGTAGACCAATGTCAAACACTCTTATCTTCCTCCGTGGCTCTATTTAGCATGTATTCATCTATTAGTATTACATATTTAAATATATCATTCAAAAAATTTCCTTATGAAAAGGATTGGAATAGCGGTAGCTGCGCTGGCTGTTACATTTGGGTTCCATTCATGCGCGCCGCCCACATATCATCAGAAAGGCGCTATTGATTTTGAATACAGGCGACGCAATGCCATCGATGAGTATTCTGCATGGTCTGGAACCGGAAGCGACAAAATGCTGGCAGAATACAGACCCGAAACTTTCAATCCTGACAAGGCAAGAAAACCTGTATATACAAATAAAGCTAACTGTGCAGAATATGTAAATTTCACTGCGAGAAGGATTATAGGTCCAAAAGCGCCTCTGCTTGGTTTTTACGGGAATTCGTGGGAAATGAAAGATCATATCATTAATGGAGGCGGCCACGTCTACACTAATTCATATGTTCTCAATGACCCCAGCGTTCCAAAGAAACTTTCTGTCATCGCACTAAGATGGAATTCTGAGTTCAACTATGAAGCAGAACTTAACGGAGCTAACTACACCCATGTAATGCTTATTACGTCAGAAAATCCTATAATAGTTACGCATTCTGCATCCGACCTCCACTGTGAGACGCTTTCCCAAGCACTTAAAAGATTCCCAGGCGCGAAAATAAGATACGTTTTTGTTCCAAACCAAGAAATGCTGAACAGTGTTCTGGATGACAATAGAAGCAAACATATATCAGGTTTTTATGCGGTCGAACAAGGCGATACTTTTTATGGCATCGTAAATAAGCTTTATCACGGTCCTCCGGAGGAAAGAAATGAATGGATGCAAAGGTTTATTGAGTTAAATGACATTCATAATCCCGACGTCATCTTCGCAAATGATGTATTGTATATCCCGCAAACGCCATAAATTTGTGCCATTCTTATGAAAGCCCAAAGACGCCAACGACCCATCCGAGGGAATAAAAACCGGAAAGCGCAACTATCAGGCTTATTATAAATTTGCCTATGAATGTTGCAACAAGAAACCTTTTTGGCGGATATTTCAGGGCGCCCGCAATTATTCCAACGACATCATGCGGAAGAGGCGTTGCAGCAAAGAGCACTATTATCCAGAAGCCTCCATATTTCTGGAAAAGGTTTTCTGTTCTATCAAGCGTCCTTTTCCATTTTCTTTTCTTTTTTTCGGTAAGCGCAGCGCTTCCATATCCAAGGCCGTAGCCAGTCATTTCTCCTATTGCAGACCCCGCGCCTGCAACAAGCGCAAGGAGAACAGGATTTAGCTCTCCAGCGGCAAGAAACACGAATATGAGAAACGGCACCGGCAGAATTATCGAAGCGCTTCCGACGACTGCCGCAAGAAACACGCCGATATAGCCCCATCCGGCGAGCTTCTCAATAATAGAATTCATAGACATTACGTATGATGCTATTGTCATCACGAGCGTTGTATTTTCGGGCATGATAAAATATGCAGAACTTTAGATAAAAAAATGATTCTTATTGTTCCCACCAAATCTTTATATACCTTAAAATTAATTACTTTAGAAGGGCAAAATTCCCTAATATAGATATTAAGAGGCGTCAAGGATGCGAAAAAGTGAGTGTGTTCATCTCAGGTGGCTGTGTTCATCTCAGATGCTGATAGGCTTGGCACCGAGCGTGTTCTAGGCTATTCAAAGGATAAGTCATTTCAAATTGAGAGGTCTGCAAAGGTTGACTCTAAAGGCCGCATAGTTCTCCCTGCTGAACTTAGAAAGAATATTGGTCTAGATGAAGGTCTAAAGGTCAGAATTCTGTTCAATCTAAAGGAGAACAAGGCAGTTCTTGTTTTTTCTGAAAATGAAGAAGTTAGCGAAAGCTTTGATGATGGCCGGTGTGGTGTAATGGCAACACAGGGGACTGTGGATCCCCCGACGCGGGTTCAAACGGGGCATTCTTTCCAGAAATTGACAACGTTCGCAAAGAAGCGCTCGAATGGAAGGAGAATCAGAAAGAGCAATATCTCTGAAATTCCCGCCGCCGGCCCTTCTTTCTTTTCCGATAAGGAAAATGAAGAGCAGTATGAAAAGATGAAAGCTTCTGAACAGGTCCTTGTTCTTAGGCCCAAAAATTCAGGTCTTCGCAGCTTCACTCAGAAAGCTCTCTCTGCTGTGAAGGCTGATAAGAAAAGGATAATAGAACTGAGAGGGGAGGACATACCCCAGATGTGTGAGGAGTTTGCCGCCAACGGCAGGAAGGTCATTGGACTTACCGGAGAAGACCTCTTTTGGGATTATGTGCTCAAAAAGAAGAAGAAGACAAGAACAAGGCTTTTGAAGAAGATTGAATGGAACGACCCGGAGGCTAAATTCGGAAAGCCCGTCCTCTGTCTCCTTGGCCCGAAAGACAAATCGCTCAAGGACATGCCGAAGGAACTGAAGATAGTGATGAGCGCAAAATATGCAAACATCGCAAAACGCTACCTGAACCTTCTTGAAAACGAACTCGGCTATACGTTCAAGAAGATTTACACGCGCGGCATGAGTGAGGAAGGTTTTAGGGAAGGCATAGCCGATCTTGTGATTGAGATTGTCTATTCCGGAAAGACCATGGAGGAATACGGCCTGCGCGTTTACGACACGATCTTTGAAAGCGATTTTGCCGTGATAGGCCCGAAAGAATGTGAGGATATTGTATGAGGTGATTATGAT
>JAADIF010000028.1:17075-19207 GCA_013151465.1 Microcaldota archaeon | reverse complement strand
AAGGATAATACATTAAAAAAATATAAGAATAATGATATTGTTCATGGTGGAGCGTATATAATGAGAAGCGGGAAGGATTGCAGAATCAATATTTCCTGATCTTCCACTTTGCACCATCTTTGCCGTCTTCAAGTGCTATTCCCGCTTCGCCGAGGCGGCTTCTTATGAGATCCGCAAGCTCAAAATCCTTTTTTGCGCGAAGCTTCTCCCTCACATCAACAAGAATTTCCATCACGCTCTCAAGCGTCTTGTCCGATTGCCCATCTTTTCTTTCAGGAAGGACATCAAAGAAGCTGTTTGCATCGTCAAAGAGCTTTTTTGCCTCTTTGAGCACTTTCCTGTTTTTTCCGCTTTCAAGGTATTTGTTCAGGTCCTTTATGAATCCGTAGAATTCTGAAATCGCAAGGGGTGAGTTGAAATCGTCATCCATTGCGCTGATAATCTTTTCCATGCGCTCCTTTATGGAGTTCAGCATGCTTTCATCCGCTTGCGAAGAATCATCGCCTGCATTCTCAAGCGCCTCGAGAAGGGCGTCATAGGCGTTTGTTATGCGCTCAAGCGAACTCTTTGCGGACTCAAGCGATTCGGGATTGAAATCAACCGGGCTTCTGTAATGGTTTGAGACGGCAAAAAGGCGCACGACTTCAGGCGCCCATGTTTTCAGGATATCCCTTATGGTCTTGAAGTTTCCGAGGGATTTTGACATCTTCTCCCCGGAAATGTTAAGAAAGCCCGTGTGAAGCCAGTAGTTTACGAATTTCTTTCCCGTGATCGACTCCGACTGCGCTATTTCGCACTCATGATGCGGGAAGATGAGATCGCGCCCCCCGCCATGGATGTCAAGCGTCGGCCCGAACTGGTCATTGCACATTGTCGAGCATTCTATATGCCAGCCCGGCCTTCCTTCCCCGAAGGGCGCAGGCCATGACGGCTCACCGGGCTTTTTGAACTTCCAGAGGGCAAAATCATAAGGGTTTTTCTTCTTTTCATTCACATCAACGCGGGAGCCCGCCCTGAGGTCTTCGAGCTTCTGGTGGGAGAGCTTTCCGTATTCGGGAAATTCTGAGATGTCAAAATAGACGCCATCCCCCTCAATCATGTAGGCAACGCCTTTGTCAAGAAGTATCTGGATATTCTTTATCATAGATTCAATGCTATCACTTGCGTTCTGGAACTTGTTCATGCTGTTGACATGAAGCGCTGACATGTCCTCCTTGAACTTGTCGGCAAATCCGTGCGCAAGCTCCTTCCAGTTCTGACCTGTTTCATTTGCCCGGTTTATTATTTTGTCATCAATGTCCGTGATGTTCATAAGGAAGAACACGTCAAATCCCCTAAAGCGCAGGTATTTCATTATCATGTCAAACGATATGTTGGTTCGCGCATGCCCCAGGTGGCTGTAATCGTATGTCGTGGGGCCGCATACATAGACATTAAGCCTATTTTCCGAAATTGGCCTAAGCTCCTCTTTCCTCCGCGTAAGCGTGTTGTAAACCTTCACAGACATATGCTTCATAACCTCCATCAAGCCTCTTAAAAGGTTATATTCTTTTGGATATATTGCTTAAAAGGTTATATTCTTTTGGATATATTGCTTAATTGCTTAAAAGGTTATAAGACCATGTTATTTTCTTCTGCAGAAGTCATAATATCAATACTACTTATAAGTAATTTAAATATATAATCCATTATTTTTATATGGAAACAAGCGAAATAAGTACCGCATTACATAAACCCTCACCGGGAAGTGAAAATAAAGAAAGTCACTTTTTTGTAGTTTATAAAAACCTTCATGAACCTGGGTACGAACGTGGAATTGCATATGGGGATAGCAGCCGCGAAGAGAAGGAAAAATTGTCACCTTTTGCCAGACGTTCACTTACAGTCTACTTTAACAACAATCAATATCCTCTTCCGTTATTTCGGGTGGAGGGATTTAACACTATCGTAAAGAAATGGAAAGAGCTACCGAAGAAATATCGTAATGATGAAAAGGTTTCGCATCTTATTGAATATTTAGGCACTAACGTTGAATGGGTGTATAAAGGACCCATTCTCAAAAGACGCATTAAGGGGAATCCAATTGCAATTGAATGGTCCAGTAGAAAAACAAGGATACTTTTTTTGACTGA
>JAADIF010000028.1:1902-17065 GCA_013151465.1 Microcaldota archaeon | reverse complement strand
TAAAGGATATTATAGATGGCTGAAGGGCGAGAAAATATCGTTTGGCGATGATGATTCAAAATAATTATATATAATATAAGTATTTCTTCCCAAACATAGACCATGAAAAGTGTAAGTGTAGGCATATTTCATGATGATGGAAAACTTCTTGGCATGCTTGGAAAGAAAGGAACAGCATCAGACATACTTTTTTCCAACAGAAAGGAAGGAGATAGTTTTTATACATTTATGGAGCCAAAGGAAGGGAAAATCTCTGCAAAATGCGAGATTATGCAGAGCGTTGATATCGTGATAGTTTGCATAGAGAATATTACAGCCGATATCGGAGAAACCGTTCTCATGCTCGATGCGCTTGGAAAAGAATGTGGGATACTTCTGTTTCCTGATTTTCTTGAAAACGAAATAAAGAAAATAACCAAAGACACGGTTGTTTCCTCATACGTTGTTGCAGATGAGAGCTTCAATTCTCTTATGGATGCAATAAACTCGTTTGACATAAAAAGAGATGCGAATGCAAAAACGATAGTTGAGGTCGATCATTTTTTCAACGTGAAAGGTGTCGGAACTGTTGTCCTTGGTTTCGTGAAGTCGGGAACAGTAAAAAAGCATGACAAGCTCAGGAAGCTTCCCGAAGGAAAAGACGTTCTGGTGCGCTCCATTCAGATGCATGACAAGGATTTTGACGAGGCGCAGGAAGGGTGCAGGGTCGGTCTTGCACTAAGGGGTATTGATGCAGATGAATTCTCAAGGGGCTCAATACTATGCGAAGAAGGCGCTATGGCGGTAAGTGAGCAGTTTGAAATAATTTTCAAAGGGAATAAATTCTACCAGGGAGAATTGGCGCAGGGAAAGGTTATGCATGCATCAAGTGGGATGAGATTCTTTCCGGTTACAATAGATTCGGTAAGCGACGAAAAAATGACCATGACCACGGACAGGAAAATTCCAATAAGAAAAGGCATGAGAATAATGCTGATCGACCTCAATGCCGAAAAGCTTCATCTCGCAGGAAGCGGCGTTGTCGTTTAGACGATTTTCCATAGCATGGATTTCTTTTCCGGCGAGAATCTTCCTTCGATCTTCTTTTCGTTTCGAAGCTTTATGAGGGCAAAATTAACCTTGTCTACACATTCTGTCATATTGCCGCCCTTTCTAAGAGCATCCTCTATTTCACTTGTGCTCATTCCCCCCTTTTCGAGCATCCTCAAGATCAGGATTTCTATATCTTCCTGGTTGAGCATGATGAACCTCCCCTACTATAAACCTATGCAAACTCTATTTATTAATAGAAATGGATAACTAAAATATATTGAGAAATTAAGCTTTTATAATCATAAAGTTTTATTCAAGAAACCAGGGTGGTATAATGATGGGAAAACACAAGAAGGTAGTTCCTGATACTTCTGTCCTAATTACGCAGAAACTTTCAGAACTCGTGAAAGCGGGGAAACTCTTAGATGTGAAGATAATAATACCGCGATTTGTGATGGATGAGCTTCAGGCACAGGCATCGCGCGGAAGGGACACCGGTTTTCGGGGTCTGGAAGAAGTAAAAACGCTTCGCAATCTTCCTAAAAAATACAAAATAACAGTGGAGATAGACGGCAGGATGCCCACGGCAGAAGAGATAAACCTTGCAAAGAAAGGCAGGATTGATGCGCTCATAAAAGAGGTTGCAAACAAGAAAAAGGCACTCCTTATAACGGGGGACTATGTCCAGGCACTCGTGGGGGAAGCAGAAGGCGTTGCCGTAAAGCATTACCCGAGCACGTATGAAGGCGGTGTGGGTATAGAGCAATATTTTGGAAAGGACACTCAATCAGTGCATCTGAAAGTAGGCGTCAACCCGATGGCAAAGGTTGGAAAGCCTGGGAAAGTCAAGCTCGTTGAACTCTCAGACAAACCCGTAAAAGAGAAAGACCTAAAGAAAATCATAGAGAGCGTGACATCCAAACAAAGAACTGATGAGAATTCTTTCATCGAGATGCATAAGCACGGGGCAACGGTCGTCCAGCTCGGCGATTACAGGATTACGATAACAAGGCCGCCATTCTCGGACGCGCTTGAAATGACCGCAGTAAAGCCGATAGCCAAAAAGAGGCTTGAGGATTACAAGCTAAGCAAAGCTGTGATAGAAAAGATAATAGGGACATCCCAAGGTGTGCTAATATCGGGCTCTCCCGGAAGCGGAAAATCTACATTTGCCGCTGCCATTGCAAATAAGCTTGCCGAGATGGGAAAGATAGTAAAAACATTCGAACAGCCAAGAGATCTTCAGGTGGATTCGAGGATAACACAATATGCGCCGCTCAGCGGCGATTGGGAGAAAACATCTGAAATACTTCTCCTCGCAAGGCCCGACTATACTATATTTGATGAAGTGAGAACGACGAGGGATTTCAAGGTTTTTGCCGATATGCGCCTTGCGGGTGTCGGAATGATAGGAGTCGTCCATTCAACCGATCCTGTTTCTGCCATACAGCGCTTTGTTGGAAGAATTGAGCTTGGCATGATACCCCATGTGATGAATACGGTCATTTACATAGATGCCGGAAAAGTGGGAAAGATTTATGATGTTTCACTGTCAGTAAGAGTCCCGACGGGAATGAAAGACGACGATCTTGCAAGACCTGTCGTCGATATACGGGACTTTGAGACAGGACAGCTTGAATACGAGATATACACCTTCGGGGAGGAGAATGTCGTCATACCGGTAAAAGATGTGGAAAAAAAGAATTCGTCTGAATCGCCTCTCAGGAAGCTTGCAGCCGATGCTCTCTACAAGAAGCTTAGCAGGATTGATAAAAACATCAAAATAGAGGTTCTATCAGACAACAGAATACTCATAAAAGTCAGAAACGAGCTCATCCCAAAGATAATAGGAAAGAAAGGCGCAAATATAGAAAAACTCGAAAAGAAGATTGGCTTTTCAATATCGGTTGAGCCCATAGAAGAAACAATGAAAACGGAAGCGCCATTTGATGTCTATGAAAAAGGCGCAAGCTATTATATCGACCTTGGGAGCGAAGCTGCCGGAAAGTTTGTTGACATCTATGACGGAAAAAATCTTATACTATCTGTTGAGGTAGGCAAGAAAGGGACAATCAAAGTCAAGAAAAAATCGGAAATTGGAAGAAAGGTTCTTGCAGCAGTGGCATCCGGAAGGATGAAAGTGTTTTATTGAGAATTCCAAATTCCTAAACTCCCGCTAAATTAGGCACTATATTCTGAAAACTTATTCTCTTGATATCGGGTAGAACAGGCATTGGGACAAATTCCTAAACTCCCGCGCTTTTAGGCATTAGTATCCCCAGAAACAGATTTTCTCTCTTCGTGCACTAACGTTCCGGTGCATCCGGATATAAAGATAAAGATAAGCAAGATGATTACGGCCCTATTCATAAATTCATTTTAATGTAAGATGCATTTAAAACTTCTCTGCAAAATCCACAAGACGCAACGGAATATCATGTTTTCTTATTGTCACGATGTCACCTTCCGAAAGCTTGTATACCTGATCATCCTGCCCGTCAACACAAAGCTCAGCGCCATCACTCAATGATATGGCAGTTACCTGTTCATTTGTAAGTACTTCTCCTTTCTTGAGAATTCCTGCATATGGAGCAACGGCGCACACGCCGAAACGATTGTCAGATCGCTCCAGTTTTGCAGCACCGGCAGATGAGGCATATGCGCTTGAGCCGGTAGGCGTGTAGGCGAGTATGCATGTATTCATCTCGATTGACGTGCTTGCGTTCACAGTAAGCTCTGCCCGAAACATCCTTCTTGCATATGTAGCGCTTAGGATCATCTCATTCAATGCCGCCGCCTCAATAGTTCTGTCATTTATTGCCGCCGAAAGGCGCATAAGTTTTATGATATTATATTCCTTGCCTTCTGTACCGAAAATAACACCTTTCAATTTTTCAATAAAATCGTCTGGACCTGCGGATAAATAATGACCTACTGAATCTCCTCCGTTTATGCCAAAAAACGGACATGAAAGTTTGTTCTGGAAATGAAGAAGTGTTCCGTCCCCGCCTATTGTTATCGCCAGATTTATATGCGGCTCAATTTCATTCACATGCTCAATTCCCTCTTCTGCAAGAAATCTTTCCAGTTTGGTCCTAATATCATCATGCATATCCGGCTTTGTTGCAATGAATACCTTTGTGAATCGCATATTCAGTCACATAAATCTATTGTCAATTCCACCTTAAATAGCACTATCAGAAAACGCATTTTTCCCCGTTCTCGGAAAGCCACATGTCACGTTCTTTGTAATCGGGAATGACCCTTCCGACAAGCTCCCAGAACTCTTTTGAATGATTGAAATGGACAAGATGCGCAAGCTCGTGAACGCACACATAATCCAGAATGCTGTCGGGAGCAAGAAGCAGGCGGGAGGATATGCTTATTTTTCCGTCTTTCGTGCAGCTTCCCCAGCGGGAAGACATGTTGCGAAACCTTATTTCCTTTATCTCTTTCTGAAAGAACATGTTGTTGAGGAGCTTTATCCTGTTATGCAGGACAGGAAGGCGCTTTTTTGATATCACCTTTGCAAGAAGGTTCGATGTCATCCTTTTCTTCTCATGTCCGGATGCATCCTCAGGGAGGATTATGCGTATTATGTTTCCGATGGCTTTTGCGCTTGCGCTTTTTCTTTTCGCGTAATCTATGCGAAGTGCATATTTCTCGTTGCATATCTCGATAACGTCATTGTTCCTGTATTCGCGCATTTTTGGCGGCCGGAACCTTTCTGGCTCTGCCATTATCTTCTTTTTTGCCCAGTCGAGAAATTCGGAAAGGTGGTCCTCTCTCTCCTTTTTGGATGCAAATGACGAGAGGCGTATTGTGATTACATTGTCGCGTATGTTGACAGTCGAGTTTCTCCTACGGTGCACAAGCACTCTCAGGATATATTTTGTCCCGTTCATCTCGAGTTCGCTTGTTTGCATATGAATGATTTTGATTTGAGATATTTATTTCATACAATCCTGAAATCCTCCTTGATTATGTTCAGGACAACATGCGTGTTTGTGCGCTCGATGCATTCCATTGAAAGGAGTGACTTAATGAACCGGTTGAGGTCTGCCCTCTTTTTAAAGCGCGAAATGACAACGGCATCGCTCTTTCCCGTAATGTCATAAACGGCAAGAACACCCTTCTTTTTTGATATGATATTTTCCGCCTCGACGAGCTTTCCTTTCGAAGCTATTATCTCTGTTATCGCTGTCATTTCAAACCCAAGTTTCTCGGGATTTATTCTTACACTGTATCCCTCAATTATTCCGCCTTTTTCAAGCATATCGATTCTTTTTGAGAGCGTGTTTATGGATATCCCGAGTTTCTTCGAGAGTTTTCTGAGCGAGCGCCTCGAATCCCTCTGCAGCTCGTCCAGAACCTTTCCGTCTATCTCTTTTAATGCGAACATATGCAAACCTCCGGATGCTTTTGATAAGCAGATATTGAACAAACGATTCAATAATATATCGTTTTCTGAACATCTGTAAACATAATTTCTAAATAAAGTTATATATCTCAGATTTATTAAGATGAAATAAGGCAAAATGCCTTTTTAACTTCTTAGGGTGAAGTATGCAAGTTAGGGGTGAGTAGGTTTATGGGGAGCGTTGATGATGTAATTGCGAAAATAAAAAAAGACGGAATAGAGTTTGTATATCTGCAGTTCACCGATATGCTGGGAGCGGTAAAGACCGTCACAATTACCGCAGATAAAGTTGAAGAAGCGCTTGAAAAGGGCGTATGGTTTGACGGCTCATCAATTGAAGGGTTTGCGCGGATACATGAAAGCGATCTTTTCTTAAAGCCAGACCCAGATACCTACGCAATAATACCATGGGAAGGGGATTGGAAAGACCGCATACGCGGTCATGAAGCATCACAATTTCCGATGAACGCTGAAGAGAGGGAGAGATGGCATACGCCATCAGAAGCATCACAATTTCCGATGAACGCTGATAAAATAAAGGGGAGGACGGCGAGGTTCATATGCGACGTGTTCGGCCCGGACGGAAAGCCGTTTGAAGGCGACCCGCGCCATATCCTGAGAAGAGCAATTGAAATGGCAGATAGGATGGGCTATGTATATAATGTGGGACCGGAGCCGGAGTTTTTTATCTTCAAAAGAACTGACGGGGAGATATCGCCGCCGACACACGACAAGGCCGGATATTTTGATTTTTCTACTGATCTTGGAACTGACATAAGAAAGGAGATTGTGCTTGCCCTTGAGGCGATGGGAATATCGGTTGAGGCAAGCCATCATGAGGTTGCGTGGGGGCAACATGAAATAGATTTCAAATACGATAACGCACTCAGAACCGCAGACAACGTCATCACATTCAAGTTTGCTGTGAAGGAGATAGCAAGAAGGCACGGGCTTTATGCAACGTTTATGCCAAAGCCGGTGTTCGGTATAAACGGCTCCGGCATGCATGTCCACCAGAGTTTGTTTGACATAAAAGCCGGAAAAAATGCCTTCTTTGATGAGAACGATAAATACAATCTGTCGAAAATAGCATACTCTTTCATAGCGGGACAGATGGAGCATATAAAGGCTATGTCTGCAATACTTTCTCCCCTCGTCAATTCATATAAACGCCTTGTTCCGGGTTATGAGGCCGCCTGCTACATTTCATGGGCACATATAAACAGGTCAGCTCTCATAAGGATACCAAGGTATTCCAAAGGAAGGGAAGAGTCGACAAGATGCGAACTTCGATGTCCCGACCCAGCGTGCAATCCATATCTTGCTTTTGCAGTGATGCTCAGGGCGGGTCTTGATGGCATCAAAAAAGGCGTGGTGCCTCCGGAACCCGTTGAGGAGAATCTCTTTGATTTCGATGATACCAAACTCAAAAAGCTTCACATTGACGTCCTTCCCCATTCATTATGGCAGGCGTTAAAGGAAATGAAAAATGACCCGCTGATGAAAGATGCGCTCGGTGGCTATCTATATGAGCGCTACATAAATGCAAAGACAGATGAATGGGACTCTTTCAGGACATCAGTTACAGACTGGGAGAAGAAGAGATATTTTGAGATGTTATGAATTCCGGCAGTCATAACTCAAGTGGTTTGTCTTTTGCCAGATCAACTATTATGCTTGACTGGGATTCTATTTTTTCCTTAAATTCTTCCGGATCAGCGTCAAGCCCTTCCAGTGTGCCGTAGTGCATAGGTACAACTATGCGAGGACGGATGATGAGCGCAGCGTCAATCGCTTCGTCGATATTCATCGTATATGTGCCTCCTATGGGGAGAAGGGCAACATCTACATTTTCCAGTTTTTCCATCTCCGGTATGAGGTCGGTATCTCCTGCATGATATACTCTTTTTCCATCTGCCTCCAGCACGAAACCGCAACCGAAGCCCTTCGGGTGATATTTTTTCACAGGATTGTATGCAGGAACACATTCTACTGTTATATTGCCGACATCCGTTTTTTCGAAATATTCAAGAACATGCTTGTCTCCCTCAAGCTGGGAGGCAACGCTTTTGTTGCATACAAAAATTGTATCCGGTTTTCTTATTTCCCCTATTTTTTCTTTGTTCAGATGGTCAAAATGCTCGTGAGTTACAAGGATTATGTCCGCAAGAGGGCTGTTTACAGGCAATACATATGGATCTATGTATATTACCTTCCCGCCAGCTTCTATGAGAAAGGTGTCATGCCCGAGCCATCGTATCTTCATAATCTTCACTCTGATTTATTTTTCTCATTTTTTATTTTATTAATGTATTTGTACACGGATTCTGCCGCAATAGAGCCCTCTGCAACTGAAGTTGTAAGCTGCCTGAATTTGTTCGATCCTGTTGTTATATCGCCTGCCGCAAAAACGCCAGGGACATTCGTGCTCATATCGGCATTCACTTCCGTATAGCCGGCTTCATCTTTTTCGAGTCCAAGCATCGCCGTTATATTGTCTTCGGGTTCAGAACCTATCTCGACAAAAATGCCGTCGACTTCAATTTCTTTCTTTTCTCCATCCTGTTCGATAACAAGGGACTTGACAACGTTATCCCCCTTTATCTCAACGGGAACAGCATTGTAAATGAACTCTATCTTCTCATTGGATTCGCATCTGTCGACAAGTATTGGCTCTGCTCTTATTTTTCCGCGCCTGTACACTATATATACTTTTTTCGAGCCCTCCGCAAGCAAAAGCGCCGCCTTCGCGGCGGAGTCGTTTCCGCCTATGACGGCAACCGTCTTATCCCTGAAAAAGGCAGCATCGCAGGTCGCACAATACGATACCCCCCTTCCGGCAAGTTCTTTCTCACCGGGTATTCCCAGTTTTCTTCTTTTCGAACCGAGCGCAACGATTAATGCCCTTCCCGAAAGTTCATCGCCGGTCGAGAGTTTTACGGTAAAGCTTCCGTTGTTTTTATTTACCGACTCTATTTCGGCATAGGTGTATATCTTTACACCGAGAGATTCGACCTGTTCTTTGAACTTTTCCATAAGGTCCATCCCGTTAATCTTGAGAAAGCCGGGATAATTCTCTATTTCGGCAGCTTCCGAGGCGACCCCGCCCGGCTCTTTTCCTATAACAACCGTTTTCAGGTTATATCTTGCCGCATATATTGCGGCTGTGTAGCCCGCAGCTCCCGAACCAAGTATGATAACATCTAATTCCTCCATACAAATCATCTCCCTTCAATTTACAAACATCTCTTTAACTATCTTCGTTGGATAAGTTTTATTCCCATAAGATTTTAGCTCGTCTTAAGCGACTCGGTCTTTCTTCAATATTTGCCTTTCATCTTAATATCAACTTTCGAATTTATAATACAAAATCTTCTAATGACAAATATTTGCAATAAATTTACAACCAAATAACAGGTTATATCTAAAAAGCATAACACGTCACTATTAATTGATTTCTACTGTAAAATGTTTTGATATTGCTATTATTTAGATTTAACTCAAAAACTTGGGAAAGGGATAAGATTTTTAAAAGTTAATGTTAATTATTGGTAAGTGATCAAAAATGTCAGATGCCGGAAATCCCAAGATACGTGATTTGTATTCATTAAATGCAGGCAAAAGATTAATAGATATACCGGAGGGTGCATATTTCATATGTCCCATTGGTCCAAAATATTCTGCCGTGGGGTTGTTTGATCAATCGCAGCTCATTATTGGAGTATTAAAAATTGGAGAAAACGAATTTGGTGTAACAACGAAAACTTTAAGAGATGATTACAAAACGCTTCGTCTTGTTGGAGTTCTTCCGGCAGAAGATGCAAATGTAAGTTATATAAATAAGGTTTTACATGATGGGAAAGGAAACTTTTTAAGAATCGCTAATTTACCAGATGGAATTGGAATCAAATGGAGTAAAGAACGGAAAAAAGAATATTATGATCGGGTTATGAAACATATGAATGAAAAATTTAAAGAAAGAAACGGTTTTTCTCTTGACTCTATAATGGTAGTTGAAGGTAAAGAAGAATACTATAAAAATAAAAATCAAGGAGAATAACTAAAAAATTGAGTTTCCTTTGCTTTTAAATTTAACTAATTTTTATTCATAAAGCATGCAAATTATATTCATAAAAATGATTATTCATTGTACCGCTTTGAATTTTTCTGACTATTAAGAACATGTCCTCACTGGAAAATTTCCGCTATCTTTGATGATGTCGCACAATATATTGTAATGGAGTGTGCGCATCATACTTTTGATATAATGCGTCGGCCGGGATTTCCAGCGTTCTATGAACTCTCATTTGAACCCGGGTCACAGGCTTGGAAGGCTTAACCCAATCATCCGGAATGCCAGAGGCATCCCTCATTTCTTCCAAACGCTCCGGATAATTGTCTGGGTCCTGGCCAGACTAGACTACCGACGCATCTGTTTTGATAATTATGTCATGGAAAGCTTAAAAAGGAAATCGGATAACCTTTTATCCTGAGAGTATATTTGTCATTTCCAGAACCTCTTCGTCCTTACGTACTGTTTTTCTGCCTCAAGTATTTCCTTGTAGAGGTCGCTGCCCTTTCTGACCTTTTCAAGAACGCGCACAACCGCCTTCGGCCCGATGCCCCTTCCGGAAAGGGCAATGACGGCGCTCTTCCCGTGGGCAAGGACTATGCTTGCCGAGTCCAGTATCTCGCTTACGGTTTTCATCTCGGATTGCGAAAGCGTTTTGCCCGACGCATATTTTTTGATGAGTTTTGCCTTTCCTGATGCCTTGGGATGTATCACGCCAATGAGGCGCGCCTCGCATATCGGACATTTTATCTCGTCTGGGAGGTTTTTGAGCCGATAGGTTATGTCGAACTTGCCGCAGTTGCAGCATAGAAGGCGTGCGGACTGCTGGAGGAGGCGGCTTTTGAACGCTTTCAATATCTCGGATTCCGGGCGGTCGGGTGCGACTATTTCGTATTTTTTGATAAGACCCGCTTCCCCAAGTGGTGAAAGGCCATGCCTCTCTGTTATTGTGAATGCGCCGCTTCCGATTCTGAAAGCAACCTCTTTTGATTTTTCTATGTCAAGTTTTTCCTCAAATATCTCATGCAGCGCCTCCTCCCATGCAGGCGTTGCACGATAAACTTCAATTATCTTCTTCAGATAGCCCTTACCGTAGTCAGCGTTGCGCTTCATTATACCGAAACGTTTTGCGACGTGAATGAAGCGCCAGTGGAAAAGCTCGGTATTGGGGAGTGTTGCGCGAAGAACACCCTCTATCGTTTCCGGCTCAAGCTCATAAAATGTTTCTGTTGCAATCTTCCACTGCCTTCCCGGAAGCTTCAGCATTATCCTGTACGGATCAGTCTGAAGACCGACCGACCCGCCGATTCTTGGCACAATCAAAGTGCTGAGGCATCTTCCTATCGTTTCGTTTACAAGCGATCCAAAGCATGCGTGAATAATGAGATTGTCTTCATACGATTCGATCAGAATGGTCCTGTCATCAGGGACAACGCCATATTTCATCTGATTCTGCACGGTTTTGACCATTCTCTCTGCAACTTCCCTTTTAACGGGATAATTTTTCATTACCCACGAAACAGGATCATTATTGCTTTCTATCCGATATGCTATTTCTCTTCTAATCTTTCCGACTTCCTGTGCAACCTCAAACGGGACGGGAATGAGTTCTCCCTCCCATGCTGGTATTGCCGCCTCGACGCCTCCCGCGGGCTCTGCTATCACTCTGCTTTCGCCCGTTTCAAGTATTCTCCACGTCTGGCCGTTCATTATGAAATATGTGCCGGGAGAGCCGTGAAGCGCAATGAATTCGGCATCAAGAGAGCCGACCGGCTTGTTTATTGTGACGTCTATGACTTTGTAGTTTTTGATATCGGGTATTGTGGAGAGGTTCGTGTAATAATAATCAAATGAATTCTTCCTTCTGCGGATTACATCCTCTTTTGAGAATTTGCTTCCAACCCACACGGTGCCAACTTTCTGGGAAAAATCAGCAATCTTCCTGAATTCATCAGGCGTAAGATCCCTGAAAGGGCATGCGCCTTTCACTATTTCATACGCCTTTTTGAGCGGGATGTTATATTCATCAAGGGCCATGCCCGCTATCTGCTGCGCGAGCACATCAAGGGATTTCCCGTAAATTTTCGTGGGTTCATTTTTCCCTGAAAGGGCAAAATGGGAAATCGCGGCGGATTCAAAGCAGTCGTCACTGTCGCCTGATATGAGCACACCGACAGACGACTCCTCCATGCTGTGCCCACTTCTTCCCACTCTTTGCAGAAGCTTTGAGACCTGCCTTGGCGAAAGATATTGTATGACAAGGTTTATCGAGCCGATATCTATCCCAAGCTCAAGCGAGCTTGTGCATATAAGCGCCTTTGTCCTGCCTTCCTTGAAATCCTTCTCCGCCTCAATCCTCTTCTCTTTTGAAAGGGATGAATGATGCGTCTTTATGGGGGTTTCTTTTGAGAAGAATACCATCCTTGAGGACAAAACCTCCGCAAACTCGCGCGTGTTCGTAAAAACAAGAGTCGAGTTGCTCTCTTCTATTAGCTTTTTGATTCTTCTGAGTCTTGCTGCCGTCTCCGGCTGGATGAACATGTATTCCGAAAGCTCGGCATCATCCTTTGTCGGCAGCGGGGACTCCACGGAAATTTCAATTTTTCTCTTTCCCGCAACATCAATTATGCGGCATTTGCCTGATGTAAGGTATCGTGCAACCTTGTCAGGCGTTCCTATCGTTGCGGAAAGCCCTATGAGCTGGATTTTCCTTTCGTTTTTCTCTTTTACAAGCCATTTCAGCCGTTCGAGAGCAACCGAAAGCTGCACGCCTCTTTTGTTTTCGACAACCTCGTGGATTTCATCTATTATGACCCACCTGACATTTGATATGTTTTCCCTCATGTTCTTTCCGGTAAGCATTGCCTGAAGCGTTTCCGGCGTTGATATGAGCATGTCCGGGGGGTTTTGCGACTGCATGCCGCGTTCATACTGAGTCGTGTCACCGTGCCTTACCGAAACCTCAAAGCCAAGTTCTTTTGACCACCACAAAATCCGATCGAGCATGTCGCGGTTTAAGCTCTTTAGCGGCGTTATGTAAAGAATGGAAACAGGCCTGCATTTGTGTTTTCCTGCGCGCACCCACTCATCAAGGACAGGCAAAATCGCAGACTCCGTCTTGCCAAATCCCGTCGGTGCTATAATAAGTGAATCGTCTCCCGAAAGTATTGCAGGAATCCCTTCTTCCTGAACGGGGCTGGGCTTTCCAAATCCCCTCTTTCTTATTGCCTTCTGAAGCTCGCTTGTGAGAAGCTTCCATACCATAAGAATAAGATTGAAGAAAGGGAATAAAAGAAAGGTACTATTTCTTTTCAGGCACTTTCATCAGAAACGCTATTGCCGCCGCAACAAGGCACGCAATTCCGGAAGGGATGAATGCCCATGAATAGCTTCCCGTAAGGTCAAAGACGCTTCCGCCAAGAATGGGACCAATAACGCCTGCAACGCCATATGCAGTAAAGACCAGCCCGTAATTCACTCCGACATGCTTTGTTCCGAAATAATCAGCAGTGACTGATGGGAAAAGCGCAAAGTTTCCCCCGAAGTTAAATCCAACCCACGCTGCGGCAACTGCAAGAAGGAGCGGACTTTGGCCCATCTGCAAAAGGATGAGCATCATCACTCCCTGAAGGGCAAACATCAATGCCATTGATTTTGACCTTCCTATCCTGTCAGAAACGCTTCCCCAGACAATCCTTCCGGCACCGTTGAACAGAGCAAGAATGCCAACGGCAGAGCCGGCGATAGCCGCCGAAAGCCCGCTGAAGACCCCAAAGGGCTTGAGGTTTCCTATGACCATAAGCCCTGCTGCTGCAGAGAACATGAACATTATCCAGAGGAACCAGAAGTCCTTTGTCTTTATAATTTCTCTCCAGTCAAAATTCCTGCCGCTTGTTTTGTTTTTTGTTTCGCCTTTCCATCCGGCAGGCGACCACCCCTTCGGAGGGTTTCTGAGAACAAGCGAGCCCAAAACGACGGCAATGCCGAAAATGATGCCAAGGTTTGTGAAAGCAGAAAGAACTCCGGCACTTTCAATGACAACCGTTGCAACCTGCGCGAATATCCACGCGCCCGCACCAAAACCCGCAACAGCAAGACCTGAAATCAGCCCCCTTTTATCCGGGAACCATTTTATAAGGGTTGCAAGCGGACATACATAACTTAGCCCGATGCCGGCGCCTGCCATTATACCAACCGTCAGCAGAAGTGCCGGGAACGAGCCGCCTGTAAGGCCGGCAAGAACGTATCCGAGCCCAAGCAGGATGCCTCCAAGAATCGAGACCTTGCGGGGACCGATGCGATCCTGCCACCTGCCGGCAAACACCATCACAACAGCGAACGTTGCAAGCGCGACAGAGAATATTGCCTGCGTTTCAGTTGTGGAGAACGAAAAGCCCGATTTTAACGGATTGACAAAGACGCTCCACGAATAGAGAGCCCCAAGACAGAGCTGTATGGCAAGCGCGCCAAGAACAATGAACCATCTGTTTTTCAGGATTTCCATAATGAAAACACCTCCAAAAATGATCGGAAATTGAGTAATAATGGAATGCCAAGTTTATAAATTGGTAGTGGCTCCATGAAACGCGCAAATTCAGATTTGGCAAAAGAACGAAAAAAGAGTTTTATGTGATTTTTATTATCTGCGGGATTTCTTTTTATATCGTTGGTTTTCTGGCATCAATTCCTTTGTATCATGCAGATTATGATCATAGCCGCGTTTTTTTCCATAGCTTCCGTCGTCTCTTTCAACATCACCACCAATTCCTCTCATTTTTCTATAATCCAATACTGCTTCATGTGCGGTATTGAACATCTTAGTTTTTATCTGCCTATCCATTGCTGTGAGAAAACTAGATGAAGGACTAAAAAGAACACTATTAGCATAATCTCCAATAAGCACTTTTAAAAGATTCTCAGCATATCGCCTATCTTCCTCGTTATATAATTCAAGTGGCATTCCATTTATTGTTACATTGTCCCCCTCATCATACGTAAATTTACCGTCGCAAAAGAAATCATTTAGAATTACGGTCTTATTTCCTTCTTCTTCTACTGTTATTTGTCCGATCTTTGTGCCGTTCTTCTTGTAAACACAGAACGTTATAGAATCGTTACTCTCTATTCTGAATCCATTCCAACTAAGTGTATCTCTGCCATCATCCGAAGTTTTTTCTCCTTTATTGTATACCATCTTCCAGAAGTTTTCTGCTAGTTTGGGGCTTATTGGAATGGTATCCAATGCCCCGGATTCTAAAAAAGGATTGATATATTCATCAACAAATGATTTCTTCTTAATTTGTCTCGTAATGGGTTTGGCATTTTCTTCTTTGTTAGCATCAGAAACGTATAATAATGAAAATAAAAAAGGCAACAAAATTGCCAAAGTTGTTGATTTCTTCATATGATAGACCTCTATATATACTATAACTATCATTTAGTCGTAATCTTTTTAAGGTTTTTGGTTCTGTTGGCTCTGTAGAAACCCTTGAAAACGAGAAGAAGAGTTAATTATAAAGGGGATATCGCCTCCTTTATAGATTTCTAAGATATATAAATGGCTTGGAGCGAACCATCTATATATCTTTATTTCTGAGTATCTTTGCAGTCTATAAATATGAAGGTCGTTAATGAAACTA
>JAADIF010000028.1:0-1835 GCA_013151465.1 Microcaldota archaeon | reverse complement strand
TATAGTCTATACGGATGGAGCGTCAAGAGGAAACCCGGGACAGGCAGCAATAGCATTCATGATTACAAAAGAGGACGGAACGCTTATCCTTGAAAAGGCAGAAAGGATAGGACTTGACACAAACAATGTTGCCGAATATAAAGCTCTCATAAAAGCTCTCGAATTTGCAAAGAGATATCAATATAAAGAAATCATTTGTTATTCAGATTCACGTCTCATGATAAATCAGCTGAACGGCACTTTCAAGATAAAAAAGCCCCACTTGGAGAGATTGAAAGATCTTGTCATGAAAAATGCGGATTCGTTCGAAACCATAGAATTTAGGAATGTTCCACGTACAGACAAAAATATATCTCGTGTCGATATGCTTGCCAATATGGCACTTGATGGACGTATGTGATTTTATTCATTGTTATATTCACAACACATTTCTCTTTTATTAAGTTGACTGTGAATATATGGTTCACAACCACGACGAGATCAAAGGAGGATGTCTATATGGAGATAGAAATTACAGATGCGACATTTGCAAAGGATGTTATCGAAGCATCTAAAGAAAAAGCCGTAGTTGTTGACTTCTGGGCGCCATGGTGCGGTCCGTGCAGGATGATAAGCCCGATACTTGAGTCAATGGCCAATCAGCGGGATGATTTCGTATTAGCCAAAATGAACGTCGATGAAAACCCGCAGACAACCATGTTGTTTGGCATAATGAGCATACCGACGATAAAAATGTTCAAAGACGGCAAAGTTGCAGATGAATTCATAGGCGCACTGCCGGAGTTCGCAGTCAAAGAATGGTTCGAGAAGAATCTTGGGAAGAAAGAATAGAATGAATGCAGAATCTAAAGTGGGTGCATGATAGGGGAAACCTTTTCATTCTTTAATGGAATACTGGCATCCCTTAGCCCCTGCACCTTTCCCATGTATCCCATCATTTTCGCTTATTTTTTCATGGAAAAGAAATCGTTGGACAAAAAAAGAATAACAATGTTCATATCCGGTTACGTTATTTCTATGCTATTATTGTCATTTTTATTGATGTCACTATCTGGCATATTCCTTGTTTCTGACGTGTTGAAATTTGCAGGCGCAGGTTTTATGATAATATTTGGCGTGTTCATGTTTACGAAAAAGGAATTCAATATCCATTTCTCTTTGAAAAAAATAAATAATCCTTTTATTTTTGGCATGATTTTTGCATTTATGGTGAATCCGTGCTCATTTCCTTTCCTACTTTCAACACTCACAATATCACTGACTAGTGCGGCTGGTTATGTCTATATATTGCTTTATGGTCTTGGAGTGATAATACCTCCAACAATATTTGCATTGCTCGGAAAATCGATAATGGGCAGGCTGGAGAAGATTTATTCGAGATGGTGGATTATAAATTATATTACAGGCGCATTTCTCATCATCGCAGGAATCGTCACGGCCTTCGATGTAAGCATAAATAAGGTATCGCTTCTGGTTTCATCTGCACTCCTGCTGGCTTTTGTGCTTGCTTTGGTCTTTTTTGGTTTCAAGTCATTCGCAACCAAAAAAGGGAAAGCCCTGAAATGCCTGCAGATGGGAACGCTCGTTTCTTTCTGGGTTCTCTTTACATACAGATGTCAGGGTCTTGTCAGCGATTCTACTACAATGATGTGCTCGTCAACATGTGAAATATGCACTACATGCCTTGCATTATTTTCGATAATAGCAGTCATTTCACTTTTAACTATATATCTTTCAGAACATCATTATAGGAATAAGAAAGGTTGATAGATATGATAAATTTCGCCTGCAAAAAAATTGAGATGGAGGAAATAATAAGGTGCAGATGAAACCAG
>JAADIF010000005.1 GCA_013151465.1 Microcaldota archaeon | reverse complement strand
GTATAATGAAGTCATCTTCTTTCAAAGGATAATTTTTTATTAGAAGAGGAAATTTCTTCGGTTTGACATCAGGAAGATATTTTCCATCCTTTGCAATCATCTCGCCATCAATCCACGTTTCCTGAACATTCATCTTTTTAAGATCCCCAACCACCACAAAATCCGCAGCCGCCCCAATCTCTATGATGCCCGTGTCTATGCCATAATGCTTTGCAGGATTTATAGTGCAACATTTTATTGCGGTGATCGGGTCAAGCCCAAGCTCAACCGCCCTTCTTATGAGATAATCCATATGGCCCTTTCTCATATCCTGCGGCAGTCGGTCGTCGCTTGCAAAAAAGCAGCTTACCGGATATTCTCTTGCAAGACCTATCAAATCCTTCATGTTGCGCTCAGACGAGCCCTCACGTATCATTATTTTTAGTCCCGCCTTTATTTTTTCTTTGCCTTCTTCGTATGAAACAACCTCGTGGTCTGTTTCTATCCCGGCGCTTACATATTTTTTGAGACCTTCTCCAGAAAGAAGCGGTGCATGACCGTCGATTCTTTTTTTCGCCCTTCTTGCGGCGGCAATTTTCTTCATCATATCCTTTTCACGGGCTATTACCGCAGGAAAGTTCATGACTTCCCCAAGGGCAAGAACCTTTCTCTTTCCAAGAAGCTCTGCTATCTCGTGAGATCCAAGCGTCGTTCCGGATGTCTCGAAAGGGCTTGCAGGAACGCATGATGGTGCGGTATAATGCGTCTTAAGATGTTTGGGAGTATCTGAGATCATATATTCTATCCCTTTTATACCGGCAATGTTTGCTATTTCGTGCGGATCAGAGATTGTTCCAACAGTTCCATGAGGTATCACTTTCTCCGCAAACCTTGACGGGCATAGAAGCGTGCTCTCTATATGGATATGTGCATCTATAAGACCGGGAAGTATGAACCGTTTATAGAATTTTGGGCTTTTTTCTATCTTGCGTATGCGCTTATCGAAATATACCTTCGCCGGATATACAATACCCTTTTTTACATCTACCAGGTTCCCTTCTATAGTCTTCAAGCTAACCACACTTTTGACAATAAGATGAAAAGCTGTAATTTAAATTAGTTTGTTTATCTTTTTGTTAAATGTCGTTTATCTTGAGATAAATCGTCAGTGCGATTATCATAAGGGCCATAGCAAGAAGCGAATAATAAAACCCCATAGGATCGTGAAGAAACGGCATGAAAGTGAAATTCATTCCGTAGATACCGGATATAAGAGTCGGCACGACAAAAAGGACGGCAAGAAATGACAGTTTTTTCATAAGGATATTCATGCTGTTTGACAGTGATGAATGATAGAGACTCATTGCACTGTTTGAAAGTTCCTTGAATGTCGTGTTCATGTCAATGAGCTGGAGAACATCAGAATACAGATCAATGAAATTGTCGACATCGTCCTGTATCATGTCAGGAAGGTAACCTCTTTTTACCAGGATGAGGACATCACGGTTTGCAAGAAGCGCCCGGCTGAAGTAAATGAGCGTTTTCCTGTGCCTTATTATTTCCTGAACGTGTTCCTCTTTCGGGTCCTTGAAAATCTCGTCATTGAGTTCCTCAAGACGCTCATCGATATTATATAGTGCTTTCAGATAGTCCTTGTCTATATGATCCAGCATGTTCGCAAGGAGGAGATATCTTCTTCCTGCAAGCTTTTTGAGATAACCGTTTTTTGCGCGTTTCAAGGCCGCACCGAACTTGGAAAGGGCCTGTATTTTCTTTTTGTGCAATGTCAGAATAATGTTACCTTTTATGAAAATTCCAAAAGATGCCGTTTCCATTTCCCCCTCCTCGATAGAGGGGACTGTGTAGATTATATAGATATAATCATCATCGACCTCTATTCTTGCATGCTCCTCCATATCGAGGGAATCCATTATCTCCTCCATATCGAGGTCCAAAGCCGATGCTATATTTTTTCTTTCTTCGGCTGTGGGATTTTCGCTATCGATCCAGATGATATCTTTCGTGCCGAGATTAACATGCTGGAGCGTTTCGCATTTTCTTTCACCCTTCTCGTTGCATGTTATTATCTCAATCATCGGAATAAGTTTAAATGAGTGATTTATAAATCTGCCAATGGTAGATAAAACATGGTCCTTATAGCTATAACGGGCAGGCGGGGTTCCGGGAAGGATACGTTCGCCGATTTTATGCGGGATAATTACGGTTTCAAGACGCTTGATTTCTCCACCGATGCGATCAATCCCATACTAACGGAGCTTGGGTTGGAAATCACAAGGAAAAACCTGATTGACGTTGCGACAAAAACAAGAGAACGTGAAGGAATCGATTTTTTTGCTCACATTATTTCAGACAAAATTGAAGAAGGGAGCAACTATTGCGTAAGCGGAATGCGGTTTGTCGAGGAGCTAGACTATATGAAAAAACGTTTTGGAGGAAATTTCATACTCGTTGCGTTAATATGCGATGAGAGGAATCGATACGAGCGCATAAAAAAGCGCGGCGACCGCGGCGAAGGTGATATGACATTTGACGAATTCATGGAAATTGAAGAAAAGGTGACAGAGAAAGCGATAGAGAATCTGATTTCCCGTGCTGATTATTTTATCGACAACAATGGAGCAATTGAAGACTTTTATAGGAACATTGCCACGTTCGCCAAATCTGTATTATCCGTGGCGTGATAGAAAATGTCCTGATGGTCATTGAAGAATGCCAACCTAAAAATATTGCATCATTTGCTATGAGAGTGAGTTGATGGATGTCATAATACTTGCGGCCGGCTATGGAACGCGTATGTATCCACTCACAAAAAACTTTCCCAAGCCCCTTCTTCCCGTCGCCGGGAGACCGGTATTAGATTATCTGCTTCTAAACATATCGAAGATTGGAAACGTCGGTCATGTTTACATTGTTTCCAACAACAAATTCTACAATAAATTCGCAGAATGGCTTCATGCGGAGCGGTCGAAATATCCAGCTTTAAGGATTGAGATTGTAAATGACGGTACAAACACAAATGAAGAGCGCCTCGGTGCAATAGGAGACCTGGAGTTAGTCATTAAGGAGAAGGAAATAAATAAGGATATATTGGTTTCCAGCTCGGATAATATATTCCCGTTCTGCCTGAAAGATATGGTGGATTTTGCGGAATCGAAACAAGGAAGTGCTATTTGCGTTTATGAGGTTGAAGACGAGATGAGACTTCGTCGTGCGGGGGTAGTGAGGCTAGATGGAAATTATAAAGTTGTGGACTTTCAGGAAAAGCCAAAGCATCCAAAATCGGAATTGGCTTCCCCGGCCGTTTATTATTTCGGGAAGAATGTTATCGATTTCTTGAAAGAATTTCTGGAAACGGGAAAAAACAGGGACGCCCCTGGCTATTTCATATCATGGCTATACAAGAGAACGGAGATATTTGGATACATAATAGCTGGTTCTCCTTTTGATATAGGAAATATAGAAGGCTACAAGAAAATAGACAAACTGTTATCTGAGAATAGAATCGAGCCGCCGTGCCTAGATATATGAGTTTCTTTAGTTGAATGGATTATGCCCCCGACGGGATTTCCACAACGTCGCCATTTAACTTATTTGAACCCGTGTCTCGAGCTCGAGAGGCTCGCATCCTTGACCGGACTAGACTACGGGGGCATATTGGATGATTAACGGTTATATGGGTTAGCTATGCGATAAGACGCAGGTCTTCGACCATGCGTCAAACACTCCTGTGCGATTCTATATGACGATTAGTTTGTTATGTTGATACGCCGGTGTGCTTCGCACCTACGTCAAACACTCCTGTGCGATTCTATATGACGGCTAACCATACTCTATTAAATGCAGGTCTTCGACCGTGCGTCAAACGCTCTTGCGCAAAGGTGTGCAACACTTAACTGATATCCGATAAGGCGCAGCCTTCGGCCGTGCGCCATTTGGCCGTCATCGGTTTATTGCATATCCGTTCTATACTAAATGGTATATATCAAATATAAATTTTGGCCTTATTTAAGGGAGTGCGAACATAAAATATCTCCATGGCCGGTAATTACAAAAAATACGCACAGGTATCAAACAGGATGAGAAAGACGTCGAGAAATGACAGGAAGAGCATGCTTGCAGAGAGCGGTTACAGGTGCGAGCGGTGCGGAATGTCCGTTCGCGGGATGCCGACTCGCATAATCCACAAGAACGGCATCGCCTCTGACAACAGAAAATCAAATGTCATGATAGTTTGCATGAACTGCTATGACGAGATGAGCGGAAAGAAAACACCAAACAGAGCTAAACCGCAAAAAACACGCGCATCGACGGCGGGCAAGAAGGCGGCATCCCCCAAAGAGAAGCCATGGTGGAAGTTCTGGTGAACAAACGGCTTAAAAATTTTCTCATGTTATTTTTTCTATAAATTAGATGATGGTGAACAACATTAGTACGAATAATTATCATTATTACAGCGCGATTCCATATTTGAAGTTAGAAAATGATGGCAGATATGTTATTGTCGCGTTTCATGGAATCACTCACAGTGCAGATAATGTCGCAAATCCAGAAGAATATGGAGGGCTTGTAAAAAAGGCGCAAGAAGAAGGAGCAGATTTATGGATACCAGAACTCACGGGTCACGGAAGACATACAAAGAAAAGAATAATACTGTCATATCAGACGAAAGAAACCAAGGAATTCCTCATGCATGTTTATAATGCAGAAAATAGTGGAGAAATTATATCGGCGGGTTTTAGTTACGGGGGCCAGGTTCTACTTTCGCTTTTGGGAGATGATGAGTTCAGAGAGAAAGTGCCAATTAAGAAAATCGGCTTGTTCTACACATCCCCCTTTGTCGGAAGATCCACGAGCAGATTTCTTGCAGAGAAATTTGTCGGCGGTAATGGAAATAGCGACGGCTCCCTGATACACAAAGGAGACGACGGAAGGTACTATATGCATATAAAGAACGCAGAGGTTCCATTCCCAGAAGTGATTTTTGACATATCGCATCTTCTTGCAACAGGAAACATACTTCTTCCAAAAAAAGCAGATCTAAGAGGCATCGAAATCTTTTATGCATATGGCGGCAAAGACAGGATAATGAAACCTGATGAAGTCAAATATGCGATCAACGCGCTAAGAAATATGGGGGCAACTGTTCATGACAATTACTACAAAAACGCATCCCACGGCTTCCCCGAAGAAGGTGTTATGGGTAAAGCGATCGATGATTTTCTTGGTTTTGCCTTATCATAAGGGCTTAGCCGGATTCAACTTAATATATCACATCAGACAAACCTTTCATTATGAAGCAGGTTTTTGTCGTGCGAAGCGACCTGAAGATGGGAAAAGGAAAGATTGCGGCGCAGGTTGCGCACGCCGCAATAGAATGCTACAAGAAGTCGGCGCGCGACGACATAATCAGGTGGGAGTCTGAGGGCTCCAAGAAGGTCGTGCTGAAAATATCAGGAGAAGATGACCTTCTTCACCTTCGTAGGGTATGCAGCGCAAGGCACCTGAAGACATGCATAATACACGATGCCGGATTGACGCAGGTTGAGCCCGGCTCAATCACGGTTCTCGGGATAGGCCCGGCAGACGATGAAGAAATTGACAGGGTGACGGGGCATCTGAAGATGATGTAAAAACGAAAGCGGAGGGGGGGAGTTGAACCCCCTTAAACCGGTAACTGCCTTATCTCATAAGCGGCAATTTCCGCCTCGACTTACCGATGATTGCTCTCAAAACAATGCCTTGTATGCTGCATGAGATTTCTGAATCTGCAGCCGGTCGCATGGCCGTTTTGCTACCTCCGCGCGCCGGATGTTATCTAATTTTGCTCACAGATTTATAAAAAGGTTAATCTGCCAATGAACATCCTTTCTTTGTGAGAATCTCCCTCATTTTGATTGCATCCCTTTCAAGCAGAGGCGATTCGCAGATAATGTTTATATCCGGACCGTTTTTTATTATGGCGTCTGCTACCTCTTCAAAAGGCGGGGCTGAACTTGAGATTTCAAGGTGCCTTATCTCGCCTTTCTCCCCGAATTCTATGCCTGAGAAATGTGTATGAAGCACGCCTTTATTTATATGCTGGACTTTTTCTAAAACATCATTACAGTCCATCTTCCCGCCGTTTCGGGCATAGATATGGGCCCAGTCAATGACAGGAACGCATAAATCCACCTTTTTGCATATTGCTATAATTTCATCAAGTGTTCCGAATTGGCTTATTTTTCCGGTCGTTTCAAGGCCAAGTTTGACATCGAGCTCCATATCGGTTATCATTTCATCCATTCTCAGGCACGCCTCTGTGACGCGTTCCTGCGCGGTTCGTGCTGGAAGTGACATATAAAAGCCCGCGTGAAATACGACAACCTTTGCTCCCATGAGATGCGCCATTTTGCAGGAGTCGATGATGCGCCTGATACTGGCATCAACTTTTTCAGGATTGCACAGGTTGATATAATAAGGCGCATGCACAGAAAGGCGGACATTGTTTTTTGAAGCGGTGTCATTTAGCGCTTTTGCAGATTTCTCGCTCATTCTGACTCCGTATGTGAACTCAACTTCCATGGAATTTAGCCCTAATTTTCTGACGATTTCCACAGCTTTTGCACCAGATGTTGCCCCTTGCGGATAACCCGCAGGCCCTATGAATATTCTCATAACAACGCCTAGTGGATATTAAGACATCCCAGAATAAAACTGCATCTAAAATGCGAATTTGAGAATCATTTCTATCAGTATTACGAGAACCGCAAAAGCGATGACATGTTCTGGCTTGAATTTTATTTTCTCTTCCGACTCATCAAAATACCTGATGAGACCCGCCGTTGATTGGGGCATTACATTCTTGTTCTTTTTTGCCATACTATATCAGTGTGAAGTTTAATTTATATATTTTGCTATGCCGGAAATAGTCCGCTTTCTGTAACTCCGCAAACATCTGGCATAGTGCCGATGCGATCGGAGCGGCGGCATTTGTCTGATGCGGCCATACTGGCCTTGCATCCGCGCGTCCGCAGGCCGTTTCACCCGCTTTCCGGAAACTTCAGCCTTTCGGCATCATCATATGGCCGGAAACGGTGTCGTTTCTGCTCCTGCCGGCACAGAATCTCTCCTGCCTGCATTGCTGCAGCGCGCCTTGAAGTTGCTACATTGCTATCGACCAATACGCTCAATCATGAATTTGCGCTTCACGGCGGCCTCTGCCGCCTGTGGATCAACGAGCCGACAGCCCTGCAAAACAACTTCGTGGATGAGCGGAACTTCCTCCCCGCATGGTGCAGGGACGGCCGCCTATCCGGCTTAGCATATATTATAACGATGCTTTGGATTTAAAATGTTTAAACCATGCATCGAAATGTTTGCCATAGTTGCAATATTTCTTGCGGGTAGCCGCAGATTCTTAAAAGATTGCACAGAATTGAAAAGATAGACGAGCTGATATGGCATAGAAGATACAAAAGAACGCCCGTAGGCAGCTATTAGGAAGATTTTATTTCTCATTCTTCTTCATTTCGACCGGTGCAATTGTTATATTACCGCGCGGTGTTGTTATGAGCATAGGGTATGTTTCTTCAGGATCGATATATATCTTATATTCAATGTCATATGTTTCAAGCGCATCTATAATGCCTCTGAAGATATCCTTTTTTACCCACGTTTCTCCCATGCCTATCATATCATCATTTATCTCAAGCTCTTCCAATTTTACCTCAATTTCATTTTGGTTTGTAAATGGCATAAATTCATGGTTAGATATTGCGACAATCTTGTCTTCTGATGAAAGGATATAACAATCCTTACATTCGTCTTCTCGAAAGTCCCTGTTTATCATATTTGATATGAGTGTCACGAAATCCTCAGGCACGGAATATCGCTTTTTGAGCTCTTCCTTTTCTTTGCTTTCCTCGTCGTCAAAGAGTTTCATGTTTCATATTTTGATTCTATCCATAAAAATATGTTTCGGAATGGATATGTCAGCGACAATGATTTCACCTGCATGGTGAGGACCATCTCCTTTAGCAAGACCTGTTTTGGGAAAAGCAAGCGTTACGGTTTTGTTGGCCATGATACACGTACCAAGCATGCGCCCGCCTGTTGCATCAAGACCGGAAGGCACGTCAAGCGAAACGACGATGCATTGCGATTCGTTGATGTTTTCTATAATTGTTTTGTAGGGCTCGCGAATCTCTCTTGAAATGCCCGTTCCAAAGATGGCATCAACGACAAGCGCAGCGTGGCCAAGTTCTTGCTTGAAAAATTCCATGCTTTGGTATGCCAAAGCCCTTATGTCCGCATCCATTTTCTTAAGGATATCGTAATTTACTTTCGCATCACCTTTCAGCTCATCTGATTTGCCAATGACGAATATCATCACTTCAAAGCCCCTGTTTATGAGATGGCGGGCGCATACAAAACCATCACCGCCGTTGTTTCCTTTTCCACATACTACTACTATCTTGCTCCGATTGCTACTGTTTTGATTATGCATGCGGGCACGATCTTTTATCGTGTTCTCCACAATTTCTGCGCAAGAGCGCCCTGCATTCTCCATTAAGATAAACGAAGGTATGCCAAACTCTTCCTGTGCTATCCTGTCAATTTCTCTCATTTGCTGTGCAGTTACGTATCTTTCCATACAATTAGTTTGAAGTTTGGGAAATTTAATTCTAAATTCTGAAACTAAACGATAAAGCGAATAATGAGAATTAAAAATATTTCGTCATTCGTATGGATTATCAGTTAAATTTATAAATTTTCATCACAAAAGATGAGTTTATATCAAAAATACGTGAGTTTGATGAAAAATTACAGCTCTCTAAATGGGATTTCAGGTTGCATCATCTCACTCATAATTATATATTAAGGCCGCGATAGGAAGGGAAATCCTTGCGGTCTTTGTTCCTTTCTCGCGCGGGATTTCTCTCTTTCTATCGAGCACATCGTGCATAAAACACGATAAAAGTGATTGGATGAAAATTGATAACGCCTGCAAAAACCTTGAAGTCAGAATCGCATTCAGTCCGATTTTCAGGATATTATCAGGCGTTGGAATAATCATATTGATTTAGGGCCCTCTTTCCTGTTCGGAGGGCACGTTTTCTATCGGTTCTTCGTCCAGGTTCACTGCGAGGGTTTCTAAAGAGGTGAAAGGAGGTAATCTAAATGAAAGGCGTTTCGGTAAAAAGAGGAGTAGGAGTTACAAAAGGAGGAGATATGAATGGAAATGAATATGCTGGTAAAGGATTTGATTTATCGAAATTAAAACAAGGACCATCTTATTATCAGCATTTAAACCATTTTGGAAGTAATATGTCAACATTTGGATCATACACATCATCTAAAAGCAGCAAATAATGAAGCCGATTTTCATATTTTTTTATTATGGTTTTCAGAAAGCGATTTAGAAATCCCACCACCGTTCGTGTATATGATGAATTATGAGTGGTATGGCTATGCCTATAAGAGAGCCAGCAGCTATGTCATGCCAGAAATGCACGCCAAGCATGACCCTGGAAACGGCGACAAGTGCAGGTATTATAAACAGCAGCAGAAACCTTTTCTTTTTCTGCAATATCAGAAACAGTGAGGTGAACGCTGCAAACGCCGCTGTGCTGTGCCCTGATGGAAACGATGGGCTCTGCAGGCAGAACACATTGCAAGAGCCGGCGTTATCTGTTGTGCATACGGTGCACGGCCTCTCCTCCATTGCAGCATATTTTATTGCATGGGTAAGAGAAAGGGAAAGAAGAACTGAGATTGCAAAGAGCAAAAGCGCTCTCTTATAGACATCTTTCAGTTCTTTTGGACCCTTCTGCCTTACAATAAAGTAAGAAAGGATAAGCACCGCTGACAGCGCCCCCCAAAACTCCGGCTCTCCCATGAGGGTAAAAAATATCCAGATATTTACCATTTCAGGCGTCCTCCATCTCTTCCTCAATTCTCATGAGCTGGTTGTATTTTGCAAGACGCTCCGATCTGCATGGAGCACCGCTTTTGATAAGCCCGGTCCCAAGCCCGACAACAATGTCTGCTATGAAGGAGTCGCATGTTTCGCCGGAGCGGTGAGAGACAAGGACATCCCAGTTGTTCGTCATCGCAAGGTTTGCTGCATCGATCGACTCTGTGACAGTTCCTATCTGATTTACTTTCAGGAGAAGACCGTTTGTCGCTTTCAGTTCAAGTGACTTCTTTATTCTCCCTATGTTGGTTACCAGAAGGTCATCGCCTATTATCGTGACCTTGTCTCCGAGGGCTTTAGTGACTGCCTGAAAGCCCTCCCAGTCCTCCTCGTCCATCGGATCCTCAAAGAAGCGTATCGGATAATCTTTCGCGATTTCAGAATACATGTCAACCATACCATCGATATCAAGCTCTTTGCCGGCAACCTTATAGACGCCGTTCTCATAAAAGCCGGATGCGGCGGAATCAAGGCCTATCTTCACTTTTCCGGAATACCCGGCATCCTCAATTGACTCCATTATCATGTTTAATGCTTCTTTTGTCTCGTTTATCGGAGGTGCAAAACCGCCTTCATCGCCTACGTTTATAGCATCGCGGCCATATTTCTTCTTTAGTTTGCCTTTCAACGTATGATATATCTCTGATGCCATCCTCATGGATTCCCTGAACGATGGACCATATGGGAGTATCATGAATTCCTGTATGTCAAGAGCGTTTCCCGCATGCGCTCCGCCATTTATGATGTTTAGCGAAGGTGTCGGAAGCTTCGGCGTTGTCCCTGCAAGAGATGCAAGATGCGCATAAAGCGGTTCCCCTTTATGCATAGCCGCAAGTTTTGCTGCGGCCATGCTTATGCCCAGGATGGCATTTGCCCCCAGATTACTTTTATTCTCAGTTCCATCGAGGTTGAGCATCGCTTCATCGAGGCCTTTCTGATCCATCGCATCCATGCCCACAATCTTTGGGGCGATTATGTCGGTTGCATTCTTTATTGCTTTGAGAACACCCTTTCCCAGAAACCTTTCATCCTTATCGCGAAGCTCAAGCGCTTCATGCGTTCCGGTTGAAGCCCCTGAAGGGACAGCCGCCCTTGCAAAACAGCATTTTGACCATAAATCGACCTCTACTGTGGGGTTTCCCCTCGAGTCGAGTATCTCCCTGACCTTAATCTTCTCTATTATTGTTTCTGTCATTCGTATCCCTCCTTCAAAAACCGCAGAATGCACAAAAATGCATATGTTTTATAAATGATTCGATAAATAAATATGCAACCTTATCATAGAGTTTGGTGGTTTCATGAATGATGGTGATTTTGTCAAGATAGAGTTTGTCGGTAAAGTGAAGGCGACAGGTGAGATATTTGACCTTACGGATGAGAATTTAGCAAAGAATGAAAATATATACGATGCGAAGAAAAAATACGGCCCGGTGCTTATCATAGTCGGAAAGAATATGGTCATACCAGGTGTGGAAAAACAGATTAAAGGGATGAAAGTTGGCGAAGAGAAAGAATTCACTGTAAAACCAAAAGATGCATTCGGGGATAGGGATTTCAAAAAGATAAAGATTGTTTCATACTCCAAATTCAAAAAGAACAAAGTCGAGCCGGTGCCAGGTCTTTATGTCGATATCGACGGGAAGGAAGCCAAAGTTCAGTCGGTTTCTGGAGGAAGGGTTCGAATAGACTTCAACCATCCGCTTGCCGGCAAGGAGCTTTCTTACAGGCTGAAAATAGTTGAGAAAATAGATGACACTGAAAGCAAGTGCAGGGGAATAGTTGAAAAATATGGTATGAATGTCATAGTCAAGGATGCCAAGATGCAGGAAGATGGAAAACTCAGGGTTGTGATAGAAAAGGATGTGCCAAGCAGCGTTAAGGACGTCATAGAAAAACAGATAACAAAATATGTTCCCGAAGTCAAGACAGTGATATTTGAGCTAAAACCTCTTCCGGAGAAGCCCTCAAAAAAGAGAGCCGAAAGTGCCGCAAGTGCAAATAAATCGCCTGTTTCCACTGGCACAACTAAAGCTTAAAAAACTTATTTTTATAGTTCCATTCAGCGGGTCGGTATATTAATATGATATATATTTGCAGCCGCGCGGCAGCTGTGGTTTGTTGCGCGGGATTGGGATTTATCTGAGATATGCCGCGCGCTTTACGGCATGATTAGCCATATATGGAAATTCTGATAGGAGGGGTTTGATATGGGAACAGCATCGATCATAGAATCGGCATTGAACAGAGCCGATGAGAAGGTCAATGTTTATGATGCGCAGAAGAAAAAGGAGCACGCGGTGGATGAAGAGCTGCGAAAGATTCTCGAGTCACGCAAGGCGGTCATAAAGGTTATAGGAGCCGGCGGTGCTGGAGGCAACACTGTTTCAAGATTGATGCAGGTTGGCATAGTCGGTGCGGAAACAATAGCAATCAATACAGATGCCCAGGATCTCCTTTATACTGATGCCGACAAGAAGATACTTATCGGAAAAGAGCTTACAGGCGGCCTTGGCTCCGGAGCGAATCCGGAGGTCGGAATGGAAGCTGCGAAGGAATCGAAAGAGGAAATAAAGGAAACGATTGAAGGCGCTGACATGCTTTTCATAAACTGCGGCCTTGGCGGTGGAACGGGTACAGGCTCATCCCCTGTAATAGCGGATATGGCAAAAAAGATGGGCATTCTTACTGTTGGCATAACGACGCTTCCTTTCACGATGGAAGGGAAACAGAGAATGAAAAATGCACAGAGAGGTCTCGAGAATCTGGAATCGACAGTCGATACGCTTATAGTCATACCCAATGACAAACTTCTTGAGATAGTTCCTGATGTTTCAATCACGACGGCATTCAAGGTTGCTGACGAGATTCTCGTGAATGCTGTCAAGGGCATAACAGAACTCATAACAAAGCCGGGTCTTGTCAACCTTGACTTTGCTGATGTGAGAGCGGTGATGGGCTCTGGTGGAATCGCCATGATAGGTATGGGCGAGTCGGATTCCGAGAATAGGGCGATAGAATCTGTTGAGAAGGCACTCAACAATCCACTTCTTGATGTAGACATAACAGGCGCGACAGGCGCCCTTGTGAACGTGATGGGCGGAGCCGATATCACCATAAAGGAATGCCAAGACATTGTAGAATCAGTCAACGGCAGAATAAATACAGACGCTAAGATAATCTGGGGTGCTCAGATAGTTAAGGATCTTGGCGACGTTGCAAGAACGATGCTTATCATAACAGGTGTCAAGTCGTCGCAAATATTCGGCCACAAAGAAGAGCTGAGCAGGGCCGAAAAGAAGCAAAAGGAAATTGAGCAGGTCCTTGGAATAGATTTTGTGAGCGGCTAATCTACAACCCTTTTCATTTTTATTATATTGATTTGTCTTATTGGTTCTATGCTCGATTCATTATCATTAATGCAATCGTAAGTATGTAACCTCATAACAAAGGAACAATTGACGGTAAAACACATATAAATCTGTTGTCACTCATAATATTGTTGTCAATAAGTCCTCAATCAACATAATATATATAAAGCTGTTTGACATATATGGTGTTACATCGATTCGGTCACATCCGATTTGCAAGTTCAAAGGCCGAGTTTATGCGCTTAGAGATGTGAGCCCAAAGCCGTTAGAGAGGCATTGGGTTTGAAGCAGGCAAGAAGACCAAAACCCAAAACCCTTTTGTGAAATCAGTTTGAAAGATAGCAAAAGGAGTAATGTGCAAAACGCCAATAATTCCGGCTGATCCCGCCGGAGATTACTGCTATTCGGGTTTGACTAAGCCATGTTAGTCTCGGGTGCTTGCATCCGGGGCGTACAGCTCAGTAACACGTAGTCAACCTGCCCTCAAGTCTGGAATAATCCCGGGAAACTGGGGCTAACGCCGGATAGATGAGAGGTACTGGAATGTCCTTTCGTCCAAAGATACGCTTGAGGATGGGACTGCGGTCGATTAGGTTGTTGCCGGGGTAACTTCCCGACATGCCGATAATCGATACGGGCCTTGAGAGAGGAAGCCCGGAGATGGATTCTGAGACAAGAATCCAGGTCCTACGGGACGCATCAGGCGCGAAACTTCCACAATGCGCGAAAGCGTTATGGAGAAACCCGAAGTGGCTTCGCTAAGCGGAGCCTTTTGTCGAGTGTAAACAGCTCGGCGAATAAGGGGTGGGTAAGACGGGTGCCAGCCGCCGCGGTAATACCCGCGCCCCGAGTGGTAATCACGTTTATTGGGTTTAAAGCGTCCGTAGCCGGTTTGTCAAGTTTCTAATGAAATCTCATAGTAAACTATGAGAATTGTTAGAAATACTGGCAGACTTGGGACCGGGAGAGGTCAGGAGTACTGCAGGGGTAAGGGTAAAAATTCTTATGCATAAACCATGATGCATGCATTTTTGTTTCACATATTGCATATGAAAATGAGTTTCATGTTGGCGAATGCCAACTGCAAGCATTAGATAATTTATGCATAGGAAATTACAATCTTATAATCCTTGCAGGACTGCCAGTGGCGAAGGCGCCTGACTAGAACGGATCCGACGGTGAGGGGCGAAAGCTAGGGGAGCAAAGGGGATTAGATACCCCCGTAGTCCTAGCTGTAAACGATACCCACTAGACGTTGGGGGTCTCACGAGGGCTCCCAGTGTCGTAGGGAAACCGTTAAGTGGGTCACCTGGGGAGTACGGCCGCAAGACTGAAACTTAACGGAATTGGCGGGGGAGCACACAAGGGGTGGAGGCTGCGGTTTAATTGGATTCAACGCCGGGAACCTTACCGGAGGCGACAGCAGAAAGTACGACTGCTAACACTAAGCAAAGATTGCTTGGTTAACTAAGCAGTCTTTTCGCAAAGTTAGCAATCGGCCTGTATTGAAGGTCAAGCTGAAGACTTTACCAGACAAGCTGAGAAGTAGTGCATGGCCGTCGTCAGTTCGTGTCGTGAGATGTCCTGTTAAGTCAGGTAACGAACAAGACCCGCGCCCTATGTTGCAACCTTTTTATCTATAAAGAGGGCACTCATAGGGGACCGCTGCCGAAAAGGCAGAGGAAGGTGCGGTCGACGGCAGGTCTGTATGCCCTGAATCCTCCGGGTTACACGCGGCCTACAATGGGCGGTACAATGAGATGCGACTCCGAAAGGAGAAGCCAATCTCCAAAGCCGCTCTCAGTCCAGATCGAGGGCTGCAACTCGCCCTCGTGAAGCCGAAATCCCTAGTAGTCGCAGTTTAGCATACTGCGGCGAATACGTTCCTGCTCCTTGCACACACTGCCCGTCAAGCCATCTGAATGGGGTGTTGGTGAGGCTTTTTCACTGGAAGAGTCGAGCCAGTGCTCTGTAAGGAGGGCTAAGTCGTAACAAGGTAGCCGTAGGGGAACCTGCGGCTGGATCACCTCCTTATATATCTTTCAATCTGACACAAAAACAGGGTTAAAATAGGGTTTAATAACGGTTAACAGCTAACCATCACAAGTCGCATGGGAGCACATGCCGCAGGTCGAAGACCTGCGGATATCAAAGCTAACCATATGAACTGTTAACAAAACGAAATAAAGTTGCCCGCTACTACCGATAACGGGATATCAAAACTAACTGTTAATGTCATATCGTCGCCAGAAGTGATTGCCACAGGCAAAGCCTGTGGATGTCATCGTTAACAGCTAATCGTCACAAGTCGCACAGGAGCGTATGCCCGCTACCACCAATATAACAAAGCGGGATATCAAAGCTAACCGGGTGAACTGTTAACCAATGAAAGTTATGGGCCGATAGATCAGTGGTAGATCGCTCGCTTTGCAAGCGAGAGGCCGTGGGTTCAAACGAGCCTTTCTTTCCAGAAGCTGCCACTTTCGCAAAGAAAGTTTCGATCGAAAGAAGAATGAAAAATGGAATGTTGAAATTCCCACTCGGTCCATCACGGAAGGTTTTTCTTGCCTGCATTTAAAACCATCACGATATATAATACTTACAACATCAACGAAGCTGCTTTCAGAGTGGCCGTACTGCGCGTCGGCCAGCAGCGTAATCGGCGGCATAATTATGCCTGGATACCGTTTGCGCTATTTTTCTGAAAGCACATCATGCTAAAAAGATTCACAAACAAGGATGAGGGTCGCTATCCAAAGGATTGCGGCCTGATATGAAGGAAGGTAATGATCTGAACGGAAAGGCTGGAGGCGGTCGATGGGCTTCTTCCGGCAAATGCACTAATATCACAAACGTTTAAACGGGTGCATTCACCTCGGATCCAGACTCAAACCGGGTTGATTGCTTGAGCAATCATCCTAGGAAATGACGTAGTGAACACCGTTTGAACCTCCTGATGATTGGCATAGGCAGATTCTCCAAACTCAGAAAGGCGCAGGGTTTACCTTGCGTCTGACTGAAGATATGCACCTTTAGGACAAGCTACGCTGTGTGGTGGATGGCTTGGCTCAGGTACTGACGAAGGACGTGGCAAGCTGCGATAAGCCCGGGGTAGGCGCATGCAGCCCTCGAACCCGGGATTTCCTAATGGGACTTCCCAACCGTCAGGTTATTCGCGCAAGCGAAGGGTGACGCGGTGAACTGAAACATCTCAGTAACCGCAGGAAAAGAGACCAATAGGTATTCCCTTAGTAACGGCGAGTGAAAAGGGAACAGGACAAACCGAATCCCTTATAGAAACATGAGGGAGATGTGGGGTTTGGACTGCGGCATTGCCTAATCTTCCAATCCGAAGTAAGCTGGAAAGCTTTGCGATACAGGGTGATAGCCCCGTAGGAGAACGGAGAAAGGTAAATTCGCAGGATCCAGAGTATTGCTGGTTGGATATCCAGTGAGAAGGTGGGAGCCAGACACTCCCAATCCTAAATATAACCTGAGTCCGATAGCGCACTAGTACGGTGACGGAAAGCTGAAAAGCATCCTTAATAGGAGCTGAAAAGAGCCTGAAACCATACAGTTATAGGTTGGCATGGCGGCGCGTACGCGTTGTTATGCCGTCCGTTTCGAAACACGCGGCAAGGAGTTTATCTTCGTGGCGAGGATAACGAAAAGGTATCCATAGCGAAAGCGAAAATCCCGCAGCACCCTTGTGGTGTCAGGGGATTGGGTGTGATAAGCGCCCGAAGTCACGGGGATAAGACCCGAAACCGGTCGATCTAGTCCTTGGCAGGGTGAAGTCAAGCGAAAGCTTGATGGAGGCTCGCTACCGCAGATGAGACACAAATCTCTCGGGTGACCAGGGACTAGGGGTGAAAATAGAGATCGACGGAAATTGGAAAAGGCGGCATCCGCCGTCAGAATATAAATTGAAACGTTGAAGTCGTTGAAAATAAATTTCCGTCTTTCCTTTCGAGGCCAATCGAGATCGGTAATAGCTGGTTCCTCCCTAAATGAACTAAAGTTCAGCCTCGGCGGAGACAGATGGAGGGGTATAGTTACTGATTGGGTGACCAAGGGTCGAAAGATCCAGTCTCCCTGTCAAACTCGGAATCTTCCATCGTCGTAGAAGCTGGGAGTGCGGATGCGGGGTAAGCTCGCTATCCAAGAGGGAAAGAACCCGGACCAAGGTTAAGGTCCCAAAATGCTGGCTAAGTGAGAAAAGGTGTCATTGTCCTTAAACAACTGGGAAGTTGTCTTAGAAGCAGACATCTTTTAAAGAGTGCGTAATAGCTCACCAGTCTAGGTCAGTGGCCCTAAAAATGCACGGGACTAAGTCAGCTACCGATACCTTGGATGTCGAAAGACATAGGGTAGGGAGGTGATCCGATGGGGCGGAAGCTTCGTCGCGAGGCGGAGTGGACCTGTCGGATATAAGAATCTTGCTAATAGTAGCAGCGCAAGTGAGGTGAGAATCCTCACCACCTGAAGGGCTAGGGTTCCTCAGCAATGATTATCAACTGAGGGTTAGTCGATCCTAAGGCATGCCCTAACCGGAACATGCCGAAAGGGAAGCAGGTTAATATTCCTGCACTGCGCAAATACATGCGGCGACGCTAAGTTGCGTTCCTGACGCTTCGGGATATGCTGACCACAGTCTATGTGGCTAACGGTTCAAGCCTGCGGAGTGTCGTAATGACGAGAAGCAGGTGAAGGCCGGAATGGCCCTCTATGAGGGTTCGGCAGACTCCTGGAGCCAGTGAAAAGGGAATGCAAAAGGATTTTGCGCAATCGTACCGAAAACCGTCACTGGTGCCCCACGCTGAAAAGGCGAAGGTGTATCGGGAGAAGTCAGTTTAGGGAATTCGGCAAATTAGCCCCGTAACTTTGGGATAAGGGGTGCCTAGCACTCTGTCTAAGACAGGGCTGTTAGGTCTCAGTAACAAGGGGGGTCCGACTGTTTAACAAATGGGAAGCGCGGATATCATGTTTATATGAAACATAGCCAAAACAAATATATGATGTCTCCGTACCTGGTCGGGCTCTTGTTCGGAGATGGCACAAGCAATTTTGGAAAGAAGAACAAGGCATATGCTGTCTGGATAGATCAGCATGAAAGAAATTCCAAAATAGCCGAGAAAGCAAAAAGCGAATTCGAGAATATTGGATTGAATGTGCATTATTACACATACCTCAATAAGGTAAGGGCAATGGTATATTCAAAATCAATATTTCACGAGTTCAATGAAATAAGAAAAGAGCCGGTTAAATATTTCAAATCCCTTGGTAAAAAGAAGAAATTTGAATTTATTTCAGGTTTTTTCGACGCCGAAGGGATAGTAACAGACAGACTGGTTTTATATAACGGCAACAAAAAGCTGCTTGAAGCTATCAAGGTCTTCCTTGAGTTGTCGATTGAAGTGACAGGCCACGTTTATAGGTACGGAAAGATTCACGGCTTGCAGATTTATCGCAGAAGTGATATTAAGAAATTTATCCTGAAAACAAATTCAATAAAGATTAAAAATTCCGTCCGTTCTTCCCAGTTAAGAAACGTAGGGGAGTGCTAATCGGAAACGATTCGTATACTTCCTGAGGCCTGCCCAGTGCCGGTAAGTTAAGTCTGGTTCCAACTAGGTGAAGCTCCGGTAAACGGCGGCGGTAACTCTGACCGTCTTAAGGTAGCGTAATCCCTTGCCGATTAATTGTCGGCCTGCATGAATGGCTTAACGAGATCCCCGCTGTCCCAAACTGACGCCCGGCGAAATGAATGTCCTGTGCATATTCAGGAGACTTCCAGTGGGACGAGAAGACCCCGTTGAACTTTACTGCAATTTGTCGCTGTTGTAAGATGGTGGATGCATAGTGTAGGTGGGAGCGTCGCACCAGCCCTCTTGGGGACTGGGAAGGCAACAATGTAACACCACCCTTTCGCTGTCTTACGGCTTATCTCTTTGAGAGACACCGGCAGATGGGCAGTTTAACTGGGGCGGTATGCCTCTGAAAAAGCATCAGAGGCGCCCTAAGGTCGGCTCATCCGGGTCAGAAATCCGGAGACGAGTGCAAGGGCAAAAGCCGGCCTGATAGGATCCTGCGTAATAAAGGATCCTAACGCGAAAGCGTGGCCTAGCGATCCGCTGTGCCTCATTTCTGGGGGCCAGCTCTGACAGAAAAGCTACCACGGGGATAATGGAGTCGTGGCGGGTGAGAGTTCATAAAGCCTTTCTTTCCATAAAGAAAGGGTTCTTGAATAAATCGACCCCGCGCGTTGCTTCTCCGCCGTCGGCTCGGCTCCTCCTGGGCGTGCAGCAGCGCCCAAGGGTGGGGGTGTTCACCCATCAAAGAGTCACGTTAGCTGGGTTAAGTACGGTGCGAGCCAGTACGGTCTATATCTACTGGAAGTGTTGGTTGTCTGAGGGGAAAGCGCGTTCAGTACGAAAGGAACAACGCGTTGTGGCCTCTGGTGGATCAGTTGTGAATAGCACTGCTGAGTAGCTACGCCATCGCGGATAAGGGCTGAAAGCATACCGACACAGGGAAACCTGTTACATAGCGTCCGTCGGGCTTAACTAAGCCTGAAGCCGCTCCTGAAAAGAGACAACCATTCCTCAAGCTGGTAGGCAACTATCGGTACGAGGACGAGGGCCCTGTAGACGACAGGTTTGATAGAATCGGGGTGTAAGCACTAAGGTAACGAGGTGTTCAGCCTACGATTACTAATCGCCCGAGTTGTCCTTAAAAAAGGTGTTAATCTGGAGTTAGATTGCATTCGCAAATCGCTTCAGAAAAACAGGAGAATCTGCCTTTATGCCTTTCTATTTTTTATTTTCATTTGCATGCAGTTAGCCGTATTTGGCATTATTCTTGTTCTAAAAATGAGAACAATTGTTCTAAAATATAGAACAACATACTATTTTTCGAGCCGTTTATGTTGTCTCGAAATCTTCCGGAGTGTTCAGAGTGTTTTCAACCTTATTATATTTGTTATTCGCCGGTTTTGTCCTTCCTTTTGCTTTTTTCGCATCAAACGGTTTTGTCATTTTCCAGAAAACGTCAAAATACCTTCTGAATGAATCTGCCACTTCCTGGTTTATTATTTCTATTGCCATGCCATTGCCGCTTTCTATTATTATCGCGGTGACATCCTTGTAACCGAGTATCATTGAAGGTGTCTCTATCGGAATGGGCATCATTCTTGCATCCACCCCTTCAAAACTGTTTCTGTTAATTAATATTTTTGAGTCTGTCCCGAAATTGAACAGGAGCCTGCATTTTATTCCCGCTTTTATCCGTTTCTTATGGTCCTTCTGCCAGTACATATGATATCTTTCATCCTGATGCGGTGGGATGCCCAGAAAAAAATATTCTTCGCCTTTTTTTAGTTTGAGATATGTATGCTCGTGGACCGTCTGAATACCTTTGAACCCCTCAAAAACCTGAACCTTATTTATCCTTTCCGAGAGCATCTGCCTTTTGTGAAGAATTGGCAATATAGCGCTTACTTTCCTTCTCTGTTTTTTGATCTCCTCTTCTTTGCTTTCAAGATAATCAAAAATCTTGAGAGGCTCTGCCGCCTGAAAGAATCTTGTCTCGCCACGGATTATGTATGAAGCGAGCCCTTTCTGGATTAGCCTTTCCAGCACATTGTATATTTTTGAACGGGAAACGCCCGACCTGTCAGTCAGAGGCCCGGTTGTTGTTGATCCAAGCTCAAGGAGCGCAAGATAAACCTTGATTTCACCATGGGTGAGGCCTATCTGTTCCAATGCGCTGTTCAGTTTATCTGTTTCCATACATTATTAATATTCTTCTTATTTTATAAGGCTTCATATTGTATACCCCCCAAGGGGAAGACTATATATATAATATCAAAAAACATAATTACAATTAAGTGATAAAAAAATAAAAATATTTGGGGGAAATGGTCCATGCCTAAGATTGTGCTTCATGTCAAGAATCTTATGAAATCTTTCGGAGATAACAAGGTTCTTGACCGTGTAACGTTTCCTGTGAAACGTGGAAAAGTCACTGTCCTGATGGGCCCTTCCGGAAGCGGCAAAACCGTCCTTCTCAAATGCATAAAAGGGCTTTTGAAGCCGGACAGGGGAAATATAGTCTTTTCCGGGGACATGAGCAGAATAGGATTGGTATTTCAGGATTTTAACGTGTGGCACAATATGACGGTTCTTGAAAATATCATGCTTGCCCCTTTGATAGTCCAGAAAAGGGACAAAAATCCTGTCTACAGCGAAGCGATGGAAATACTTGAAAAGGTCGAGCTTGCCGATAAGGCAGGCAGTTATCCTCATGAGCTTTCCGGGGGGCAGAAACAGAGGGTTGCCATAGCAAGAGAACTTATGATGAAGCCCGATGTGCTTCTGCTTGATGAAGTGACGTCAGCTCTTGACCCGGAACTTGCCAAAAGCGTGCTTAAGATAATAACAAAACTGGCAAAGGATGGCATGACGATGGTACTCGTGACACATGATCTGCACTTTGCAAAATACATAGGTGATCATTTCATTTTCCTTGAAAGAGGAAGGATAGTGGAAATCGGAGGATTGGACATATTCAGAAAACCATCAAGTGCAAGAACGAAGGAATATCTGAACAGCTATTTTGAGTTTTAGGAGGTAAAGGTGATTGAAATGAAAAAGGGCAATAACATGGCTTTAATCGTTGCTGTCATTGCTATTGTCATGTCAATAGCATCGATAACAGCAGCGCTATCAGCATCATCTGCGCAGGTTGTGCAGAAAGAAGATACGTTTGACAGGATAACAAGGGAAGGAAAGGCCGTAGTGTGTTATGTCACATGGCCGCCCTCTGTCGTAAAGGATCCTGACACCGGAGAGGTGAAGGGGTTTCTCATAGAGATGATAAGGAATATTGCAGATGACGCCGGATTCGACCTGCAGCTTGTCGAATCATCATGGGGAGGATTTGCTGCAGATCTTAAAACCGGAAAATGCGATATGGCAATAGCAGGCATATATCCGACCATAAAAAGGTCGACAAGCGTTTCCTTCACAAGACCGTTTTATTACGCAGGAAACGGCGCGCTCAAAAGAAAAGGGGATGCAAGGTTCAAAACAATAAGCGACCTGAACAAGCCCGGCGTTCGCGTTGCTGTGTTGCAGGGAGAGTTCGGTCACATATATGCGCAAAAATACCTTCCAAAGGCGCAGCTTATCGTGCTTGACAAGACAGCAGACAACACTGCGCCGCTTGTTGCCGTATCGTCAGGGCAGGCAGATGTTGGGCTCATAATGTCGGATGTTGTCGAAGGTTATGCAAAGGAGCATGCCGATGTTGAGCCGCTCTCCGACCAGCCTTACTCAACGACACCGATAACATGGGCAGTCAGAAGCGATGACCAGAAACTGCTCAATTTCCTGAACAACGCCATAAGCTATCTTGAGGCAGTCGGTGACCTGGATAATGTCCAGGGGGGCAAAGAATCGCAATGGTATAAGCTGAAAAGAGAGTATGTGAGATTGGGTGCGTGATTGAAAATGGCGTATGACTGGAATTTTCAGGTCGTGATGAGTCATCCACATGCATTGATAAGCGGGGCTGCCGTTACCCTGGAAATTGCAGCACTTACCATTCTTTTTGGAACTGCTTTCGGTTTCCTTTTTTATTTATTGAAGGACAACGGGAATGAAGTTACAAAAAAAGTTACTTCCGTTTTCATAGAGTTCTTTCGCGACATACCTATACTTGTGCTCATAATATGGCTTTTCTATGCGATAACACCGCTTCTTAACATAAGGGTGAACGCCTTCTGGACATCGGTAATAGGCATGAGCCTTGTTCTCGGCGCATTTTCCTCAGAAATATTCAGGTCCGGTTTTGGCAGCATACCAAAAGGCCAGACAGAGGCCGGAAGAAGCATCGGCATGAACAGGTTCCAGATATTGAGGCATGTAGTGTTTCCGCAGGCGCTAAAAACCATAATACCGCCGCTTACCGGCAGATATATAGAGACAATAAAGCTGACATCGCTTGCATCCGTCATAGCGGTCAATGAGCTTCTTCATGAGGGGCAGAATCTCATAAGCGTAAGCTTCAGGCCGCTTGAAGTCTACACTGTCATAGCGCTCATATACCTTCTGATGATAATACCCATGAACATTTTGCTCAGGAGGCTTGAAAGAAAATATGTTACAGGTTAAGCCTCCAAACGATGCAACCTGCAGACTCTGTACAAATCCCCGAAGACG
>JAADIF010000076.1 GCA_013151465.1 Microcaldota archaeon | reverse complement strand
TGCTACAAGAGATGGAAATCTCTATTCACTGACGCTTGATGGCAGAGAGATCTGGAGGTTCAAGACAGACAAAATGGGTGTTATTGTGCAGCCTGATGCAAACAATAAAGGTCTTTTCTTTGGTTCAGAAGACAATAATTTCTATCATATAGACTTTAGTGGAACCGAGATCTGGAGATTCAAGACGGAAGGTGGGATATTTGCCCCTCCAACTATAAAGGATAATCTCGTCTATTTCGGATCATATGATTGCCATCTTTATTGCCTGGATGTATCGACCGGTGAAGTCCTGTGGAGGTTTGCAACAAGCACGCTACAAAAGTCATATCTTGCTCCCATAAAAGAGGGGTTTGAGGCCAGGATAAAGATATCAGTTGCCGAAGAAGAGAAAACAGAGATTGAAGAAGACACATACACAATGAAAGATCTGAATTTCTCCAATGATACTTACTCTGCACACAGCGAATATATAACAAAGTCAGAATACGCGTCCGAATCTGGTTATAAATAATCTTTTAACATATTAAGACAACAGTTTAGTATGGATTTTGATTTTGGTGGCACTGGAGCAGTTTCTGATAACATCGAAGTTAGAAAAACAAAGTCTTATGAGAGACTCTGGAAAACCGGTGATGGGGGAAGCATATGCCTTGACCCACTGCTTGACGGTAGCATACTTTTCTTTGGGGCGCGTGACGGTTACGTATACGCGCTTGACCTTGAGCAAAGAAAAGTTAAATGGATGTTCAAGACAGATAATGGGATCCTTTATTCTTCTCCCGTCGTTGTGGACGATTATCTTTACATAGGTTCGTTTGATTGTCACCTTTACAAGCTTGATGCAAAGACAGGAAAGCTTGTGTGGAAATTCAGGACCGGCGGCGAGATAGGAAGCACACCGGCAGTCTTTAGCAACATAGTTTGCGTCGGTTCGCGGGACGGATATGCATACGGGATAGATAAAGAGACAGGCAAAGAGGTCTGGAGGTTCAAAACCGAAAGCTCCATTGCATCGGCATTTGTTGTTGATGAAGGAAAGATGTATTTTGGATCATATGACCAGAATCTTTATTGCCTTGACGCGAAAACCGGCCAGGAATTGTGGAGATTTAAAACCGGTGCGGAATTGTTCCTGCTTCATCAACCATTGATTTACGATAATATGATAATTTTTGGCTCATTTGACAACTATCTATACTGCCTTGACAAAAGAACGGGAATAGAAATCTGGAGATTCAAGACAGGAAAATACGGGAACACATCAGCACCCGGTATTTATAACAATGTCCTTTATTATGGAGCAAGAGACGGCATATTTTATGCATTGGATCTGCAGGGGCGCGAACTCTGGAGATTTATCGCTGGGAACGATTCCATAAGCACAATCCCGGTGTTCGATGAAGAAAAGATTTATTTTGGTTCGGGTGACAGCAATTTCTACTGCATTGATTTGAGAGGCAATGAAATCTGGAGATTCAAGACAGACGGCTCCATATGGTGTAAGGCCTCCTTCTTTGGAAACTGTGTTTGTGTGGCATCATGGGATTGCCATGTATATGCACTTAACGAAATGACAGGAGAAGAGAAATGGAGATTTGAAACGACCAATAAAAATCAAGCGCCTATAGCGTCATCTTACGAAGGGTGGGAAGTTGTTGTAAAAATACAAAATCATGGCGATGATGAACATCGCGAAGAAGATGAAACATATGCAGCAAAAAATCTCAATTTCTCAGAAGACGTTTATTCGATGCAGTCCGAATACGCAGGAAAGAGCGAGTACGCGGGGGGAAGCGAATACGCATAGCAAAGGCTTGTGCAGCGTGTTCCACAAGAAGTGTGCAATACGTGCCCGATTCAAATTATAAGTGATTTTAATCCCATTCTTCGAATTATTAAGTATGATTGGCGGCAACTTTGAAACTGTTACGGATTCTATTGAGATAAGAAAGGAAAAGAAATTTGACAGAATGTGGAGAGCAGGAGAAGGGGGAAGCATATTCTGTATTCCCCTCATTCTGGACGGTGTGGTGTATATATCGTCCTTTGATTCTCATGTATATGCCATCGATGCAAAATCAGGAAAAAAGGTGTGGTCGTTCAAAGCGGATGGGTTATTCGCTGGTTATTCATGCGTTGAAAACGGCGGAATAATATTTACGGGCTCCTACGATAAGAACATCTATGCCCTTGATGCGAGAGATGGAGAATTGATATGGAAATTCAAGACAGGAGGAAAGATATGTGTTGGAATGCCCGGACTTTCAGGCAATCTCGTTTTCGCCGGTTCTCAGGATGGATATTTATACGCTCTTGAACAGAAGACAGGAAAGCTCGTGTGGCGCTTCAAGGCAGGATCTGAGATTTCCTGCGCCATCACAGTTCATAAAAATATGGTGCTTTTCGGTTCTCACGACGGCTATTATTATTGCATTGACAAAGACACAGGAAAACTGATATGGCGCTTCAAGACCGGTGGAGAAATATTCATGGAATATCCGTGCCAGGTCTACGATGACATAATATACATAGCATCCGGCGATAATTATCTCTATGCAATAAATGTGAAGATAGGGCAGGAAATCTGGCGCTTCAAAACGGGAAAATACGGAAACTCCGCAGCACCGATAATGCATAAAAATGTCCTGTATCATCTCAGCCGCGACGGGATACTTTTTGCCATTTCAAAGGAAGGGCAGGAGCTATGGAGATTTCTTCCAGGTTCGCTTGTAGGTGTTACTGTCAGAATATATGACGATAAGATATATTTCGGAAGCGAAGAGGGATTCTTGTTTTGCGTTTCCTTGGGCGGAGAGGAGCTATGGCGCTTCAAAACGAACGCTGCCGCATGGAATCCGCCAACGCTTTATGAGAACGTTTTATATTTCCCTTCAATGGACTGCCATCTTTATGCAATAGACAAAGACATGCACGAAGAAGTCTGGAGGTTTTCAACAAGTTCGCAGGTCGTTGCATCTGTTCCGCCAGCCTACGAGGCATGGGAGGCCGTAATCAAAATAAAAAGAGAGGAAAACGAAGACGAAAAAAGCGATGGGGAAGATAGATATACGTTGAATCTTATGGACACGTCATCTGATACATATGCAGCGAAATCAGAATATATGGGAGAATCGGAGTATGCAAGTGATAGTGGATATAAGTGAAGTATTAACTAAAATCTGACATCATTGCCCTTTATTCCATACTCCCACAGAATTTTCGCCCCGTTTCTTGATGTCGTGTCACTCATTCTGAAACCGAGTTTTTCCACTGCTTTTCTTACAGAATCTTCGTTTATTCCTTCTATCTCAAGAAAGGGCGGTATTTTGGGATATTTGTCTATTTCAATTCTGACGTTATCAAGTGTATACGATGTGCGCATCTTTTCTGCATGACGTATCCTTTCCATGCCAAGCTTTTCGAGTATCTCAAAAAATACCGAAGCATCCCCAATTGCGGTTTGCATCTCTTCACGTGCCTTGAAATCAAGGATATCTTCACGCTTGCACTTAAATGTGATTTCCTTCCTATTTTCGGCGCATCTTACGCGCAAAAACTCATGATTTTTCGCAAGGCGCATGTCAGGAAAATCGAAGAAATCATCGACAAGAAGCACGCTTTCTATGAACTTCCCTCCAAGAGAAACAATTCTTTTTTCTATCTTATCTTCATCTATTTCGAGTATTTTGACTTCGACCTCTCTCATATTAGAAATAATATCCTGCGATGAAATAAATAAAACTGGGAAATGTTATTTTTTGTTTTCCTTTTTCTCCATCTTTTCAAGTTCTTTTACGCCAAGGGCTGCAGCACCGAGCATCGCTCCGCTCTCGCTTGCAAACTCTATGGGTATCAGAATCATGAGAGAGTTCTGCTCTGCCCCTATTTCCTGCCATGTCTGCAGCTGGCGAAGCTTCAATGCGTTTGGCGTCTTTGCTATGGTTTCTGCCGCCTTTGCGAACAGTTTTGCCGATTCCATTTCAGCATCCGCCTTTATCATCCTCGCTTTCTTTTCCCTTGATGCCTCAGCTTCCTTTGCCATTGCGCGCTTCAGCATTTCCGGCAGGATGACATCCTTTATTTCAACGCCTATTATCCTTATGCCCCAGGGGTTTGTTGCCTTGTCAACGATGCGCTGTATGTCTTTGCCTATTTCCTCCTTTTTGGTAAGGAGGCGGTCAAGGTCGCTTTTTCCTACGATGTCCCTGAGCGTTGTCTGGGCAATCTTTACGGACGCAACGGCAAAATCCTCCACATCTATTACCGCCTTTATCGGGTCGACTATTTTATAATAAACAACAGCATCAACCTCAACCGGCACACTGTCAGAACTCATTATCTCCTGCGGCTGGACATCCCACACTCTTACTCTTATGTCCGTTCTGAAGGCCTGCTCGAAAATAGGCACAATGAAGAAAAGGCCGGGTCCTACCATCCTTGAATAACGGCCCATGCGAAGTATTATTACACGCTCCCATTCAGCGGCAACCTTTATGGATGATGCGAGAAGCACCATTAATATAAAGCCTAATATAGCATATGCAAATGATCCTGCCATCAAAGAAAAAACAACGGATGCTATAAACACGAATATGCCAATTACAGTCCCGATGGGCGTCGCCCCTGAAGATTGGACTGAATCAAAATTATACGTTCCCGCATAAGCGCTCTGGCCTTTCATGAATCATGTTTATATTATCTTCTTTATAAATATCGCAAGAGCAGGAATTCTGGGATATTTTTTTAATTCTCTGATTTAAGTTTTCTCTGATCCCCTGTCATTTTATACTAGATTCGATGGCTTGCGTTGAAGAAAAGACTCTTCCTGGAATGAGAGGCATTTTCAATAACAACGATAAGATGCAGATTCGTGTGAAGATTCCAATGAAATTATAGGTAGTCCGATGAGAAGAAAGGGTATGAAAAGCTACAGGATTCATTTTTTAATCCTGATTGCGGCAGTAATATTTATGGCATTCTTTATTTCTGGCGGGGAGAAGAAGGAAGACATACCCAACACGACAATTAAAACTTCAGACATTGTTCAAAGGGTTGTCGCAAGGGAGCCTGCTGTTGCAGGAATGTTTTATTCAGCAGAGAAGAAGCAGCTTGCAACCGATGTGAAAAAATATCTTGGGAATGCAAAGAAAGAGAAGCTCGGTCATATTGTCGCAATAATAGCGCCGCATGCAGGTTATGTTTATTCGGGCCAGACCGCGGCATACGGCTTTAAACAAATCGAAGGCGAAAAATACAAAAAGGTCATAATTCTGGGGCCGAGCCATCATGCATATTTCAAGGGAGCGTCCATCGCAAACGCAACGCATTACAAAACGCCGCTCGGTCTTGTGAAAATATCCAAAGACGCACAAAAAATAATAGCGGATTTGAAAAAGGAAATGCTTTATGCAGACGACGAAAGGATACATGCGAGGGAACATTCGCTTGAAGTTGAGATACCGTTCCTTCAGGAAACGCTTTCGGATTTTGAGATAGTTCCAATTGTTATAGGCCCGGACGCGACATTCGAGGATCTGCAAAACATCGCACAGGTTCTCAAAAATTATATTGATGATGAGACGCTTGTGGTAGTGAGCTCTGACTTTACGCATTACGGGCCAAATTACAGGTATGTGCCTTTCTCCGATAATATTTCAGAAAATATAAAGAAGCTGGATTTTGGGGCGATTGAATTCATAGAGTCCCTGGATGTGAAGGGATTCTATGATTATGTCAAAAGGACGGGCGCGACAATCTGCGGGCGCTATCCGATAACAATCCTTCTGTCCATTCTTGAAGGGAGCAAAACAAAGGGAAAGCTCCTTCATTACGACACTTCCGGAAGGGTGTTGAACGATTATACGAATTCCGTGAGCTATGTGAGTTTTGTATTTTACGGGGAGGGGGTTGATATGGAGAATCCTGATTTTCTTGATAAGAGCGAGCAGGAGTTCTTGCTGAAACTCGCAAGGGAGACGCTGGAGTCATATCTTTCTGAGGGAAAGATACCGAATGTTGATGAAAGCAGGCTGTCTGAAAGGCTCAAAAATGTTCAGGGCGGGTTTGTCACGCTCACAAAGCATGGAAATCTCAGGGGATGCATCGGTCACATCCTTCCGCAGGAGCCGCTTTACAAATGCATAATTGACAACGCAATAAATGCCGCAATAAACGACCCAAGATTCCCGCCGGTAAAATATGATGAGCTAAAGCACATAGAGATAGAGATTTCTGCCCTTACAGTTCCAAAGCCTCTTGAGCATTCCTCCCCGGACGAGCTCCTTGAGAAGCTCGTCCCGCTAAGGGATGGCGTTGTCCTGAGAAGGGGATTCCACCAGTCCACATTCCTCCCGCAGGTCTGGGAGCAGCTTCCTGACAAGGTCGAATTTCTTGAGCATCTCTGCATGAAGGGGGAAATGGAGAAGGATTGCTGGAAAGACGAGGACACAGAAGTGCTGATTTATCATGCACATGTGTTTAGTGAGAATGAACAGTAAAAATAAAAAATATATGACTTGATAGGGTCACGGTCCATCTTGGCAACGGATAATATAAGAGCGACAACACCGTGTCCGCAAAACAAGGAATCGTTAATGTAATTCCATTATTTTTTATTTTTATAATTTAGAGAATTATATATTTCTAATATGCAAAAGAGAACGTTTGCGCTGGTTCTAATAACAATTGCAATGTTTGTTGTGTTGGCATTGGAGCTAAAATATATAGAGGATTCACTTATTTCTGCTACAATAGATACTGATAGAAGATGCGACCAAGTTTGTGCCGAAGAAGGCAAGGCCGGCTATCTCATCGACGGTTATTGCAATTGTAGAAAACCTGTTTCCTTCTCGAAAAGATGGATATGTTTCTGGAACATTACTCCTGGCGAGGAGAAGTCGATTTCGTATAATGCGTTCAAGAAGGAGAAGAGAAAAAGAATACCGATATACCCTTCTGATGTCTTCAGAGCCAAAGTTGATCCGATCGGAATTAGGAATTATGCCGTTTCAGCAGTCTCGCATCTTTCAGATTCGAACGATATAACAACAAAAATATTCGGAATTTATGAATACGTCGCAGACAGGGTTTCATATGTCTCCGATCCCATCGGTGATGAATACGTTGCATTTCCAAACGAAACGATAGAATCTGGAGGTGGGGACTGCGATGATTATGCCATTCTTCTTGCCAGCATGTATGAATCCGTAGGCCTTAAACCCATGATGGTGCAGGCACGTAACGATAAATATGGGCATATATTCCTTATACTGCCTGTCGAAGGCACATTAAATTCATTTCTTGAAAAATACAAGAATCTGATGGAAAGATACACAGATTATAGTGGAGAACTCCCTTTCAATTTTATAATATTCGGAACCAGCAAAGAACATTGTGAGGGCATAAACAGGAATCTTGCAGACGGCGGTGATATCAATTCATTCAATATAATAATAGATGGCACATCAAGGGATTATCCCGGAAGCAGTAATCCAGCAGACGGTTATGATTTCATAAAATTTATTCCGTTATAAACCAATCATATTACCTGACTTTGACAGTTAAATAGAAAAATGTTATTAGTTCTCTGGCTCTGTAGAAACCCTTAGAAACAAAGATATATAGGCAGCATCGCTCCAATTATTAATCGAGCAAAACCAATAATAGGAGCGATGCGATGCCCAATAAAAAATTGTTTAGCGGATTTGTAAAATTTGTTCGGATTTCTTATGGGGTCTGCAGGGATTCCATAAGAATGTATTCATCCAGATTCTCAAGGCATGATTTCACGCAAATACAGCTTATGACGCTTCTTATGCTCAAAATGAGAATGAGATACAGAGAGATTGTTGATGTTGTTTCATTGTGTCTTGATATCATGAAGATACTGAAACTTTCCAAAATCCCCCATTATATAACCCTGCACAAATTCTTCATGAGAATTGGCTCCCTTCTTCTTGAAAAGCTCCTTTCAAAGATGAAAACCTGCGGATTTCAAATAGTTAATAATTAAGACACATAAGATATTCAGCTTTGCTCTTTGAAACGGAAAAGCCATGGATTGCGATTGATTCAACAGGTTATTCATCTGACTATGCAAGCAGGCATTATGGACACAGAATCAAAAGAAAACGGAGGAACTATTCAAAGAATAGCATAACTCTCTCTGGTTTAGGTTTGAAACTCGTTAGCTGTGTTATCTACATCAGTTCAGATTCTTGCTATCGAACGGTTTTGTTTTTGTGCTTGAGGGTTTCTACAGAGCCGCCATTGACTATATCGATTGCCTAAATAAACCCGATATATAACGGGAATATATCCACTAATAAAATAAAGTGACAACAAATTATATTAATGCAAAAAAAATTCTATTCTGTATATTTTTTATTGGCTCTGACTTTCATATCATTGGTTATTGTGCAGCGGTGCGGTGCCATCAGCGCAGGCGACGTGGGAACCATAATAGTCAAAAACTCGTGGAAAAACGACCCTGCTCACAAGCTCGCTACAGATGATCTTACATCTCATATGAAATCAATATATGGAAAAAATATAGGAGTGGTTAGTGACATATCTGTCAGTACAATGCCAGACAGGGCGCTCATTATAGGAGATGAAAAAAATAAATGGGTGAAAAAGCTGATTGACGAAGGAGCGCTTTCCATACATGATATGAAGGCTGGTGGGTATGTAATAAGGAGTGTGTCATACAATGGCAAGAAACTATTGGTAATATCAGGCAAGGGCATTCTGGGCAATGTTTACGGCATCTTTTATTTTACCGAGCGCTTCAGGTTGGATCACGACAAATCAGATTGGAACATCAGAAGAGAGCCGGAATTCAAATATAGAATTTGCTCCGGCTCGGCAGAAAGTTGTCTCCGTTTTGGCGGAAATATTATTTATATCGGTTCCGATTGGCCGGAAACATTTGATTATAGCGATTATCGCGACGGCCGGTACAAGGTCGATAAAAAATATATTCATACCATAAACCCTTCCAAAGCCACAAAATATCATCTAAAAGCTACTGTTGAGGCTGATGAATTCGTCGTTCCGGACTCTGTTCCCGGGGAGAACGGCAATCTGCCAGAGGAAAAATGGCAGATACTGGAATACGCCGTTGACAAATTTTTCCGGACATACAAAAATGTTGATTTCCTAGGTGTAACATGGGCTAGAATAGCCGCGGTGCGAAATCCACCCCACGGATTCAAATCCGAAAACGTTAACTGGAGGGACAACGATGAACTCGCCCGCTTTTCCATGATTTTCGCCAAGGCTGCCAAGAGATACGGAAAGAAAGTCATAATGGCAACCTGGGACGATAGGGGTACAGGCAAGATGGGGCCGAACCACTGGCACACTGATGTCCAGAAACATGAAGACATACTGAATAAGATAGAAGCAAAGGGCGGAGACCTGGACTATCTTATTTTTGGCTTTAAATACACGAGCGGAGACTTCCAGCGTTACCAGAGATACAACCCGGTGGTTGATTTAAGCAAAAAAGGATGGAAAGGGACAAATTGGCAGGGTGGTGGCAGGGAATACGGCGGATATGGCATCATTCCCTATTACCAGGGCATAATCTTTGCCGAAGGTCAGAACGAGAAATTGCCTAAAGGCGGACTTAAAGAGATGAAAAAAGATGGAGTCATAATGGTACACGCAGGAGGAGACAAAGGAGGTTTTTGGGACAGGTCAAACGGATACGCCCTAGGTCATCTGACATGGGATGTCAACGCCGATCCGCAAGTTCTGGCCAGAGAATGGGCGGCCCTGCAGCTGGGAGTGGAATACAGTTCGCCGCTGGCCGCCGTGCTGGGCAAAGCTCTGACGGATAGCCCGGAAATAGATTTGAAGACATTATACATCAAGGAGCATAACATCCACTCGGAAAAATACGGCGATTTGATGGTTTATACCCACCGCAACTACCTTATCGGAAGTGCGGACGGGTGGCCCTACAGTCTGGACAAGGCCTTTGACGACCTTAAGCGTTCCGACAAGGTTCAAGCTGCGATAGACGAGAAGAAAGAGGCGGCGGGGATGGTCAATCTGTTCCTGGCCCGCATAAATTCCTTAAAGCAAAACGCGCCGGCCGGAAAACGGGGAATGCTGGACAAAGCTTACGCTTCCGCCCTGCAATACAAGTATCTGGTGTATACAATCCGCTATTACGTGTCCGGCATGCTCGCCTACTGGAACGGCGATAATTCCAAAGCCCGGGAATACCTGCGCGACTGGAAAATAGCCTGGGATTTTTACGACAACCAGATCAGGGGACCAAATTATAATCCCGATAGGAATAATTACCATCCGCCCAAGCTGGCCGGGGCCGATTTCGGGACGGAACAGAAAAACGGACAGCACTCATCCTGGGGATTCCTTTACCGCGACGGTGAAGACAGGCCGGGCTCTATGACCAGAGACATTGAGAATAAGGTCAGAATGAGAGGCCATTTTTATCCCGGCACCTATCCGCAAAAACTGCTGCAGTTTTCCAAATTTTCCGGCAATGTCCAATTTGAAGCCTATTTAGGTGTGCCCCAAAACACCAGGGCAGGCGCCAATTACCTTGTGGTAGCGGACATAACAAACATTGGCGGATTCATGGGAGAAGGTACTGTGAATATAGCGAACCTCAAAGCCAATATGAAAATCGACGGCGCGGATGCCGGAGTCATAACTTTCACCCCGACTTCGGTATCAGGCCACGATGTGCCTCTTTTGATGGCATCGAACTGGAAACCCAACAATGACGGTGCTGTAACGGCTGCACTGGAATTTGATTATAACGGTAAGCATTATGCACTTTCGGGAAGCGAGCCTGTACCGTTCAGTAACTGCCGGTGCGGTTCATGGACAGACCAAGCATGCGGACAGGGCTCGTGTGGCAGCGATAAAATGTTGCAGACAAGGACATGCGCACCTTCCGGATGTGATTCCGAATCACGTTGTATTTCCGATCAATCATGCAGAAATCTTAATAACAAAAGATCCTTTTCATATGAAATAAATCTGACCAAAGGATGGAATCTTGTTTACATTCCAACTGATGAGGATGTTGATCTTTCGATGTTATCTAGATGCAGAATAATTGCATATTCACTGGTTGGAAGAAATATTAAAGCTGTTGACAGATTGATTTCAAGAAATTCATACATAGTCGGTGTTAGAAAAAATTGCACAATCAATCTTACTGATGATATGTTGCCATTTCAACAAGTCAAAATTAAAAAATGGTGGAATGTAGTAGGATTTCGCAGAAACGTTCCTCAAGAAGAAATTACTGCTGCATGTGGGAAGTGTTTGATTCTTTCTTTCAAAAACAGAATATTCCGATTTGTAAGGTCAGGAGAATACCTGGAAGAAAATAAAGCATATCTTATAAGGAGCCAGAAAAACTGCATCATAACGTAGATGCAACATACGATAATTTAGCTATTATACCTGAAACGCCACTAAAGTGGCGTGTTGTTTAGGATAAAATTAGACGTCAAACTGTCAAAGTTAGGATATTGCAGAGGAAGCACATGCCACAGGTCGAAGACTTGTGGATATCAAAGCTAACAGGGTGAACTGTTAACCAATGAAGATATGGGCCGAGCAAGATTTGAACTTGCGACCTCCGCCTTTCTTACTGGAAGCTGCGAATCAACTTCCGTTGTAAGGGCGGCGTCATAACCACTAGACCACCGGCCCACAAATGAAGAGTAATTGTAAATTAACATATAAAAATCTATTCGACACCAAACAATTTCCTAAATAACATCGAAAATGGCAAAACGAGCAGTATATACCAGCCGATGAAGTTCGTTTCTGTCCATAACTTCCAGTTGAACCAGCTCAATGGATTCCATATGGCAAAATTCTCAAAGAACGGAAACGGAAATGGAAGATGGATTAATGCGTTAATGTATTCTTGGGCGAGAAACATGTATAAAGAGCCAAATACGAGCAAAGTGACCATCATGGGTTTCATATTTTTTGCAAACATCCTTTGATTAACTTTCATCATTTCTCCCAAGAGTTCCTGAGATTTTTTGGTATCTCCGATTTTATTTGCAGCAGAGATTTTCTTTTTGTAAAATTGTATATCTTTTTTTATCGAAGCAATTTCACTGGGTTTAACAAAGATCCTGTATATTATTGCAGTTATAAAGGCAACGAATATCCCCCATATCATTATCTCTTCGAAGGCAAGTAATCCTAACATATTATCAGCAACCTCATCGTGTCTAAATTTATTATATTATACTTTTTATTGAAGCTGTAAACAATCTCACAGCCTCATCAAGCTTTCCACCTTTAATGACTATTCTATCGACGACCGAATGTGTCAAGGCACTATATGTAAATGCATATATCTCATTTATTTTTTGGTGTTTCTCTATAAGTTTTATCTCTTTTTCTTTTTTAGATACATCTATTGGAGGCTTTTCTACAAGAAGAAGAAGATCAGGTGAGAACGTTTCAAAAAAATCTTTCTTCAGAACAGGAAAGATACCAAACTTAGTGTGTATTGTAAGTGAGCAATTCACTATTAGAACACCATTGCAAGTTTTCATTTTCTTTATTATAGCATGTTCGCATTCTGAATTTATCTGCTTGGTCATTTCACCTATCTGATACATTGTGAGATCTTCGCTTGAGAGGATACTCCTTAAGATTTGGGAGTTTTCATCCAAGTCTATAAAATCCATATCGCTTTTGGGTAAGCTCAACCTCTTCAGCGTTACCTCTATCATGGTAGATCTGTCGATTTGGGGAATGCCTGATACAATTATCATTTTCATATTGTGTTAATGTTTGTTGAGATTATGATTTAAATATAATGCAAAAAAAGTATGAAAAAAAGAAATTGAAAAGTGATTTATTTCTTATCAGCAGGCACAACGTCAATGCACACGCCAGCCGCGACTGTCTTTCCCATGTCTCTGATAGCGAATTTTGCAAGCTTTGGGAAATCCTGGTTCTTTTCTATTGCAAGTGGCTGAAGCGGCTGTATCCTGACAATTGCGCTGTCTCCAGGTCTCAATATGTCTTTGTCTGTTGTGATTTCAGCTCCCGTCCTCGGGTCAAGCTTCTTTACGATCTCTATAATCTTACCTGAGACGTGTGCCGTGTGGACATGAATAACCGGTGTGTAACCTACAGTCATCACAGTCGGATGCTGAAGGACAACGATCTGACCTGTGAATTCCTTTGCTGCTGTTGGTGGATCGGATACATGTCCGACGACCTCTCCCCTTGCGATGTCTTTCTTCGAGACGCCTCTTACATTGAAGCCTACATTGTCTCCGGGAACGGCCTTTTCAAGCTGCTTGTGATGCATTTCTACACTCTTTACCTCAGCCTGGACTCCGGATGGCATGAATACTATTTTATCATTTGGTTTAAGCACTCCGGATTCTACCCTTCCTACGGGGACTGTTCCTACCCCTGTAATGGTATAGACGTCCTGGATCGGCATCCTGAGGGGTTTGTCCATCGGCTTTTCAGGTTCTTTTACGACGTCGTCCAGAGTTTTTATTATCGTATCTCCTTTATACCATGCCATTTTGTCGGATTTGTTGACAACGTTATCTCCTACATACGCAGAACATGCAACGAATGGGACCTCATCTACCTTGTATCCTATAGAAGCAAGTACTTTCGAGACATCCTCTTTGACCTTGTTGAACTGCGCCTCGTCGTAGTTTACTGCATCCATTTTGTTGATTGCTATTATAATCTGTTTTATTCCAAGGACTCTTGCAAGGTATATATGTTCCTTTGTCTGGTCCTGGACGCTATCCTTTGCAGAGACGACGAGTATCGCAGCATCTGCCTGGGACGTTCCTGTTATCATGTTCTTGACAAAATCCCTGTGTCCCGGGGCATCGATAATCGTGTAATAATATTTGTCGCTGTTAAATCCCTTGTAAGCAAGGTCTATCGTAACGCCCCTTTCCTGTTCCTCTTTCAGGTTGTCCATGACAAATGCGAACTCGAATGTTTCCTTTTTGAGTTCTTTTGCCTTCTCCTTGAGCTTTCTCATCTCCTGCTCAGGTATTGATCCACTGTCAAAAAGTAATCTTCCGACAAGAGTGGACTTTCCATGGTCTACATGACCTATGGTTACGATATTGATATGGGGTTTTTCTGCCATAATATTCTCCTCCTGTACAATCTAATCTAATCAGTTTGATTCTTAGTATGCAGGCTGCTTTTGCGAGCCATACCTCTTATATTTTCTCTTATATTTTTAAAGTTTCTTTTGCCTACTCATAGGTATAACCGTTAATTATATATATATACTAGTTATAGAATAAACAAACCCGACCTCATAAAACGATATCCGCTTATAAATATAAGATTTGGCGGATGATCGAGGTCTATGCAAAGGGGGTAATACAAATGGTAGAATTCGAAACAGTGAAAGCAGAAGAAATAAAGTTTGGCAAGAACAACTTCATAGAGGTTGCCAGGAAACATGCAAAATCTGAACAGGGAGAGAATGAATTCATCTCCGTTTCAAGAGGTTTTTTCCTTCCTGACGGAACGAAGAGATTCAAGAAAAGCATAGCAATACCAGATGAGAAAGAGATTAAAGAGTTCGTTGCTCAGAAAATAACCGAATTCTGATTTCTGCAACGAAATAAGAAGTTTTATACCCCTTATTATTCTCCTTTTTATTATCAAGATAGCCAGGTCATAGGCTGGATGCTGCAGGCATTAAATCTTATAATATTTAACCTATAAAATTCAACACATACAAAACTGAAATGCAATGTGATTAGATTGGCATTGTTTTAAAGAAGGTAGGTGATTTCCGTGGAAAAGTACGATCCCAAGAAGATTGAAAAAGAAATTCTAGATTTTTGGATAAAAAAGGGAATCCCGGAAATCATCGTGAAATTCGATCCTGATGATGAGCGCGACAAGTTCTTTTTACTTGATGGTCCTCCATACGTAAACGGCGTTCCGCACGTAGGTCACGTCAAGACGACCGCGACAAAGGACATATGGTCAAAATTCAGGCAGATGCAGGGCTTCCAGTCATGGTGGCAGCCGGGTTTTGACTGCGGTGGGCTGCCAATAGAGAATGCTGTCGAAAAGAAGCTTGGCATAAAGTCAAAGCAGGAGATAACAGAAAAAATAGGCCTTGACAAGTTCATTGAAGAATGTAAAAAACTTGCTGTCGGGAACAAAGGCATATGGCTTGATACATACAAAAAAATGGGTGCATGGCGGGGGTGGGTGGACCCCTACATGACATATCATAATTATTATCTTGAGTCCGGTTGGTGGACAGTAAAGCAGATGTATGAAAAGGGCTTATTTTTTGAGGGATACAAGCCCGGTTACTGGTGTCCGCACTGCGAAACCGTGCTTACGGGATACGAAGTGTCTGATTCGTATGCGGAGCTTGAGGATACGTCAATCTTTTTCAAATGCCGCCTCAAAGAAAGGCCGAACGAATCGCTTCTTGTGTGGACGACAACTCCCTGGACGCTTCCTGCAAATGTTGCTGTTCTTGTTCATCCTGACGAGTACTACGTTAAAGTTGATGTCATGGGAGAATACTTCTGGATTGCCGAAAAGCGTCTTGAACTCCTTTCAGAACTTGAAATGGGATATACAGTTAAAGAAAAGGTTTTAGGAAAGGATATGCTCGGATGGGAATATGAGCCTGTTCTTGATGTCCCGATTCAGCACGAAACCGATGGAGATTATGTCAGGAAAGTCATTCTCTCAAAACCTATCATGAAAAAAAGAGTTGCATCCAAGATGCTTGTGAAAAGTGAAACAGAAAGCACGGGAGACGAATTTGGCCATCTGGTTGAGATGGATACAGGAACAGGGATGGTTCATATAGCACCGGGACACGGTGCAGAAGATAATCAGATAGGAAAGGAATATAATCTTCCTGAATTATCTCCAGTGGACGATCAAGGAAAGCTCA
>JAADIF010000085.1 GCA_013151465.1 Microcaldota archaeon | reverse complement strand
GGCTCAAGAAGACCATGCAACTATTTGATAAATTCTCATTTGTAGCAAAAGAGATCCTGAAAAAATCCGCAATAAATGACAGGAGCCTGTACGAGCTAACAGAACTTCACAGATTCAGTCATATACCATTCCATGAATTTGAAGCTGAATATAAAAAGAAAAATCAAACATCAAAAGGAGATTCCAATGAACCTTGACTTTGGCGGTCTTGAGACGACGATTGAAGAAGTAGAAGTGAAAAAGACAAAGAAATTCGATCGCATCTTCAGGATTAGCGGCGGAGGAAGCGTGAGCGTCGTTCCGCTCATCTACGAAGGAATTGCATATTTTGCCGCAACAGATGGCGTTTTTTATGCTGTTGAAATAGAAAGCGGAAAGGAATTATGGAGGGTAAAGGCGGAAGGGCCCTTTTTCGAATCATACCCCATTTTTGATGGAAATTCAATCGTCATTATGGGAAATTATGACTATAACATATATGCAATTGACATCAAACAAAGAAGAATATTATGGAGATACAAAACCGGAGGAAAGATAATAAATTCTGCTGCGATGGATAACGGAATAGCTTATATGGGCTCTCAGGACGGCTTTGTATATGCAATCGATATCCCAACCGGAAATCTCCTCTGGAGGTTTAATACTGGAGACTGGATGGCATCATACCCTGCCGTCAGTGACGGAAAGCTGTATATAGGTTCATTCAATGGTTACCTGTTCTGCATTGATGCGAAAACAGGAACGGAAATATGGCGCTTCAAGACGGGCGGTGAAATTTACAATGCGACGCAGTTTCTTATAAGGGAGAACAAGATATATGTCCCCTCGCTTGACAACACCCTTTACATAATCAATGCAACCACAGGAGCGGAAGTGCGCCGCATAAAGATAGGGAAATACGGCCCTGCCATATCACCCGTCTATCATGAAGACGTATTCTACCAGGAAACGCGCGATGGCGACCTTTACGCACTCAAAGAGGACGGGACGATAATATGGAGATTTGCGACAAGTGAGGTTGGAGGCGTTCCGGTGGTCTACTCCGGCAGGATATATTTCGGCTCTGCGGATAATAACCTTTACTGCATATCGATGGACGGCCAGGAATTATGGAGATACACACTTGATGGTTACGCATGGTATGTCGCCGCGGCGGAAGGGAGGATTTTTGTCGGCTCATGGGATTGCCATTTGTATTGCTTTGACCCGGAAGGAAACCTTCTCTGGCAGTTTGCAACAAGCAGCCAGCAGAAAGCGGAAATACCGCCGGCTTTCGAAGGATGGGAGGCAGAGATAAAGAAATCTCAAATAGATGAAGCATTCGAGGAATCCGGGGAGGGAAGATATTCTGCTGGTGAGATAAACCTTCTTGGCGGAAGCGAATATGGAGGTCACAGCGAATACGCAGGTCACAGCGAGTATGCAGCGCATTCGGAATACGGTATGTAGGATAGTTGTTGAAACATTCGAACTTATAATAACGATTTAAGGAACGGGATTGCAAAGCCGGCTATTATTATCAGGAATGTGAACCAGCTAAGCAATTTTATCAATAACTCCGCCTTTCTTTTCGGAAGATATTCATGGAAGAGATCCTCCCACATCTTTCCGCCATCGAGCGGTATTATGGGAAGAAGGTTTGCCAGACCGACACCAGAATTAAGGATGAACAAGAACAGTAGAAGACCCTGCATAAAGCCTATGAACGGCTCTGCCTGTGAATATTCTTCCTTGAGCTCATTGAAGGTCGTGACACCTGCAATACCTATAAAGCCCGGCCTGTGGCGATTTACAAGCTTTCTTTCAATCTCATCTATCCTTGCTTCAGCTTCTTTGGAAATTGCAGGATTGCTTTGCTTTGCGTATTCCCAGAATTCTTTTTCATAATTCAACGCTGCCCAGCTTTCAACACCTTCATTTCCGAACAGTCTCGATAAGGAATTTAACATATCTATTGTTCCGGGGAAATTTGTCTCAAGACCTATCATGAAGTTGGTCATCCAGTTCTCCCTGAATTCAGGCACGTCTGGCGGTGGCATGGTTCTTAAAATATAAGTGCTATTGCCTTCACTGTTCTTTGTTATAATTGTTATGGTTTTGTTCTCGCCTATCATTTCCAGTACGTTTGTAAGATCCTGAGAGTCTGTTATAGCATGCCCGTCTATGCTGATGATGGCCCCTGTCATGTTGGCGTTATATGCGGGATAACCGTCTATCGTACCTCTGTATGCAACTCCCGCGGGAACAAATAAAGATGCCGAAACTATTGCGAACAGCGCAAAATAAATACCAGCAAATATGAAATTTGCAAGCGAGCCTGCGGCATATACGCGCAGGCGTATAATCAAGCTCTTCTTTTTAAGGGAATCCTCATCAGGCTCAACGAAGGCGAGCGGCAGTATTGCAAGCACACCCCATCCCAAAGATTTTATTTTCGTTCTTCCCACAATCGTCATTATTCCATGGAATCCCTCATGGACGAGTACAAGAAGTCCTATCGATATTATCCAGTACCAGAACGGGACCGCGAGATATCCTGGACCCATCGAGGTCGTTGAAGATATTGAAGGAACTACAAGAGATAACGTCGGGCCTGCCCCCTCAACGAGAATTGTTCTTATGAGGCTCTGGACCATGAAATAAAGGATGTATACAGATACCACGAACCCTATAATTATACCTGCATTTCCAACCCATTTCCAGAAGCGTGGGCACCGCAGCGCAATCTTTCTTATAGTTCTGCTGCCTTTGTTTGTCCTTCTTATAAGAAGTATCGAATTTCTTTCAAGATTTTTCCTATCCTTGTATAACACCGCTACAAGCAAGATGACAAAAAGTATAACTGACAACGCATAGAAATCTATCATAGAACATAATTTGGCACTTAACATTAAAATATGAAAGGAATCATTCCAGGCTAACTTCCCTGACATCCCTTGACGGCAGATCTATTATGTAACCTTTCTTGCTGTATATGCATGCGGCGTTTATTATTATGTTATTCTTATAGAGTATATAGCCGCTGGATTCGTGTATATGCCCGCATACATGAATGATGCCCTCATTGTTTTCAAGAAATTCTCTGTAAATGGGAAATCCGACATTAAGACCTCCCCACGTGGCATCGAGTATGCCATAGGGGGGCGAGTGGGATATCATTATCGTCTTTTCGAGCGGCTTGCCTGATATGATATCAAATATCTCTTCGTCAAGCGCGAAGCGATCGTCTATACCGAAGAAAAAATAGCCAAGATACTCAATCACCTCGTTCTTCAGGATAGTGACAAGCTTATTGTCAGTCTTTATGTTGGTATCCCAGTTTCCGTGAACAACAAAAGACCTGACTTTCATCCTGTCGAGCATATCCTTTGCAAAGTGATCAGAAACGAAATCGCCAGCACTCACAAATACGTCTATCTTCTCTTTCTCTATCACTTCGAATATTTTCTCGGCTATTTTTTCGTTGTGATGGATGTCTGATGCGCATAGTATCTTCATTTCCATCATCTTCGTACCAAATAGTAGGTTTTTTATTTGAACAAAGGTTTAAATACTAAACCATTGCTACGACGGCAGAAAGTGTGCATGCGGGGGCAGGGATTTTCGGGATTCATTCTATCCTTGTTGCATTTCTATTTTCAAGACAATGCAATTGAATTTACATGTCGTTCGAACCCTGGAAAGCACTAAGCTACTAGGCCTTTTAAGGCCGGCTTGCGCACAAGGCAAACACCTTCCTGAACCTGGCCATACCTAAACCTGGCCATTCCGGCACGGTTTTGTGCAGGTACTCTAGCCCCTATGGCCTGCTCTGCGCCTCAGCTGAAGCTTCAAACAGGCCTTGACCGTTTCCAGGCCATTTTCCATAATTTCTTTTTGTGCGTCTGAAAAGGCCTCTTGGGTACCCCCGCATATTATTATGAGATATAAAGCAGAAAGAAATATTAAAAACTTTGTTCATAAAGAGACCAAATCCAGATTATTTATATAAGCTTAACCGATAATTTATAGAGACATAATAATAGTAATTTTGCTGTTTCGTAGAAGATTGATGTGTGATTTGGGGTGATATTTTGAAAGTCAAAATCTTGGAGAAAAACAAGGAGAAGCTGAAATTCATTCTTGAGGGCACAACGCCTGCCTTTGCAAATGCTCTTAGGAGAATCATAGTGAACGAGGTTCCTACGATGTCCATAGATTGGGTCGATTTTCAGGAGAATGAGAGCGCCCTTTATGATGAGATGATAGCCCATAGATTGGGTTTGGTACCACTTAAATTTGAGGCCGGGAAATACAACCTTCCAGATGAATGCACATGCAATGGCGAGGGGTGCCCTCTGTGCCAAGTGGTATTCGTCCTTGATAAGGAAGGTCCCTGCACAGTTTATTCGGGGGATATGAAATCTACCGACAAGAACGTAAAACCTGTGTTTGATAATATACCCATAACTGAGCTTGAAGAGAATAAAAGAATAAAATTTGAGGCCGTTGCAAGGCTCGGCACCGGGAAAAAACACGCTAAAAATCAGGCGGCGATTGCTGTCTGCGTACCATATCCAAAGATCGAAGTCAGCAAAGGGGTAAGCGCAAAGAAAGTTGTTGACGCGTTCCCCAAAGGTGTGCTCTCCCTTTCAGGCACAAAGATAACAATAGAAGATCCTTTGAGGGTCGACGAGTCAAGAGATGCCATCGAGGCTTTTGGCGATAAGGTCAGAATAAAAACCGATGAGAGCAAATTCATATTTACAGTGGAGACTGTCTGCGGTCTTCCGCCTGAGGCAATAGTTTCCCAGGCAGCGGAAATGCTCGAAAGCAAAGCCGCAGAGTTTAAGAAGATGCTCTCTAAACTCTAACGTATTTATTATTGAATAACCAATTCACTTTTTACAATGAAAATCCGCGCAAGTGATGATATGCTTAGTGAGAAAGAGATAGAATTGCTGAAACTGGCGAGTGAACGTATGCTTGTCAGAAGGGACGAGATAGAGAGATTTCTCAGCGGAAATGAAGGCGATTATAATTATCTGATATCAAAACTTGTTTCAGAAGGTTATCTGAACAATGTTGAGGCGATAGGAAGTCGTTGCTTTGCAATAACACAGAAAGGAAGCAGGGCGCTGACAAGATCGCTGCAGTAAGATAAATATTTAATATAACCCATTCCTCAGGTAAAAACCTAAGAAGACAACAACTAACCGTTCCATGTCGCAAAAGAGCGTACGCCGCAGGTAAAACCTGCGGAGACATCGACTAACCATACAGAACAATAACTTGTCGCAAAAGAGCGTACGCCGCAGGTAAAACCTGCGGAGACATCGACTAACCATACAGAACAATTAACAGATATATAACAGCCCGGTAGTGTAGCGGTCAAGCATTGGAGGCTCTGGACCTCCAGACCCAGGTTCGAATCCTGGCCGGGCTATCTCCTCTTTCTGAATGCTTTAAGACGCACAAGATATCTATTTAAGCTCAAGAAAAAGGTAACCATCGCTGAATTTGTAATTCACAAGCTTGAAATTCTCTGGTTTTGTCAGTATCTTGAAATACAGCTTGTCGCCTGCTCTTGCTCTGACCTCGATTGAACTTTCAAGATCCCGAACTTCTATATTATCCTCCGAAACGACCTCCGGCATCCTCAACTCCATAACGACAGAGTCTCCCATCCTTCTTACATTAGTAACAGGCTCTTCCGTCACCTTCGGAGGTTTTTTGTCATCGAGAGCAGTCTTTTTGTTTGAGTCAATGTCCTTACTGTTTTCTTCCGGAATCATCTTTACACTTTTTGTAACCCATTTCTGTACTTCCTTTGGATCGATGTTCCCAAAGGTTTTGATTGATATATCAGGTCTTTGTCCGTTCTTTGTGGTTATCCTGATTGAGAAGCCTCTCCCCTTTCGCTTCGTTTCGAAAAGCGGTCGTGTGTCAAATGCCTCAAAACTGCTTTCCATCATGTCATTCATCGTTTTCTGAAGCTCATTTTCTATTTCTGCAAAAAGCCTCGAAATATCTGCAAAATCTCCCTTTCTGCCTATGGGATTGCCACACGAGGGGCAATAACGCCATCCGCTCTCTATCCAAGAGCCACAGTTTGGACATTTCATATAAACACTCTCCACATTATCATTACAGCTTTAAATGTGGGATAAAAAATATATAAAAACTATTGATGAGGTTGGTGAGAACAATGGTAACAGGTCTTCCACGCGCCCCAGTAGAGCGGTTGCTCAAAGAGGCAAGCAAAAAGCGCGTTTCAAAGAAAGCGACAGAGCAGATGGCAAGAATTCTTGAGGATTTCATAGAGGATGTCGCAGAGGATGCGGCAATCTTCTGTAAGCATGCGGGCAGAAAGACAATAACAGACGAGGATATCCTGCTTGCAATGAAGGACTGGAAATAAAACGGAAAGGCTCTTTCTTGTTTAAATTTCATTTCCGTGATAATCATATAATCCTCTTCTCAAGCTCCCTTATCCTGTCGCGAAGGCGTATTGCCTCCTCAAAATTGAGCTCATCTGCGGCCTTCCTCATTATGGCATCGAGCTCTATTATAAGATTCGGTATTTCGCTTTTTGGAATGTGTTTTATGTCCTTTATCTCCCTTTCTTCACCTTCCCTTACGGGCTTTATGATTTTTTGTGGTGTTATGCCGTGCTTTTTGTTATAATCAATCTGGATTTTTCGCCTTCTTTCGGTTTCATCTATTGCGCGCCTCATCGAGTCGGTGATGGTGTCTGCATAAAGGATTACGCGAGAATCGGTGTTTCTTGCAGCGCGTCCCATCGTCTGGATTAAGCTTTTGTCGTTTCGCAAGAAACCCTCCTTGTCGGCATCAAGTATGGCAATGAAGCCAACTTCCGGTATATCGAGCCCCTCCCTGAGCAGGTTTATTCCGACAAGGACATCGAATTTTCCGAGCCGAAGCTGGCGAATTATCTCTGTCCTGTCAAGCGTGTCTATTTCCGAATGCAGGTATCCTGCCTTTATTCCCTTCCCTCCGAGGTATTCGGTAAGCTCTTCGGCGAGGCGCTTTGTGAGCGTTGTGACAAGCGCTCTGTCTCCTTCGCTTATGGTTTTTATTATCTCTTTCAGAAGGTCTTCCATCTGCCCTTCTGTCGGGCGCACAGATATTTCAGGGTCAACAAGCCCTGTCGGACGGATTATCTGCTCAACCACTTTGCAGGACTCGTTTAGCTCATAATTTCCCGGGGTTGCGGAGACAAACAGCACATTTCTCATATATTTCTTGAATTCGGAAAATGTAAGCGGCCTGTTGTCAAAGGCAGAGGGCAAGCGAAACCCGTATTTTACAAGGTTTTCCTTGCGCGAATAATCCCCCTTGTGCATCGCATGAAGCTGGGGGATTGTCTGGTGGGATTCGTCTATTATCATGAGAAAGTCATCCGGAAAATAGTCAAGAAGTGTGTAGGGGGGTTCTCCCGGCCGTCTTCCGTCAAAATGGCGCGAATAATTCTCTATTCCCTTGCAGTATCCCACCTCGTGCATCATCTCTATGTCATATTTTGTCCTCTGCTCAAGGCGGTGCGCTTCCATTGGACCGAGTTTTGGAAGATGCTCCTTTAGCTCCATCTCAATGGAGGAGATTGCCTGCTCCATCTCCTCTTCAGGCACGACAAAATGCCTTGCGGGGAAAATCAGCGCTTCCTCTGCATCTTCGATGCGCTTCATCTCCCTGCGAGAAAGATAGCTTATGCGGTCTATCTCATCGCCGAAAAACTCAACCCTCAAAACCCTGTCGTCAAAATACGAGAGCGCTATGTCAACGGTGTCGCCCTTCACGCGAAACCTTCCAGGCACAAGCTCGGTGTCGTTTCTTTCATACTGCATATCAAGAAGCTTTGAAAGGAATGCGTTTCGCCCTATCTGAAGCCCCCGAATTGCTCTGAACGCCATCTTTCCGAAGTTCGACGGGTCTCCAAGTCCGTAGATGCAGGATACAGATGCAACGATTATGGCATCCTTTCTTGTGAGAAGCGACATTGTCGCCGAAAGGCGCATCTGCTCTATTTTTGCGTTAATTTGGGCATCCTTTTCTATGTAGGTGTCTGTCTGCGGGATGTAGCTTTCCGGCTGGTAATAGTCATAATATGAGACAAAATACTCAACGGCATTGTCCGGGAAAAATTCCTTCAATTCCTGATAGAGCTGCGCTGCAAGCGTCTTGTTGTGGGCTATCACAAGCGTCGGCTTTCCGAGTTTTGCTATCACGTGCGCCATGGTAAATGTCTTTCCTGAGCCCGTAACCCCCAAAAGCACCTGCTTTGTGCAGCCGCTTTCAAAGCCCTCAATTATACCCCTTATTGCTTTCGGCTGATCGCCTTTAGGACTGAAGGGAGATTTTAAAGTAAATGATGGTTCGCTCATAAAGAAAAGATGAGCAGATAGGCATAAGTAATTAACAAAATTTCCAGCATCAAAAATATATTTAAAAATAATAATACAACAATGAAGATATGAAACCGCATAAATTTTCAGTTCTGGCTATCGTATTACTTTTTTCTGTCGCTTTTGTGTTCCTTGGCGGCTGCACCGAAAAGACTGGCGATGCCAGTGGCGCGGACAATCTACAGGCAAGCGCCGACAAAACTGCGCAGGCGCAGCCGAATGTGCATCAGACAGCCGGCAAAGGCGTGACGGCAAAACAGGCATGGAAGAAGGTAAAGCCATTTGCCGACAAGTGGAGCAGCAATTACAGGATTGCATCCATTAGCGATGTCGACGATGTCAATACCCGGCGTATAGACGGGTTGTCTTTGGGATGGGAATTCTACCTTGAGATCTGCGATGAGTATTATTCCGGCTCGATGAGCTATCTTTGCAGCAAGGGAAGAACAAGGTCATTTTACTATTACAGCGGAAAATACAGCGGAAAAGTCGGTGCCGTCTCCGATAAGGAAGACACTCTGATGCCATCAGGAAGGGAAACATTCGACCCGTCTGATTTTGTCATAGATTCTGACAGGGCGCAGGAGCTTGCAAGAGAGAGATCAGGGCAGGCAAAAAACGGCGGAGAGGAATTTGTCATGGATGCGTATGCGGAAAACGGCATCCCTTACTGGAGGGTAAAAAGGCAGTGCTGGATAAAAGGCGACGGATGCGATATCGATGACGATTATACGTATTTTGTGAACATAAAAACAGGAGAAATATACGACAAAAAGCCGAAGAGAAGCGAATATTAGGCCATTAGGCCAGAATCTGCGGGATTTGCCTTTCTATTCTTTTAATCTTCCGAAGCCATAATTACATATTGCATTATTTCTGAGAGGTGAGGTATTTATGTCAGCAAAGACGAAGGCCGTAATAATAGGCGCTGCGGGGATGGATTTTCATGTGTTCAACACAGTTTTTCGCGACAATCCCGAAATTGAGGTAAAGGCATTCACGATGGCATCCGAGCAGAATCTCGGAACAACAGAAAGCGGAAAAAGGATATATCCGCCATCTCTTGCAGGCGTCCTCTATCCTGACGGAATATCCATCATCCCGGAAAGCGAGCTTACGAAATTCATAAAACGGGAAGAGATAGACGAGGCATACCTTGCATATTCCGATCTGTCATATAATTACGTTATGAACCTCGCTTCAACATGTCTTGCGGCGGGCGCAAACTTCTCTTTGATTTCTCCCAGATTTACGATGATAAAGTCCGAAAAGCCCGTAATCTCTGTCTGTGCTGTCCGCACAGGATGCGGAAAGAGCCAGACGTCGCGAAAGATCGTACAGATAATAAAGGATCTTGGCTATAATGTCGTTGCCATAAGGGAGCCGATGCCTTACGGCGACCTTGAAATGCAGGCATCTATGAGGTTTGAGACATACAGCGATCTCGAAAAATACGGCTGCACGATAGAGGAGCGTGAGGAATACGAGCCCTATATAGAGAGAGGCCTTGTCATATATTCCGGTGTCGACTACGAAAAAATCATAATGCAGGCAGAGAAAGAGGCGGATATAATCGTGTGGGACGGCGGAAACAACGAGGTTTCATTCTATGTGCCGGATATGTTAATCGTTGTTGCAGACCCTTTGCGCCCCGGGCACGAGCTTTCCTACTATCCGGGCGAGGTCAACGCGCGCCTTGCAGATTATGTCATAATAAACAAGGAAAACTCGGCCGACGGGAGCGCCATAAGAAAGGTAGAGGAAAATATACTCAAAATAAACCCGTCTACAAGGATAATCCACGCGGACTCTGAGATAATAGTCGAGAATCCGGAGGCAATAAAGGGAAAGAAAGCAGTTCTTGTTGAGGACGGGCCTACAATAACTCATGGCGGGATGCCTTACGGGGCGGCATATGTCGCCGCGCGAAAATACGGATGCGACATAATAAACCCGAAAAAGTTCACATCAGGCGAGCTGAGAAAGGTTTATGAGGAGTTTTCGCACATAGGCGATGTCATACCTGCGATGGGATATAGCGGAAAACAGCTTCGGGAGCTTGAAGATGCCCTGAACAGGTCTGATGCTGAAATAGTTCTCAGCGGAACGCCAATTGACCTATCAAAGATAATAAAGGCAGAAAAGCCCATAGTGAGGGTGAGATACGAGCTTGCCGAAAAGGGAAAGCCCAACCTGCAGGATGCAGTGAAGGAATTTCTGGAAAAGGCAGGAAAGAAAAATCATGGCATTTAATTTATATTTTCTTTCTTCTAATTATTTATTGTTCGCAATAACAGAACATATATTCTAAAAAATTGAACATTTGTTCATAAATTAAGAACAAGAAAGGTGATTTTGTGGAGAAAAATATACTTGAAGAGCTTTTCACGTCATATACGCGCATAAGGGTGCTTGCATACATCCTGCCTCAGGGAAAGGTCACTTATTACCGCCAGCTTTCAAAAGAGCTTGGAATCTCAGTAAGCGCCATAAAGCGCGAGGTTGACAACCTTGTCGCCGCAGGCATACTAAAAAAAACTGCAGGAAGGGTTCATGCAAATCCGGACTGCCCCGTACTTGAGGAATTAAGAAGCATATTCTCAAAGTGTCAGCTTCCTCAACGCCCCCAGCGAAAAGTGAGAAAGAAAGAGAAGAAAATAAGGCAGTCACCGCTTGAAAAGAAGGTCGCTGAAGTTGCCAAAAGATTTTCAGAGCCGCCAGCACCCCGACGAAAAGCCGAAGAAAGTGATGATGGCGAGTTTCTGAGATTATGATTAAACATGGAACGCATAATATCAGCAGCTCTGGTTGACGGCAAAGGCGGGGTGCTTCTGCTCAAGCGCTCCCCTGCAAGAAAAATCCATCCGGGAAAATGGGCTCTTGTTTCAGGCCATATCGAAGAAGGGGAAAGCCCAAAAGAGTGCGCTGAGCGCGAAATCAGGGAGGAGCTTGGAAAAGACATCTCTTTTAGAATTGAAATGGAAGGAGAGCCGTTCACTGATATAGACAGCGAATGTGAATGGCTCGTAACACCGCTCCTCTGCCGCTTCCTGAGAGGCAAAATCCGCCTTGATGATGAACACGCGGAAATGCGATGGGTCATGCCGCAGGAAATAGCGAATTTTGATATTGTGCCCGGAATAATTAAAGATATCGAAGCTCTGGGAATAAAGACGCATCTAGATATCTAATAGAAAATAAAAACCAAAAAATAAACTATTCCAAGAATTTGTCTATTGCTCCGATTAGGAGCTAACTAATCTTACATCCTGTCGTGCCTGTGCTTCTGGAAGCAGTCCCTGCAATAAACCGGCCTTCCTTCGGTCGGCTTGAAGGGGACTTCGCATTCCTTTCCGCAGTCAGAGCAGATTGCTTTGTGCATCTCACGGGGACCTCTATCAAAGCCCCTGTTGTTGTGGAATCCGCCTCTGTCGTTAAATCCCATATTATTTTCCTCTAAATCTCTAACACAAAAGAAAAAGCTGCATTTTTGCCTGCCTCACGATTATTGCATTGAGGCCTTTTCCATGTGCGCTTTGAGTATTTGGCATGTTATGCTTATAAAGGCATCAGAACCCAAAAAACGGGCTTTTTGTCGTGCATTTATTTTCTGCCCCTTAACATGCGCTGATATTTTACAGCAAACCTGTGCGCCTCATCCCTTATGCGCTGAAGGAGAAGCGATGACGGCTCATCTTTTCCGAGATTAAGAGGAAACGATAAATACGGAACAAAGACCTCCTCGCGCTTTTTTGCAAGGGCTATCGTGGGTATATTGAGGCCGAGCGCGCGGATCTCTGAGACGGCGGAAGAAAGCTGCCCCTTCCCTCCGTCTATCACTATGAGATCCGGCATTTCTTCGTTTTCCTCAAGAAGGCGCCTGTACCTTCTCCTCACGGCCTCTGCAACAGATGCAAAATCGTCTATGCCGCTGACTGTTCTCATCTTAAAGCGGCGGTATCCGGATTTTTCGGGCTCACCGTCCCTAAACCTTACCATCGAGGCCACAGTTCCTGTTCCGTGCAGGTGCGATATGTCAAAGCACTCAATTATGCGCGGCGCATCCTGAAGCTTCAGCGCCTTTCTCAACCCTTCAAGGGCAATTTCATTTCTTTTCTCTTTTGCAAGGATGTTTTTTCTTGCCATGTCAAGAAGGGCTTTCTTTTCCCCCTTCTTTGGCACCATTAACCTTACAGAGCGCCCCGCCCTCTTTTCAAGGAACGACAAAAGCGCATCATCCAAGACATTCTCCTGCACGATTATCTCTTTCGGGACGGGGTTTTTTTCGTAGAAGCGCGAGATGAACTGGGAAAGCGCATCTGGTATCTTTTCAAATTCAAACTCCTGACGGTTCAAAAGGATGCCCTTGTATATGTTGAATACGTGGAAAATCACCCTTTTTCCATCCTCTGCAAAGGCAATTATGTCCTGATCATATTTTTTCACCCTTTCTGCAACCTGCCTTTCAGAGAGCGCCTCAAGCGCGATTATCCTGTCGCGAAGAACCTGCGCCTGCTCATATTCCTGTTTTTCTGCGCGCTTTTTCATCTCCCTCTTCATCCTGCCTAAAAGGGTGCTTGCATTTCCGCGAAGAAGCTCTCTTGCTCCTCGTACACTCTCCATATATTCCTGCTCACTTACGTTTCCAGTGCATGGAGCGCCGCACAGCCCTATATGGTAGCGAAGGCAAGGACGTTTGGGAAGCTTTTTGCATGTCCTTATTTTGAAGACCATTCGGGTGAACTTGAGAATCCTGTCCCTCTTTTCCGCAGAAACAAACGGGCCGAAGTATTCGCCTTTCTCCTTCCTGTTTCGCGCAACGACAAACCGGGGAAACTTCTCATCCGTGAGAAGGATGTATGCGTAGCGCTTTGAGTCCTTGAGCTGGATGTTGAAGCGGGGCCTGTATTTTTTTATGAGGTTTGACTCAAGGAGGAATGCGCCCGTCTCTGTGTTCGTGATGATGAAGCATACATCCCTTATATTTTTTACAAGAATCATCGTTTTGGGGTTCTTTGGAGATGATGAGAAATATGAAGCGACCCTTTTCTTCAGGTTTTTCGCCTTTCCTACGTAGATGACCTTTCCGTTTTCATCTTCAAAAAGGTAGCATCCGGGCTCCTCTGGAAGCGAAGAGATGTCTGGCATCATGGAATAGAATTGGGATGCGGGCTTTAAGCAGTTAACCTTCCGCTCTTATCACAGGCGGCCTTCTTCTTGCCTTCTTCGCCCTGTTTTCGTGGCTTTTTGTGACAGCGATATATACAACCGTCATGAAGACAAGAACACCGAACCAGAAAAGCGCTATGACATTTCCCTGCTCCTGCGCCGTCAGCATGCCGGAGGTCTTGCTCCCTACAGGAAGCATCACAACTACCGAAAGGAACAATACAGCCGCAAGAATTGACGGATATAATAAAAGCGCATTCCTCATGAATAGTTATTTCCCGAAGGCTGCTTATTAAGCTTTCGCGAAGACCTACTTCAGGGAGCTTTTAAGAAAATGTCCTGTGTAACTGTCCCTGCTTTTTGCAACATCTTCCGGCGTGCCTTGTGCAACAATTCTGCCTCCTTCATCCCCGCCTTCGGGGCCAAGGTCAATGATGTGGTCTGCCGACTTTACGACATCAAGATTATGCTCAATCACTATGACCGTGTTTCCCTTGTCCACAAGGCGGCTTAGCACAGAAAGCAGCTTTTTTATGTCATCGAAATGAAGCCCTGTAGTCGGCTCGTCAAGAAGATACACAGTATTTCCCGTGTGGCGCTTTGAAAGCTCCCTTGTAAGCTTTATCCTCTGCGCTTCGCCCCCGGAGAGCGTTGTTGCCGGCTGGCCAAGCTCTATGTAGCCAAGCCCGACGTCTGCAAGCGTCTTCAGCTTGCGCTTTATCGAAGGTATGCTGTCAAAAAAGGAAAGCGCCTCCTCGACCGTCATCTTCAGGACGTCCGCTATGTTCTTTCCTTTGTATAACACTTCAAGCGTTTCCCTGTTATACCTTTTCCCCTTACACTCTTCGCATTCAATATACACATCCGGAAGAAAGTTCATCTCTATCTTTATGACCCCATCGCCTCTGCACGCTTCGCACCTTCCGCCAGCAACGTTGAATGAGAACCTTCCCGGCTTATATCCCCGAAGCTTTGCCTCTTTTGTCCGGGCAAAAAGCGCGCGGATATCATCAAACACCTTGATATACGTTGCAGGATTGCTTCTTGGCGTCCTTCCTATGGGGCTTTGGTCAATCACTATGACCCTGTCCGCCTTCCCTTTTATCGTTATCGTTTCGTATTTTCCACTTTTTGCCTTTTCTTTTCCAATTTCCTTTTTCAGCGCAGGATGAAGGATGTCATATACAAGCGTTGACTTTCCCGAGCCGGAAACGCCGGTTATGCATGTAAAGACGCGCAGGGGAAACCTTACTGTTATGTTTTTCAGGTTATGCTCTTCTGCGCCTGCTATCTCTATATATCCGTCCGGCTTTCTCCTCTTTTTGGGAACCTCTATCTTGAGCTTTCCTGAAAGGTATTTTCCCGTAAGGGAGGCAGCATTTTTCTCGATTTCTTTGGGCGTGCCTTGCGCAACAATCCTTCCTCCATGCACACCCGCGCCGGGGCCCATGTCTATCACGTGGTCAGCGCTTCTTATCGTCTCCTCGTCATGCTCGACCACGACAAGGGTGTTCCCAAGGTCACGCAGGCGCTTTAGCGTGCGGATAAGCTTTTGGTTGTCGCGCTGGTGGAGCCCTATGCTTGGCTCATCGAGGATATACAGCACGCCAGTAAGGTTTGTGCCTATCTGCGTTGCAAGGCGTATCCTTTGGGCTTCGCCTCCCGAGAGCGTATCAGATGAGCGCGAAAGCGAAAGGTATGAAAGCCCCACATCCGAAAGGAATTTCAGGCGCTGCTTTATCTCCTTTAATATCTGCCTTGCTATCTCCTCATCCTTTTTTGAAAGCTTTAGGTTTCTGAAAAATTCAAGCTCATCCTTTATGGGCATATCTGTTATGTCCATTATGGATTTTCCTGCAATCTTTACATGAAGGACCTTCTCCTTAAGCCGCCTGCCCCTGCAGGCAGGGCAGGGAAGCGTTCTCATGAACTTTGAGAGTTCCTTTTTTCTCCATTCCGATTCCGTCTTCTGGTAGATGCGCTCTGCCTGCGGGATTACGCCTTCCCATGTTCCCGTGTATGTGTAAGATGAGCCGCCATCCTTTGACTTTAGGACAAACCTTATTTCATCATCAAGGCCGTGCATGAGCGCATCATACTGCTCCTTTGTTAGATCTTTTATGGGTGTGAGTGCGTCAAAGCCAAGATATTTTGCAACCTGCGCAAGATTCTGCACTCTCCAGCCGTCAACATGGTTCCTGTATATGGCCATTGCGCCTTCTGCAATTGAGAGGGATTTATCTGGAATTATCAGGTCCTCGTCAAATTCCATGCGTATGCCAAGCCCGTGGCACGCCTCGCATGCGCCAAAAGGCGAGTTGAAAGAGAACATGCGCGGCTGAAGCTCTTCAAACGTCTCTCCGCATACAGCGCATACAGGACATGCCATTTTTGAAGAGTAAAGTTTTTCTTTCCCATCTTCCGCCAAGACATTGACAAGCCCCTCTGCCTTTCTTATCGACTCCTCGACCGCCTCGGCAAGCCGCGCCCTGTCAGATGCCGAAAATCTGCCAAGCACTATATATATGTCGTGTTTTTTGTAGCGCTCAAGAGAAACCTTTTCATCTGTCCTTACTATTTTTCCGTCAACTCTTGCGCGCGTGTACCCGTCTTTGTTCAGGTTCTCAATGAGCATTTCGTGCGTCCCCTTCTTCTGGCGCACAATAGGCGCAAGCACCGTTATCGTCTCCCCCTCAGAATCCTTTTCAATCTGGCTCATGATGGATTCGGGGGAGCGCGCCTGAATCTTTTCCCCGTGCTTTGGGCAGTGGGGGATGCCTATGCGGGCAAAAAGAAGGCGGTAATAATCGTAAATTTCCGTCGTCGTCCCGACGGTTGAGCGGGGGTTGTGCGATGATGACTTCTGCTCTATTGAGATTGCAGGCGAAAGCCCCTCGATGGAATCAACGTCCGGCTTGTTCATGAGCCCAAGAAACTGCCTTGCGTAGGCGGAAAGCGACTCCACATAGCGCCTCTGGCCTTCGGCATAAAGCGTGTCGAATGCAAGCGTCGACTTGCCGGAGCCGGAAAGGCCTGTTATCACGACAAACTTTCCGCGCGGTATGCCAACGTCTATGTTTTTCAGGTTATGCTCTCTTGCCCCCTTCACCACAATATCCGAAGCCATGGGATGATATAGGCATTTTGCTATAAATTTGTTGGGAAGACCATTCTTACGAAGCGTTTAACAGAAACTCTTCACCCTGATAGGTTTCCCTGAACTTTTCGTAATCCTCTACTATTGCACGGAATTTGGAGCTTTCCAGATGTTCAAACCACGATTTATCGAAAAACGGAACGTTGGATGTAACATTAACGAGAATTGCATTTTTTATAGAGAAATAAAACAGCAAGGGCCTCCTTCTTTCGCGTATCACTTTTATAAAAATGCGAAGCTCTTCAGGCGCGTTATGAATCTTGTACGAGGGGTTTGCCGCCAAATAAGCAAACTTTCCCATCTGGTCCTTCGCTCTTCCTTTTCCGTTCCTTTCCTTGACTTCTGTTATAAAGGGATACTTCCCTCTACGGCTATACCCAAAAACATCAAGCTCTCCTGATACGTATATATCCGGCTGTAGTTTGACTACATAGTTGGATTTTGTGTATGTTTTGGTAGCTTGCAGGATTTCATGGCGTCTTCGGGAAGGTTTTGAGGTATAAATACCGCCGTCCAGAATCATATCATTAAGAACATAAAGCCCCTCGTCATGGGAAAGGTTGGCAAACCTGCCTACATAATCATCAGAGCGCTTCAAATCCCTCATTTATTCCCCTTTCCGTTTCAAAAGACGATATTGAGATATGTAGTAATTATTTCTTTTCTAAAATTAAAAGCGGTGTGCTGCAAATCAATAAAAAACTTCATGGAAAAAAATTAATTTATGCAATTTCTGGCGGATTAAACCGAATTAAAAGCAAGGCAATACGTGCGGGTTTGGTAGATGACACCAATATTGAAATAGTTTTGCGCCAAAGAAATGGACATGTTTAGTGGATATCGGAAAGGACTGGGAGATTATACTCATAGAGATATTGATGCAGATCAACTTTCTATTGAAATGGGATTTATAAGTGATGCAGGTATAATTGCACAAATCATAGAAGAAACGAAATGGAAAAGAAGATGGAGAGAGCTACTGCCTAAGGCGATGAGCGATTTTGGTCTGGATAGAGAACCGACCAATAAAAAGGTGATAAGATATCTGAAGGACTCATACATCGTATAGACATACCTTTTTTTCTTGTTTTCATTCGCTGAGGTCGCATATGCCGTTCCCATACCCATCGACGTAGCGCCCGCATTTTCCGGGATACGGATCGTTGTGCCTTCCGAACGGGCATTCCACGCTGTTATCATCGCCTGACTGGTGGAAAATGCATCTTTTGCCGTTTGCGCATCGTTGCTTTCTGCCTTCTTCATGACAGAAACGCATCCTGAAAGAAGAATTAATGTAATAATATCAAAAACGATAAATCATTCCAAGTCATCTATCTTATTGCAGACACGCTTTGCTAATATAACTAAATTATGGATTCATAAGACGGAAATTCCTCTTTCTCTATGACATGAAAACCGTGACTTTTTGCAACTTCTATGAAATTTTCTTTGGGATTTGCGACTATCGCCTTTCCGCCGCTTTCCTTAACAGCCAGAAGCATGTTCTCATCTCCAAGAGAATCGCCAACCGCCGCAATGTGCGGTCCTGTCAGGGCTACAAGATCCCCCTTTTTCGTGCTCGTCATGTAGAAATCTTTTAACGGCTTTTCTCCGGTATAAATTAGCTTATCGCCGTCTTCTTTGAGAGGCACCGCAAACCCTATCAGATGGATGAAATCCGCACCGCCGCTCAGCTTTTGGGCGAGAGCATAAACTACCTCATGCGGGCTTGCTGAAAGCACAAAAAGCATGTATCCATCTTCCCCGAGCTTTCTTATCGTTTCTTCTGCGCCGGGAAGAAATTCCATATCCTGGACAATTTCCTTTGCGACGCCATAAACTTTTTCAAAATCCTGATTTTTAAGTCCCTCTGAGTATGAATTAGCAAGGACTTCTACCATCCAGTCCTGATGATAGTTCCTTTTTCTGTATTCATCAAGTTTCTTTACGAATTCATCATGTACTTTCTTGTCAAATATTCCTTCTTCCTTCAATGCCTTTATAAACTCAAAGCCTGTCGTTTTTGTTGTTATTGTCCTGTCAACGTCAGATACTATGGATTTGCCTTCTACTGAAGCACGATAAAAACTCATTGCCATGTTCGCAGGTGATACCTGATAACCTTCACTGCATAGCGCAGCGTAAGTATTAATTACTCTGTTACTCATACGTAAAGAATATGATATGAATTTTAAATGCCTATCTGATAACTGTGAACCTTATTTTCTCTCCGAGAATTGCTTTTTTGAGAATATCTGGCTCCATCCCGTTGACAATCCACGTTTCTATTCCTTTATCTGACATCTCGAGCGCTTTTTCGACTTTTATGACCATGCCTCCGGTGACATCAGCGATTCCATCGGAATCCGCAAGGTATTTTTTGATTTCATCGAAATTCTCCCTTGTTATTTCGGGTATGAGCTTTGCGTCAGGATTTTTGCTCGGGTCGGCCGTAAAGACACCGTCAGTCTTTCCGCACATTATAATGCGCTTTCCGCCAAGCTTTTCTGCAAGATATCCCAGAACCTCTTCAGTCGGTATGATGCAGCATCCCTTTTCTTCGTCCAGCCCAACATCCCCGTAGGGAACAGGAAGAAGCCCTGCTTCGAGGTATTTTTCAAGGGCTTTTGTATCCCATTCAATTATTTTTGAATTTCTGCATATCACGCCTGAAGACGGGGGGATAGAAATCGCTTTCTCGCCGGCATCAATCAATGCGCTTACCACAAGACGGTTGAGGCGTGCGGCATCGCTTGCAACCTTCGCAAACCCTTCCCAGCTGTCATCATTTATTATCCCTTTCTGCGTCTGGTATTTTTTAGCGGAAACATGCGGAAACGAGCCGCCGCCGTGCCCGGCAATAAGATCAAATCCTGACATTTCTCTCGCTTTGTGAATCTCCTGTGCAAGCCTCTTCAGAACGCCTTCGCGCAACGTGTAAGGCTTTGACTTGTCTGTTATGAGCGAGCCGCCAAGTTTTACCAAAATCAAATCCTTCATTTTGAACCCTCATTTTGCAGACCGGCCTGCAAAACCTGTTTTCATTCGGTTGTCATTTTTGTGGCCATATCGTCATTTTTGTGACGATGGTTAATAAGTTAATTTCTGAAAAATGTTTTTTGTTGAAACAATAATGTTTTTTAAAATTTTTCCTTCAATAACCTTTATATGGCAGCAATAATTCCTCGTAGAAAGTTTAGAGGAGCTATAATTTTTGATCATGACGGTGTTTTGCAAACAAATAGCAGATCAACTACCCTTTTTGCCGAGCATCATAATGAGGGTGATGTGCGTTCATTATTAGATGAATTCAGAAGAGAGTATAGTAGGAAATTTAATGTAGAACATTACATTACACTGTGGAGTCAAAATCGTGGAAAGAAAAATATAGAAACTATAGGTGATCTTGGCGATTTTGTGACTTTTGTTCGTCATGAAATGAGAGATGAAGACAGATATGGACGCAAAGACACTGTTAAATGGAAGAATAAGATTCTGAAGGGTCTTAGTATTAGGAATCTTAAAAATATAATATATCAACACGGCGTTTTGCCTCAAGATGCTCCGGATGTTTTAAAGGATTTGTATAATGATGGATGGGCTATAATAGTTGCCTCAAACAGCATCCAGCCAGCAATTGATGCGACATGCAGAAAAATTCGTAATTTAGGCGGTCCAGAAATAACTTACAGAAAAGCAAACAATGTGGTCTTAATTTCTCCTGAAGGGGAAGAAGTTGAATATCAAAACCTGAGGCAATCAGCCCACATGTTAAGCGGAAAAGTTATTCCGTATAATAGGACAGAACACATCGAAGAGCTTCTCCGCAAATTAAAAGTTGATTACGCTGATGTAATTGTTGTGGATGATACCCCGCTTGATACAATAGGGTTAAAAGTGAGGAAAAACGGCGGTTATTTCATAGGATTTGCACCTCCGTTGGCAAGAAAAACTGCAGATTATACAAGTAAATTCAAAGATGAAAATATACCTGTCATCTTGAAAGAAAGTTTTGAGCAGATACACTACACCGCGAAAAAAAGACAGGTTCCCGAGTCATTATACCGTTATTCATGAGATTTTATCAGTTTTAACTTTTTTTCTAAGTGCACTTTTCAGTTCGTTCAGATTATTCACCACAACCCCCGCACCCGCTTTCTCGAGCTCTTCTTTCGTGTTTACGCCCGTAGGGATGCCTATAGAGAGCATGCCCGCATTTATTGCTGCTTCCATGTCGGTGGGAGCATCGCCGACATAGGCGCACTCCTCAGGCTTTGAGCCAAGCTTTTCTGCCGCAAGAAGAAGGGGATAAGGATCAGGTTTTTTCCTTCTGACATCCTCAGCCGTTAATATCACTTTGAAAAAATACATAAAATCGCCAAATTCAAGCCTCATGTCTTTCAGTGAGCAGTTTGACGCGATGCCAAGCTTGTATTTAGAGGAAAGCTTTTCCAAAACCTCTTCAAGACCTTTAGGGATTATGTTGTAGTTGGGAAGGATTGACGCGAAAATCTCCCCCTTTCTCTTGAGAACCTCATCTATTTTTTCTTCCGGTGTCTCTTTCCCAAGCGCAAACCTTACCTTATCTCTTGCAGACATCCAAAATATGCTTTTCATTTCATCCATTGTTATGGGATGCCCCTCCTCTTCAAACACCTTCATATACGCCTCTGCATGCACATCAAAATCGAGCACCAAAACGCCGTTGTAGTCGAATATTATTGCTGCAACGTCTCTCATAAATCCACCCGCATGCCAATTTCTTTAAGAAAGGAATTTTCATCTTTAAAAACTATTCCGTTCATCCCCAAACCCTGCGCTTTTTTGACGTTCTTTTCAGAATCGTCTATAAAGATGCACTCTTGCGGGTCAAGATTGTTTTCATCTAGCAAAATTTGATAAAAACTCAAATCAGGTTTGCTCACACCGTAATTGAAAGAAAAATATGTTTTCTCAAAAATATTCATGAACTTGTATTTTCTTTCAAGAAAATCAATCCATTCCCTTACATGATTTGAAAGTATGAAGAGGCGAAAATGTCTGCCGAGTTTCCTTGTATAAACAAGCATGGAGCCATTCGGGATTATCATCTCCCTTACAATTTTCTTGAGATCGCTTCGTTTCAGATTCGTTTTGCTTTCCCTGATAAAATAATCCCAGTATTCATCTTCTTTTATCATTCCGTGCTTGAGTTTTATCCACTGCTCTCCATGAAGGATGTCGTTTTCCTTTTCTTTTGAAATTGTGACGTCGGGGATGCGCCTGAAAATGCCAGCCCATGATGTAAAAAGGACGCCCCCGAAGTCAAATATAAGCGCTTTCTCATTTATACCTCAACACCCTTTTCCTTGAGAATGGCGAGAACTTCATCAGTTAGAAGCTCCTTTTTCTGCTCAAGTGGAAGCACTTCCGGTGCTCCTGCTTCATCTGCTATATAGACCGGATATTCTTCCCCTTTTTCTTTTAGGAAAGCTTCTATCTCGCTTTTCACATTTTCCGCATCGGCGCTGTTTGTTATGATGGCAACACTTGGTCCTGTATCCATCGAGCAGTATGCACAAAGCCCATGTTCTTTCCTAAGCTCAATGACTTTCGTAAGAACAGCAAGCGTTATGTCGTTCCAGTTAAAGAATCCGTCGCCTGAAACAAGCAGATGGAACAGGTTCAGAGAGTCAAGTTCTGCAATCATTCCTATTGCATGCACATCATTCTTCTTTATCGCTTCCATAAGTTTCAGCACATTTTTTGGCTTGTTTGTTGCCCAATATTTATACAACTCAGATTTCTGCGCTGCATCATGCGCATTTGCTGTGTGGATTGATTTTGGTATCGGAACAACGACAAGCTTTACATCGTTTTTTTCATCCAAACGGATTGCAAAGCTGTCTTTCGAGTCTATGCCATAATGGGAAAACCACACCGAAAAACCGCCAGCAGAAGATGATGTTGATGAGCCGGAAAGGTATCTTGAAAGGACATTGAGAAACCTTTTGTTCCCGTTGAGTTCAGGCAGTGCCGCTTCTATTATGGCTTTTGCAGCCGCTCCGCCAGAGGCTGCACTTAAGCCGAGTCCCTTTGCCTTTGCAGGTATTTTTGGTATATGTTTTGAAACAACAACACATTTTGTCTTGCATCCTGTCCATTCCCTGAACTTATCTATGATTTTAAGGTACCGTTTCCTGTCCTTGTCTCCTGCAAGTTCATCTCCGAATATTATCACATCTTCTGAAAGTGATGGGTCAAATTTAATCCATGTCTTTGTCGTGAAAGAGTCGTTTGTGAATTTCAATGAAGGAAACCATGCCAACCTTTCAGACTTGTCACACATACCGAGATATTTTTCTATACCTAAAATCGGATGGGCCTTTACATATGCCTCGCCCGAAACTTCTTCTTTCTGAGGGATTTTCGGCCATTCCTCCTCTATCCATCCTACATTCTCCCTTACCCATTGCATGACTTCTTTGTCACCATTTTCTATCATCTCAAGCTCTTCTTTTGCAAATTCCACCATGATATCACCTCTATTTATCAGGATTCAATGACCTCTCTTCCATGACCTTTCTTATAATCTCTATATTGTCATGTGGCGTATTCTTAAGCTCTATTATCCTTTCTATATGTTCATAGATAATATCAAATATCTTGTCGAGTGCCTCTTCAAAATTATCTGTAGATATGACAGGCACTCCTGCTTTCTTCGCATCCTCGCACTGCACCTCCTGCATCATTCTGTATTTTTCAAGTGCAGGTATGAGGCGCTTTCCATTGCCTTTCAGATGCGTAGAAGTATCTCTCATATTGACCCTTCTTTCATGCTCTTCTTTAGAATCGAGCCTTAGCACTATAGGTATAACACTGGGATGCTCAAGGACCGCCTTTTCATATTGGGTAGGAAGGAAGTGAAGATATTCTATTACCATGCTCTCTCCATCCCTCATGCCCCTGTCTGCAACAATCCTCTGCATAAGATTATTCATTATGCTGGACTGTTTGTAGAATCCTTCGATTATGTTTTCTTCTGTTTCAGTTCCATCACCGACAAACTGCCATGCCCCGTAAACACTGCAGAAGAATTCAGGATGCTCTTTCTTGCTTATCAATTCTCTGAATGCAGCCCTTATAGAATCGCCTCCCATAACATTGCCTGTTCCGAAAGCGGTTGCAATTTCCCGTGATACAGTCGTCTTACCAATGCATGGAAGCGCGGCGATGATAGGAACAAGGGAATCTTTTACCTCTCCTTTTGAAACAAGCTCCTTATACTCTTTGAAAGTTTTATACCTTTTGAGGTATTTCTCCCCGAATTCGCCAAGCTTCTCTTCAGCATTGCCCGACTTCAACACTTCCGAAATTTTTTCCAAAGAAAGCCCTGTTGCCAAAAAAAGTGAATTATTCTTATCGTAAATCATAATCCCACCTCTCTATTCCTTTTTATAACCTTTGCGCCAGGAGCAACTTTATATTCGGTTATTTTATGCCCGCGTTTCTCAAGTTCCTTTTTCACTTTCTCTGCTTCATTTCCCCACGAAAACACATTGATGACCTTTCCGCCTCCTGCTGTCCAGTAGCATGGAAGACCATTCGCTCTTATTTCTTCGACATCTATTACAACATTCATCATTTCCTTTTTCCTTGAGCGAAGCCCCATTGACTCATAAAGGTAATGCGCATTTGCGCAGTTTTCCTCAGCTGCAGAAAAAACTGCATGCCAATCTTTATGGAGGATACCGAGCTTTATTCTTGCAATCCATTGCGGTACCATTTTAAGGCGATACTCATAAAAAGGGTTGCTTCTACACGCATGAAATATTTCCTCTGCAGAAACCCTCGTAGGATAATCGAAGCCTATGGCAAATATCCTTAAACCTTCAAGGTCTTTTTCATCTGCAATCAGCTTGCCATAAAATTTTGGATATCCGTCAACATTAAGCTCATTAAGACCCCCATACATCGCTCTTACAGACGATTCCGAAAGCAACATCGATATTTCTGCGAGTTCATCCTTTGTCATTTTCGTTTCAAAAAGTGCATCGAGTGCGACAACAAGCGCCGCCGCCCCGGCGTCGCTACTCCCTGAATAGATTTTGTAGTTATTTGATTCAATTTTAAGACCGTTTACATTACCTTTAGATTTTTCTTCAAAAATTTTCACTATTTTTTCAAGGTCTCTCATTTTATCTTTTTCGAGAGGTTTTCCGTTAAGCATGAATTCTATATTTTTTCCGCTAATTTCAACTTCTGTCTCAACCCTCGTTTCTTCATTCAAGTCAGTCACGGCAAGGCCCATTGTATTGTGAAGAGGTATTCTATCTGGATGTACAGAGGAAACGAAAACTACCGGTATAGTTGGATATGCTACAGATATGACCTTCTTTTTCATAAATATAACCCTTTCATAGATTTATTAATAATTGTTGGGGATTTATTAATATTGTGACAAGAAAGATTATACATTCTATACATCCCTTTTTAAACCTGCGCGCTTCATATAAGTTCTATGATTTTTGATGAAAATGCACTGGAGAAGCTCAAAAAGATATTCTCTTCTGACGGGAAGAAGGTGTTAGTATATCACAGGGATGCAGACGGTGTCACATCCGCTGCACAATTAATGAAATTTTTTTCGGGCTTTACAACAATATGCCGCGAAGGGCCGATAATAGATGACAAGTTCATAAGGCAACTGTCAGATATTAATCCGGAATCAATAACGTTTGTGGACATACCTGCCGACCAGCATTATGAAAAACTGCAGCATTTGCTGCATAGAATTGAAGGGGTAAAAATATCTGTCATAGATCATCATCCCTTTGAAAGAGATCTCAACGAGCTTGGAATGGTGCACATAAACAATATGCTGCTTGATGAATACAAGAACATGTACATGCCAGCAAGCTGCATAATCTGGAAGATGCTAAGTGCAATGGGGTTCGAGTCCGAGAGATACTCATGGATTGCGGGAATCGGTGTTATAGGCGACTATGGCACAAAGGACTGTCCCGACGTTATCGAAAGCGTAAGAAGAAAGGATCCGAAGCTTGTCGAAGGCGATATAATGGCGAGCACACTTTCAAAAGGAGCAGAGATGATATCCGCCTCAATAACCGTGAAAGGCGTGTGGGGTGCGGGATATTCGCTGAGAAAGATTGTTGCAAGCGGATCGTTTTATGATTTCATATCAGACAATAAGCTTTCCAGATGGCATGAAATGCTTTCGAAAGAGATAAAGAGGATAACTGAAGACTTTGAGAAGAACGGCAAGAAAGATGACGGAAAGGGAAGCGTTATTTATGAGATAAAAAGTGATTTTTCCATATCATCAGTGATATCTTCTCTCATATCTGAGAAATACCCCAATATGGTTGTTATAATATACAAGAAATGGGACAACATGTACAAGGTTTCTCTGAGATGTCAGGATGGTCATGTTGATGTTGGATCTCTTGCAAAGGCGGCATCGGCCGGCATAGGAAGTGGCGGCGGTCACAGGAAAGCTGCAGGAGCGCTAGTGAAAGATATTAACGGCTTCATTAAAGAAGTGACAAACGCCCTGGAAGTAGATTAGAAAGAGAACCTGTTCTGAAAAAGTCGTTTCCCCGGGACAGGGTACAGTGTTCATATTTAAACTTTATTTTTAATATTATAGTAAGTTTTGGGAGGTTATCGATAGCAAAGATCGCATTCGATTTTGCGGGATATAATTTTTGCATGGAGGGATGATTATGGGGCTGAAAGGAATATTCTCAAAGGATAATGATGTTGATTTTGATGTGAACAATATTGGAGAGGAATATTTCGAAGTCAACGTGATGAACGATTCCGACAGAAGTGGAAAACTCTCGATAGCAGTTGAGAACCTTGCTGATTTCTCCGATACTGACAGGATATTGAGGGCAATAAGAAGTGGTCATGTTGTATTTCTTAAAATAAAAGAAATGAAAGAAAAAGACATCGGCGAACTCAAAAGATCTGTCGAGAAGCTCAAGAAGACAGTTGTCGCAAATAACGGAAATATAGTAGGCGTTGATTCTGACTGGCTTCTTATAACGCCTGAATACGCTGCGCTTGCAAAATAAACTCATCTATCAGAGGGGAGGTTGAAATATGAAGATAAACAGGCCTAAGCATATTGATTCAATGACAGATTTCGAAAAAAAACATACACCTTCTGTTGAGATAATAGCAGGGAAAGTCATTGTGAAGGTGGGTTCTGGCATCACGCATCCGATGAATCCGGAGCATCTAATCACGAACATAGAGTTGCTTGTCGACGGCAATATCGCCGCCGAAAAAGAACTTGATGATGAGGATGAGCCGGCAGCAACATTTGAGCTCGATGAAAGAACAGTCGAGACCTCTAAGATAATGGCCAGGGCAACGTGCAATCTTCATGGAACATGGGAATCTGCCATCGTGGGATGAACATTTATAGGAAGATTGGCAAATATTTCTTATGACAGATGAACGGATTGTTTCATATCTTAAGGAATGGAGTTCAAAGGGCTACAGTGTAGATGCCCTAAAAAACGAACTTCTGAAAGAAGGTTATAGCTTAGCAGAAATTGATGAGGCCATCCTGCAGGCAGGTCTTTCGGTTCGATCACAACAATACAACACTGAAAATGAAGAATTGGAATATGATGGAGACAGATTGAAGAGTCTGGATATTACAAAAGGCGATTTTAAGGAAGGGATAAAACCGGGAGTTATTGCAGGTGTTGCTGCGGGTGCGGTTGTTACAGTCTTAGGGATATTATTCGCTGTGATTGTGGCATTTGTTCTATCCATGTCCGGAGGCAATCCAAATATGGTTGGAATCGCAATAAAAAGTATAATATCCTTGTCTTCTGTGATTGGTCTGTTATCAGATGTGTGTATTGGAACGATAATCGGCATCTTGATAGGAATGGCAACCATCCATCTATGGGAACAGTTGCCAGGCAAGAATGCATTCAGGAAAGCATTCATATTTTTTGCAGTCATAACTTTGTTGTTATACATAATGCCACCATTCATTTTAAACGAGCTAACGATGGCAACTGCAGGAAAAACCATAATTTCTCTTCTCTTGGGGTCGGTTGTTTACGGATATATATTTTCAAGGTTATGGAAGAAAATATCTGAAACTGCAGAGACAAACCTTTAAATCAAGAACACCATATCTATGGCATGGGCGAAAGCGGCAACGTCAATATTGAGAAGATAAGATTGTTTTTTGAAAGGGTACGAAACATAGGAATAGTTGCACGATTATTTTCATGGAGAAATTTTATCGATTCGTATT
>JAADIF010000086.1 GCA_013151465.1 Microcaldota archaeon | reverse complement strand
GCTCTGTTTTCTACAGTATGTAATGTTATGTCACCACTTCTACATAATCTGTCCCAGACAGACATGTCTATAGTGACATCGACAATCTTGTCATATGAAACCGACTGCCTCCTGATGATGAAGAACTCGAACTCCTTTACAATCCGATCTATATAAAAGAAATACTGGGTGTTGAGAAATATCACCACTTTCCATATGAGCGGGATAAATGCAAGCAAAAGCGCAGTTATGAAAAATAAAGGATATAACAGCCATGAACTGAAATCTATGATGTTTCTTATTATATCGAGCACCTGCGCAATGTAAACAGCTCCAAAGATGCACACATTTAACAGAAACGCGTATATGAGATTTCTTGCAAGATGAGGAACAATCGCATTGAAGATGTGAGGCTTGATGACAAAAAGAATCTTCTTATCATTCTCAGTAACCCTGCCGGAATAATCGTCCATGAGGAATAATTTGTTTTGGCTTAATTTATTATTCTCGAAAAAGCATCATCTTTCAAGTATGAAATAGAACCTTTCACGATCTTCCTCTGGGTAGACCTTCAGCACCATATCAAACTTCGTGTCCACGTTCATGACAGGCGTCCTGTTAAGCGCGTTAAGCGCCCTCCTGAGCTTGTATTTCTTCTCTGCGTAAATCTCAAAAAGCGTGTCGCCCTTTCTCACTTTGTCGTTTAGTTTCTTATGAAAATATATCCCCGCACCCTTATCCTTTGGAGCGCCCGCCTCCCTTGCGACGATGCCAACTGCCTTGGTGCTCATCCATTCAACTATCCCTGAGCTTTTCGATTTGACAGAAACCTTAAACCTTCCCACCTTTATATCGCCCGGCTTTATGTCAGGATTTCCTCCCTGCTCCTTTATTATTTCACGCAGTTTGCGATACGCATTTCCGCTCTTTAAGGCGTCCAGTGCGACCTTCTTGCCGTTTTTGTATCCTGCAAACTCCAGAAGAACACCCGCAACAGCCGTTGCCTTCTCGACAAGATCTATCGGCGGCCTCTTCCACATGATTGTGGAAAGCGCTTCACGCGCTTCAAGTGCCGGCCCGACAGCGCGTCCAAGCGGCTGGTCACCAAAAGTTGAAAGTGTCCTCACCTTGATTCCGAGCTTCTTTCCAAGTTCAATAAAGCCCTCCGAAAGTTCCCTGTATTCTCTCAGTGTCTTGACCTTTGTTTCCTTCCCTGTCGGGATATCAATGACAAGGTATTTTGCTCCGGCGGCCTTCTTCTTCGACATGACAGAAGGCAAAAGGAACGGATCTATGGAAAATGGGTATTCTATCTTGATGAACATATCATCAGCCGGCGCAAGGTCAACCGCTCCGCCCCATACAAGACAACCTCCTGTCTTTCTTACAACGCGCTCTATCTCATCTATGCCCAACTCTACGGGGGCAATGCACTCAAACCTGTCCGCTGTGCCGGCAGGAGATGTTATCGCTCTTGATGATGTCTTGGGTATGGTGAGTCCCATTGACGCAACTATAGGCACAACAAGAATTGATGTCTTGTCGCCGGGAACGCCGCCTATCGAATGCTTGTCATAGATCACACGCCTTCCAAGTTTGAGCGTCTTGCTTGTTCCTATCATCGCTTTGGAAAGGTATGCTGCCTCTTTTATCGACATTTTGCGGTGATGCAAAGACATGACAAATGCTGTCAACTCTATCTCGGATAACCTGTTTTCGACGGTGTCGTTTATGATATGCTCTATTTCTGATTTTGAAAGCTCTTTTCCGCTCATCCTCTTTTTTATGAATTCGACTGACTTGGGAGGAGTTGTCATACGGACAGTAACTACCGATTCCGGTCTTGTTTTCAGTTCCCCGGAAACTTCTATCGAAAGTCCTATTTCCCCTTCCTTTACAAGCGAGTTTGATATGTCAACTATCGCCACGCATTCCCTGTTTTTGTATCTTATTGCAAGCCGCTCAAGCGGCATTACGTCAATTTCTTTTGCATCCTCAGCATTGAGCATTACTATAAGCTTGTTTGCCTCAAAATTGAGCGGGTTCACTTTCAGCTTCAAGAAATCACCTTTCCGGTTTATTTTTTATAACCCCATTTTTTCAGGGCAAAAGCAAGTTCTTTGTGCGTTCTTGCGTATGTTTTCACATCAATTCCCTTTATTTTTGCATCGATTGACTGGCGTATCGCAACGGCGCCTGCACGTGTTCCTTCGGGATGGCCGTGGCATCCGCCGCCATACTGCATTATCACATTTTTTCCCAGAATATCCATAAGCGGTGCAGTAAGCCCCGGATGAAGCCCGCCAGATGCGACCGCAAAAACGGGCTTTAGGTTTGCATATTCCTGTTCGAGTATATGCTGATTGTCATTTTCGGGAACAAACTTTTCTTCAACTTCTATTTCAAGCATTTTCACTTCCCCTGTACCGCCATGCATCTTGCCGACTGCGGTTCCTATATGTATCTGGTCAACGCCTATTATCCGCGCCGTTTTTGCGAGCGCTATCATCGAGATGCCATGCCTTTCATTTCGCGTGAGAGCCCCGTGCATCGCCCTGTGTGCATGGATGACAAGACCAAGGTCTGCCTCCCTTAACGATTGAAGCCCGCTCCATCCGGCCGTCAGGATATCAATCATGACATATTCCCCGCCATGCTCCTTTACAAATTCCGCGCGCTTTAGCATTGTTTGCGTTTCTGCAGTGACGTTTGGCATATACATCTTCCTTTCCCCTGTTTCTGATTCTGCCCTGTCCCTTAGCTCCAGCGTCTTTATTATCCTCTCTTCAAACTTGTTGAATTTCATCGATGTGAGATTCTCGTCATCCTTTACGATGTCAAGGCCTCCCACCCATGCATTATAAGCGACTTTTGCGTGTTGTGATGGATTGAGCCCTACTTTTGGCTTCACTATTGTTCCGGCAAGAGGTCTATCCTTTACTTTCAGAAGCTTTCTTACCCCGCGTATTCCAAATTTTGGGCCTTTGAAGCCCTTTATCATCTTAATTGGAAAATCGATATCTTCAAGGCGCAGGTTCTTCACCGCGTTCATTCCGAAGATGTTTCCAGCTATCGCAGAATATACCTGGGCCATATTGCCGTTCTCAAAGAGCTCTGAAGGATATGCAATCTTGACAATATTTTTCTTTTTATCAACTTCGAATATGTGCGGTTTCAATTTTGTTGCAATTCTTTCATTCATCGTGGATATGTCAGTCCACGTTCCTATACTTGACTCCTTTGCAAGATGCTCTGCCGCCTTTTCGAGGGTAAGGCCTTTTGCAGGCTCTGCATAATACTCCGCAACGAGGTCATTAGAACCATATTCATAACCAATATCCAAATATTCCACCATCCACTTCACCTGTTATTAGTTTAATTGGGCACATTTATATTGTGAATTGCGTGCAATGAAAATCCTATTAAGGGCATCCGACAATTATTATGTATGAGGGCATTTTATTTATCCATTATCATGGCGTGCATTCTCGTTGTTTCGTCATTGCCGTCATCGGCTTTTGCAGTCCACTCCTTTCAGGTTACGATGACACTCACGAATACGGATGCGACTGTCTATATACCCGGTCAGGGAGAGGTTGCCGCAGGAAGCATGAATTCTGCGACATATACAACCCTGCCTCACTACTATGTATGCTCTTATGAAAATGACGCACTTACAGGTCTTGTTTATTATCTGAAAACGCCATATTCTGTTTCCGTTTCAAGCTCGACGAGCACATACTCTATGACAACAAACCAGTCGTTTGAAAGGTCGATGGTGTTTGCTGTCTTTAGCAAGGGAAGCTACAAGAAGATAGAAAATATGATAGGTATCGTAGAAGCCAAGACATTTCTTGACAAACCGAAACCGTCTTTTGGATTCGGACTCGGGAAAGGATATGATATTCGGATGTATCTGGCATATGACCTTGTTGACCTTGTTGGCCAGAGGGGCGTCTTCAACAAGGGTGAAAGAAGGGTTGTTGTTTCAAATAATGGAACAGTTTCAAACAAGGCGACAATAACCATGAGAGGGCTTTGATGTGATGATATGATAGTTCTTTTATGCGGGCTTCCGGGTACAGGGAAAACGTCTTTTGGCAAAGCCCTTTCTGAAGAATTGGATCTTTTTCTTTTGAGGACAGATGAAGTAAGAAAAAAACTAAGCGGTTCGCCCTCATATTCTGAAGAAGACAAGGAACGCGTATATGACGTCTTCTTTCTTGTCGCTGAATATCTGGTGAGAGCAGGAAAATCCGTAATACTGGATGGTACATTCTACCGTGAGAAATACAGGAAAAGGGCGAAAAAACTTGCAGAAACACTTACAGAAGAGATGAAAATCGTGGAATGCACAAATAAAGAGGAAAGGATAAAGAAATGGATTGAAAAAAGAAAAGATCTTTCCGATGCAGATTTTGAGGTTTACCTTAAAATGAAAAAACTCTGGGAGCCCATCAAAGAGGAGCACATCATTCTCAATCTTGAAGATTTCTTTGATAAGAAAGAAGAGTTTATGAAGAGTGTTCTTGAAAAAATCTGATATATTGTATCAACGTCGCTACAACGACACTCACACAACTTTTATGATTGTGTTTTTTCTCAATTCTTCAAGATTTGATGCGTTTACAAGAAACATTGCAGTTCTAAGTTCATCTGCTATTTTTTCAAAGTAGGCGACAACACTTTCGAAACCTTTTGTTGCATGCTTTAATACTGGTAAGGCAAAGCCGGCAAGTGAGGCGCCCATGGCAAGCGCCTTTGCCACTTCAAGGCCGTTTCTTATCCCCCCAGATGCTATGACAGGGATATCGACCTCCTGCACAGTTTCGATAAGCGACTGCGCTGTCGGAATGCCCCATTCATTGAAAATATTCATATCGGAATTGCTTCTGTATTGTTCAACTTTTACCCATGAAGTGCCGCCTGCGCCACTTATGTCAATCGCTGAAACCTTTAAGTCTTTCAGAAGTTTTGCCGTTTTGCCGGATATGCCGCAACCCGTCTCTTTTGCGATTACGGGAAAGTTTGTGCTCTTTGACATTTCCTTTATTTTGTCGGCAACCCCCTCCCAGCTTGTATCTCCTTCCGGTTGCACCGCTTCCTGCGCCGCATTGAGATGGATGCACAGTGCATCAAGGTTCAGGTCAGTGACAAGCGAGTCTATCTGCTCCATATTGTATTCTGGAAGCTGGACGGCGCCTATGTTTCCTGCAATGAAAGTGGATGGTGCAACGCCCCTCACGTCATATGTCTTTTTGAGGGAGTGATCCTTGAGCATCGCCCTTTGGCTTCCAAGGCCAAAACCTATGCCAATGGCTTCTGCTGCTTTTGCAAGCGTTTTGTTGATTTTCTCAGCCTGCACAGTTCCGCCGGTTATAGCCGTTATGAAAAAAGGATAATTGAAAGGTTTTCCAAGAAATCGCGTCCTCAAATCAATTTCGTCCATGTTTATGTCGGGTAGCGCATAATGCTCAAAATCATAACTTTCGAAGCCGTTCGTTTTCTTAAATTCGACATCCTTTTCGAGACATATTTTTATGTGATCAGCCTTTCTGTTTTCTATGATTTTTTCTTTATCCATAAAATCAATTATACATTGTAATCAGTTTTTATAAATTCAAGGATTATAGTTTTGATATGAATGCTAAAGATTTGATAAATATTATTTTTGAATGGGGGCAGCTGAGAAGAATAAAGCATGAGGGATGGCGCCTTCTCGGCGTGGATCATCCGGACAGCGTTGCCGAGCATTCCCTCCGTGCGGCGCAGATAGGATACGTCCTTGCGAAGATGGAAAAATATGAAAATCCTCATGAAATTGTTTCAATGTGCGTGTTCCATGACATGGGGGAATGCAGATTAGGCGACATCCACAAGATAGCAAACCGCTATGTTGAGGCGGACGAAAGGCGCGCCGTAAAGGAGCAGCTCCGGAATCTGGATTTTTCTGATGAATTGATGTCGCTCTGGGAGCAGGTGGAGGAAAGAAACACAATTGCGGGAAACATTGCAAAGGATGCAGACCTTCTTGAGATGGCATTCATGGCAAGGGAGCTACAGGTACGCGGATACGATATAGGAGAATGGCTCGAAAACACGGACAAATATCTTGTAACCGATTCCGCGCGTCTTCTTCTCGAAGACCTCAAGACGGCAAATCCTCTTGACTGGTTTAAAGGATTGAAACATTTTGGCAAAATGAAGAAGACTGGATAACGGAAGTTTAGATTGAAAATGGCTAATTATGGCATGTTATTATATTTAGGTCATGATGCAGTTTTTCTGGCTTCTTATAAGATATGCTTTGTTCTCTTTCAAATATTCTCCTGGTCTTATAAGCCGAAATATTCTATCTTTGAAAGAAAGAATCAAACACTTCCCACATACAGCAGTGATTTCTTCATATAAAATGCCTCTCCTGAATCCAACGATGTTCCACCATTGTTTTATTTCAACCTGACGGGCAGACAGCATCGATCCGGTTAGATTTAGGGTGCAGTTCTTTCTCATCCTTACTATATATGATTTCCCTGAAACGAATGCATCGACGGCTTTAAGCCTTCTTCCATTCAAGACATATGCATTTATTTTTCCGCATACACCAAGTGATGGAATATCGACATGATCTTCAGTAGGTATAAATATAATGTTCCATCCTTTGGTCAGATTCAGTTCATATGAGATGGATGTTTTGTCATCAGCATTTTCGCACGACTTATCAGAAACACAACGCGATTCTGAATCACAGCCTGTATTAGTACATGTCCTTACCTGAAACATTTCATCACCCTCACACGAACCATGACCGCAACCTTGATCTATCCACTGGCTACATTGGCAGCTTTCGGAAGGTAAAGGTTCTATACCGGAAAGAATATAATGATTTCCGTCATAGTCGAACTCGATCGTGGATGTTACAATACCCCCATCGTTGGAATTCCAGTTTGTTGCCATCAAAAGGGGAACGTCATGACTTGATATGGGATTATTGGAAAAGAGTACAGTTCCGGCCTGTTTCCCATCAGTTTTGATATCAAGCTTGATGTTAGATATCTGTGCATTCCCATCACCCATAAACCCGTCTACATTTGTTATGTCGGCTACAATAAGGTAATTCCTGTTTGCCAGAGCGCGATAAGGCACGCCGACATATGCCTCAAAGCTCATATCATCCGAAAATTTAGAGAAATGCAATAACCTCTCAGGATATATGCCCCTATAAAAATTATTTTTCATATGCGCTATATTCTCTATATCTCTTGTCATCGAACCTGGCTTATCTTCTCCGTCTGCATATAGATTCTTATAACTCCATGGGTGCTCCCCTTTCTTATTTTCGGCACCGAAATCAGCTCCAATCAATTTAGGAGGATGATAACTATCCCTCTCTGGATTATAATCAGGTCCTTTTATCTGGTTTTCATAAAAATCCCATGAAATTTTCCAATCGCGCAGATATTCCCGTGCTTTGGAATTGTCGCCGTTCCAGTAGGCGAGCATGCCGGATACATAATATCTAACAGTATAAACCAGATACTTGTATTGCAATGCCGATGCGTACATCTTGTTTACAAAATCATCCTTTCCGGCAGGGGCATTCTGCCTCAATGAATCTATACGGGCAAGAAAGAGATTGATCATCCTTGTGGCTTCTTTCTTTTCTTCAATAGCATTCTGCACCTTATCTGAGCTTTTAAGATCCGTGAATGCATCATCAAGACTATACGGCCATTGTTCGGCTTTTCCGAGCAGATAATTGCGATGTGTAAAGACCATCAAATCTCCATATTTTTCCGAGTGAATGTTATGTTCCTTGATGTATAATGTTTTCAAATTTATTTCGGGACTATCTATTACCGCAGATGCAAGTGTCTGTGCCAGTGGAGAATCATATTCCACTCCAAGTTCCAAAGCCGCCCACTCCTTTGCAAGGACGCGCGGATCGGAATCAACATCCCACCATAGATGAGCAAATGCATAATCACTCGATCTATCCCATACACCTTTCTCCGCAATGCTGCCCACCCCAATAGTTCCATCCTCTTTCATTTTTTTCATGCCGGCTTTGGGAAGTTTCTCATAATTCCCTTCGGCAAAAATCATACCTTGATAATATGGCAGGATGCCAAAACCTCCGTATTCACGTCCTCCTACCTGCCATTTGACAAGGAAATTGCCAATCCTGCTGGCAACGACAGGATTATATTCCTGGTAACGCATAAAGTCACCTGGGGTGTATTTGAACTGGAAAATGACTTTATCCATATCAGCACCAAGCCTTCGTGCCTCTTCTACTATGTCATGATGCTTTTGTATATCGGTATGCCAGTGTCCTGGATTGCCGATCACTTCGCCCATATCATCCCATGTCCTAATAAGGATGTGCCTGTTATAATCCCTCGCCGCCTTTGAAAGGATCGCTGTCATCTTTCCCAAATCCCGATAGCTTCTCCAATTAACACTTTCTGTTTTAAAACCGTCTGGTGGATTATTAATGGGCACATGTCTTGCATAAGATACTTGTGCAATGTCAACGGGATAAGAAGCAAAGAATTTGCGTATCTGATAATCAAGCATCTCCCATTTTTCATCGGTAAGTTTTCCAGATGATGTAGGCATCGAATCTGGGACGGTGAATACATCGCCATGTGAATATGTCTTTATATGATATTTTTTTACTTCGTTGATATTTCTTGAATTGAAATTGCAGGGGTTGGCTGATGGGATATATTTTCCATTTTCGTAACCATTATAATCCAGCGCTGTGAACCAATTACATCCGCCCGCTTCTTTATAATTACCACCCATCTGAAGGCAAAATTCGATGGAAACCGTGCCATGGCATACCCTGATGGGAAATTCCGGCTCTCTTCTGATATTCCAATCTGATTTGTCGTGATCCAACCTGAAGCGCTCGGTAAAATAAAAGATGCCGTAAACATTGCCCAATATACCATTTCCGGAAATTATGATGAGATTTTTCCCTCCGTAATTTACAGATTTTATTATGAAACCGTCCTTCTTTAGAGAAGGCATGCTGAGCGCCCCGTTTTTCACGAGTTTGTTTATCCATGTATTTCCTTTATCCCCTATGATGAGAGCGTTGTTGGGAATAGCGCTGATGGACGTATCGGAAACAACATCAACATTTTTTCCATAAACAGATTTCATAAAGGATGTGAGACCGTCTGTAGCGAGCTTGTGAGCAGGGTCGTTTTTCCACGACCCTTTGACTATTACGCTATTTATATCCCCCGCATCTATAGCATCACAACTCTGAACAACTATCTGAAATGAGAAAAGTACAATCAATAAATATATATAGAGTTTTCTTTGCATATTTCTTTGCATATTACATATTAGTTAGTCTATTTTATTATTAATTATATCTCACATTTAGCTATACAACATTAGAGTTTGTGATTATCATATGAACCATGAAGACCTTCAGAAAAAAGTCAAAGAATTCTGCAGGCAGCATAACCTTGACGCGCCTGCCGAGCACAGGGTGCTTGATGCGCTCTCAGAGCTTGGCGAGGTCGCAAAAGAAATTCTCAAAATGACAGATTACGGAAAGCGCAAGCCGGAATACAGAAAGGAAATAGAAAACGAACTTGGCGATTTGCTTTTTTCAATTATAGCGCTTGCAAATTCATTTGATGTTGACCTTGGGCAGGCGCTTGATATGGCTCTGAAAAAGTATGAGCAAAGGCTGAAGAAGGGCTCGGCGGGGTCGGAGAATGATTAAAAGCAGCGGTCGACGATAGTTTTTTAGGTGATTGACACAAAGTAAGAACTATGAATCATAGTTTTGCGTTAATTTCCGTTGTTTTGATTGTATCTGTTTTTGTTTTCATGAGCGGCTGTACGCAAAGTACACAACAGCAGGCTTCATCGGGCGCTGACAACGGCATAAATGACGCTCCTGCCTCAGAAGGCCGCAGCAATGTAAATGATACCACCTTGCCAGAGAATCAAAACACCCTTTCCGTAAATGATGAAGAAAAAGAAGATGCAAAACCTCTCGTTTTTCCGTTCGAGGGTTCACATTTCGGCTTTATGCACCCCGAGAAATCAATAACCTATGCAGCTGAGCTGAATGTGCACTGGGCAAGGCCGCATCCCGGACCGTTCATCTGGAGTATGATAGAACGCCAGCAAGGCTCATATGATTTCTCGGATGCAGATCGCGAGATAAGGCTTCTCCAGGACAATAATTTCACAGCAATCGCGACAATATGGCCGTATAATGATATAGACCAGCAAACATGCAGACAGCAGCTTTCAGATGGAAAGATGCGGGGATTCATGATGCTTGGAAGATACCGCCAGAAGCCGTGCAATATGGACGCGTACAAGAATTTCGTAAAGGCCATTGTCGAGAGATATGATGGCGATGGGGTTAATGATATGCCGGGCCTCAAATATCCGATAAAATATTGGGAGGTCATAAACGAGCCATCACTTGAAGACATTACATTCTTCGAGGGCAGCGCGCAGGACTATTATGATATTCTCAAGGCGACCTACGAAGCTGTGCATGAGGCAGATCCTGATGCGAAGATAGTAAACGGCGGAATGGCTGGCTTCATGCCGGAAGCAGAAGATTTCTGGAGCGAGGTAATCAGGCTTGGAGGAGCAAAGTATTTTGATATATTTACGCATCATTCAATCGGAATGGACAAAGGACTTTTAGTAAGTCAAGCAAAGGGTTTCATGAAGAAAAACGGGATCGAAAACAAGGAGCACTGGATAACAGAAGCAGAGTTCGAAGCGCATATGTTTGGCAAGGACATGATGACGCCTGATGAATGGTCCGAGGCTGTAACAAAGTCGTTTGTTGAGGCTTTCGCAAAGGGAATAGACAAGATATTCTACGTCGGCCTTGATGAAAGCCCGGGAGATCCTGAAAGCTGGCTTATAGGCCCCGGCTCAAAAAAGCAGCAGATCTTCTATGCGTTCGAAACGATGATAAGCAAGATAGATTATTTCACCGCTGCGGAAAAAGTGAATGAAGGGCAATACAAATTCATCGTTGACGAGAAACCTGTTTACGTTCTTTGGAGTGGAAGCATTCCGGAAGAGATAACAGGTACTGTTATTGTCACAGACCTTTCAGGAAATAAAAAAACGATGAATGCAAGTGATCTTGCGCTTTCCGGAAATGTTGCATTTGTGCAGTTTCCATGATCAACTTCTCTAAACAATTAATTCTTTGAAGAATAACTATGTTGATATGCAAAAGCAAACTAATTCTTCAATCGCAAAACAAGACGCCCCACTTTCACATAATGTTCGTGAAGAAGTTCCTGACCATGTCAGGGTTCTCAAGGCTCTGAATGAAATACCGTTCAGCGTTGGCGCAAACCTTCTTGTCGATTTTCTTCATGGTAACGCAAAAAACAGGTCGATACGCGCAAATCGTCTTGACAGGCTTGATTCATTCGGCTCTCTTGATCTTATGGAGGAGGACATAAAAGACATTCTTGACAAGCTCACGATAAACAGGATGGTTGCAAGGACAAGCCCGTCATTCAACAAATTCGTAAAGGTGTATGAAATTACAAGAGAAGGGCTGCGCGAGATAATGCACCCGACGCTCCACCGCTCTGCAGCCAAAGGGGCGTATGAAGGCAGAATTGCAAAAATTACGGAAGCTGACCGAAAGGCATTTAAGGCGTTTGACTTTCTCCTTGAAAATTTCAACGATGAGCAGAAAAAATCAATAATATCTCCCGCAAAAAGGATGCTCTGCATAGCGGGGGCAGGAACAGGGAAAACGACAACTCTTACAAAGAGAATAGAGTTTCTTGTTAGGTTTCGCTCGGTTCCTCCGGAGAAAATTCTTGCAATAACATTCACGCGCAAGGCGAAAAGGCAGCTTGAGGAGCGCCTGTCCGGAATAAACGGATGCCACAGGGTCAACGTGGAAACGTTCAACTCTTTCTGCGAAAAGACGCTGAAAAAACACGGCAATCTGATTTATCCAAAACCTGTAAAAATGATAGACTATTCCGGCAAGATAAAACTCGTGAACAAGGCAATAAAGATGATGGGAAAGACACCGACATCGATGATAAATATGTATTTTTCGCCAAACCAGAAAAGAAACAAGACGGAACAGGAGCTTTTCATGTCACTTGTAAACGATTGTTATTACATCGTGGATTTTTTCAAAGGCGAAGGAAAGAGAATATCAGAATCAAAACTCATGGTGGAGAACGTCGGTTACAAAGAAAAGGCAATAGCCGACAGGTTTCTTGATATGTGCATTCTTGTTGATGCTCTGATGAAAAAGGGAGGATACCGCGATTACGCCGATCAGCTGGAAGATGCGCTCCGCCTCTTTCGGAAGTATCCCGATATCATACCGCATTTCGAACATATCCTTGTTGACGAGTACCAGGATGTGAACTCATCCCAGATAAGGCTTATCGATATACTTGATCCTGGAAATATATTCGCCGTCGGAGATCCGAGGCAGGCGATATTCGGATGGCGCGGATCCAGGGTTGATTACATTCTTGAATTTGACAAAAAATATCCCGGTGCCGAAATCGTGCCGCTTGTAAAAAACTACCGCTCTGGAGGGCATATAACATCGATTGCAAACGAATCCATAAAATTGATGGGTCTTCCCGGCATAGAGAATGCAAAGGACATACCGGATGCAATAGAGCTTGATAATTATGAAACCGAAAAGGACGAGCTTGAATCGGTTGCCGACAAGATAGAAACGCTCGATGTGGAGCCTAACGAGATATTTGTCCTTGCAAGAACAAACAGGCAGCTTCTGGATCTGTCGCGCATCCTCAAAAGGCGCGGCATAAAGCATGTCGTCAAGAGCGATGAGCTTCTTCGCCCGAAAAACGAGTCGGAAGATGACCTGATACTCTCCACAGTACATGCTATAAAAGGACTCGAGGCGCGTGTCGTGTTTTTCATAGGATGCACGAAAACAAACTTCCCCTGTCGCGCAACCGAGCATCCCATAATGGACATGTTCAGGATGCACGACTATGACAGGGAGGAAGAGGAAAGGCGGCTGTTCTACGTTGCGATGACGCGCGCAAAAGAAAGACTTATCCTATCATATTACGGAAAAAGCATGACAAACTACATCTCAAGCGCTATGATAAGGATAATATCAGCTTCTGCAAAAAACCTGCCTAAATTAAAGCAAAAGAAGGCTATCCGTAAAAGAGACCCCAAAGAACCGGAATTTAAAATAACCGGAAACCTTGCAAACGACCTTCGCGAATGGAGATTCTACAAGTCCGATGAAATGGGACTTCCTGCATACAGGATACTTACGAACAGCACGCTTGCTGAAATTTGCAGGATAAAGCCGAAAACGCTTGAAGAGCTTGAAAATGTCAAGGGGATAGGACCGGCCAAACTTGCGCAGTTTGGAGATGAAATTCTGAGGATGGTTGAATTTTCCGGGAAACAATAATATTAAAAAGCTTCTTTCCAATTGCAAATTATGGGTGATCCAAAGTGCAATCACCCTTTCGGTGATGGGGTCTTTATTCTTCTTGTGTCCTTATTCGTTTTGCTACTTGTTGCGTCATCTGCTGCGGCCTTTTCTGTTCTTGGAATAGGTTCCATCCCTACGACCAGAGAAAACCTGCACAACTACAGGAACTGGCCCGTCGACGTGAAAAGAATGTGCACCGCGGAACAGAGCAGAGTCGTGCTTTTGTGTTCGAGAAAGGGATATGAAAACTGGGTCGTCTATCAGACGATACAGGGCAAGGGCACTGTCCACGGGAGGGATATGAACCTCCTTTACAAAGGAAGGATAATAGGAAATTATGAATGCGACCCTCCCCAACTCAGGGAGCAAAATGGTTATCTTGTGGATGACTGGTTTGGCTCTGCAAGCGGGCTTATCTCAAGCGATGTAAGGGATAACACAGGAGCTGTTTCAGCATCGTTTTATTGCCATTTTATGTGTGGCGCATGGAACTGTGCAGAGGGAAAGACGACAGAAGAGCGACTTGCTGAGGAATGGGAAATAGACAAGAAAAATATAATATGCGACCGCTTCCTTTTTGAGGAGTCGCAGCCGACATGGGAATATGATTATGAGAAAGAAGACAAAGAACGTCTTGAAAATGAAATGAATGAAAAGGAAGAGAGCTACAAACAAGCATGCAAAATGATGGGGGAGGAGTGCGTCTTCTTCAGGATTCATTCATCATATACTAAACTGAAAGAGCCCCCTTACAAAGGGCTTGCCGAGATATGCTGGTACTGCAGCTGCATCGATATGAGCACGCCGAAGACATCTCTCAGGAAAAATGATATGAAGAGGGCAAAGAGATTGTATGAAAAATTCAAGTTTTCGTTGCTCATGAAGGATTTAAAAAGTCTGAGAGATAGATTTTCCACGCATGCGGAAGGTCATGTCCCTGAGCATACGAAGCCCAAAACCTCGAAACCGAAACTTTCGTTTCTCTCGCCCGCTATTGGCAGCAAGATATTTAGATGAATTGCATTTTTAAGCGGGCTTGTGCAATTATCTTTTATGAAAAAAAATCTTTCATCTGACGAGATGATGACGGCCATCCTGTCTTATCTTGGGATTCTTGTTCTCATTCCTCTTTTCGTTGTGAAGAAGAGGAACGATTTCATAGAATTCCACCTGAGGCAGGGTCTTGAGTTGTTTCTCATAGAAGTTATATTGTGGCTACTAGGTTCGATATTATTCTTCCTGTGGCCGTTGACCCAGATATTGGGGCTTCTGAATGCTGTGGTATTCATCATCTCGATAATAGCATTAATAAAGGCAGTGATGGGAGAAAAATGGAAAATCCCATTGGTCTGGGAATATTCGCAAAAATTGAAGCTGCCTAAATGAGAGGCTTAAATATTTTCTTTTCTTTTTGTTTTCTAAAATAGAAAGGGGATGTGCCCTACTGAATACCCTTTATGAGCATCTTTCCGCCTATCACCCAATATATGACTTCTGCGCCTTCGACCATCTTGTCCTTGAATTCATCGGGAACCTTCGCGTCAAAGGTCGAATAGTCCTCCATATCCATGAGCTGTGCTGTATCTCCGGCAACAGAGAGGACCTGAGCACTCTTCTTTTCTATTATAGGGACCATGGCATTGTCAGATGAAGGCTTCATCAATGTGTGCCTTTTCTCATCAAAAAGCCCCATCGCCTCGACATTGACTTTTGTCGAGCCGTGCTTTCCCGGCTTCGATTTTGTTATTTTCACTATCTTGCACGGCTCTCCGTCAATTGTTATGAAATTTCCTTCTTTAAGCTTATTCATTGGAACGGGTTTATCTGCCATAATAACTTCCTCCAAAACAATTATAGCTATAATTCCCCCTTCATACTTAAAAGTTTTGATGAATGTTTGCAGCGTTTTCGGTTTTAAGAACTACTTATAAAATTGGTTTAAAAATAATAAATATGGTTTTTGTCAACACCCTTCCTTACATCAGCAACCCGATAGAAGAGTTCAACGATTACAAGTTTGTTTCATGGGAAAAAGACATATATCCGACATTCAAAGGCCCTCCCAAAAAGGAAGAAATTGAATTTTTTACTGATATCATAATCGGGAACGGTTTGAGAAAAATTATAGATTTTGGCGTGGGCTGTGGCATCGAATTGAGCAACATTCTCAGAATTCTTTCAGAAAAAGGATATGAATTGGAAACAGTTGAAGCAAATGAAACAGATGACAATTTCATAAAACAGGCAAAAGCGCTTTTTGAGAAAAACAACCAGAAGGTTCTTATTCACAAAGCAAACTGGTTTGATTTGCCTGATGCTGACCCTCCTTATGAAGGGCTTTTTGATTTTGCATACCTTACAGGAAATTCTCTCACTTATATCGGAGGAGGCACGAGGGAGTACACAAAAAAGGCGCAGCAAATCGTTGTCAACAAGTTTGCCGAGATGATTGAAAGTGGCGGGTACCTGTTCATAGATACAAGGGATTACGACTATATAAGATCCTTGATGC
>JAADIF010000003.1:2168-5195 GCA_013151465.1 Microcaldota archaeon | reverse complement strand
ATTCATCACATCCCTGATATCATCTTCATTTTCAATAAGCATGTTTCCGGTGCTTGCATCCATAAAGATTTTTACAGATGCCACATTTTCCACTTTCTTTATCTCTTCGATGTTATCAGCGGACGAGCCGAAATGGAAACCATAATCGACAACGGATTTTTTTGCAAGTTCCCTCTTATTTTCAATATTCCTTATTGTAAGAATCGGAGGCTTGTTATTTGGCATGTCAAGAATGCATGTAATGCCTCCTGCCGCGGCGGCGGCAGAGCCTGTAAAAAAATCCTCCTTGTAAACCTGGCCGGGCTCCCTGAAATGTACATGCGGATCTATAACGCCTGGAAGCACTATCTTTCCTTTGGCATTTATGGTTTCGTCAGATTGAACATCTCCCGAAGTTATTTTCTGTATTATGCCATCATCTATGAATATGTTCTTTTCTTCAAGCTTTCCATTGAGGAAAACCCTGCCGTTCTTCACAAAAAGACTCATTCGTATCGGTGCCTCGTGTAGTCTTCTATTGAAACCTTTTCCCCGTTTTTGAGCTTTGCGGTCTTTCCGAAGCTTTCCATAATTCTCAATTGTTCCGAGGAAAATACCGGCCCATCTTTGCATACCCGAAAGCCGTCTATTTCACAATGGCCGCAGACTCCTATGCCGCATTTCATGTACCTTTCAAGCGATGCCTGGCATTTTATGCCGGCATTTTCGCATATTTCAAAAACCTTCTTCATCATGATTTCAGGCCCGCATGTGTAAACAACATCAAATGCCCGTTCTTTGAGAATGTTCTTAAGCAATTCTGTCGTAAAGCCGGAAAATCCTTTCGAGCCATCATCGGTTGTTATCATCGCATCAGGAAACCTTTTATCAAAGAGCAGTTCGTCCGCATTTTTTGCGCCTAATATGACATAAGGATCGTCAAGATTTTCGATGAGAGGAGCAAGAGGCGCAATTCCCGCCCCGCCTCCGACAACGCATGCATTGCCCTTCAAAGTAAAACCATTTCCGTATGGTCCTCTTATTCCAATTCTATCCCCTGTATTCATCTCGAACAACCTTCTTGTGAATTTTCCCTTAAGGTAAACCGTTATTCCCGTCATGGCGCCTGCGTAGGATATGCTGAAAGGCTTTTCCCCAAGGCCTGGAATCCAGACCATGAGAAACTGGCCGGGCTTAAAGCCAATCCGCTTATCAAGAAAGAATGTTTTTGCATTCCTGTTCTCATCGACTATTTTTTCTATTTTCACAATTTCAGGAAGTCCATGGCCGTTGCCCATGTGAACATGCTCTAATTCATTCATGCGCAGCACCTATCATTTCCCTGATATTGTTATATCCGTTCTTATCCATCCATTTTTCTATTTCCGCTGTTATCTTGCCAAAAACATCAATTCCCCTGTAATAGACCGCCGAACCTATTCCCACGCATGCCGCCCCGGCCATGATCATCTCTATTGCGTCTTTTCCGCTCATTATTCCACCTGTCCCTATTATGGGAATTTTCACGGATTCATAAACATCGTAAACGCACCTTACGGCAACGGGCTTTAACGCCGGCCCTGAAACCCCGCCGACCTTGAAATCCAGAACGGGCTTTCTTGCATCGATATTTATTATCATGCCAGGCCCCATCGTATTGACGGCTGTGATGGCCGATGCCCCCGCCCTTTCTGCTGCCTGCGCAACATCTCCTATGTTTTTTATGTTGGGCGAGATTTTGACAAATACAGGAAGGTTTGTGCTTTTTACGACAGCTTTTGTTATTTCGTATGTTTTTTCTGGCGTATCCTGGCCTGCAAGTGTTCCAAAGCCTGGCGTGTGCGGACATGAAAGAGGAATTTCTATTGCACTAAAGCCCTTGTTTTCCATCATTTTTGCAACCTTTGCAAAATCGCCAGGTTCCTTTCCGATGATGCTTACAAATGCAGGAGCATCCAGTTTCTGCATATCGGAAAACTCTGATGCGGCATCAATTGCCCCCGGGTTTGAATATCCCACAGCATTCATCAATCCTGCATCAAATTCAATGACGGTTGGATTGTTATGACCGTCTCTTCTTTCAAGAGAAATCGATTTTGTGGTGACGGCGCCTGCGCCGTTCTCTATTACCCTTTCAAGCATTTTCCGGGAAGTTCCGAGAATTCCTGAAGCAAGGACAGTGGGATTGCCAAGTCTTATTCCGGATATTTCAATCCCTAAGGCCATTCATATCAGCTCTATATCGTTTTTATGCATTACCCTTTCGCAATAATGGCATTTTATCATGAGGGGATTTCTTTTAAGCACATGAAATTTTGTGGGATGGTTTTCGATGTTTGTTATGCAGTTCGGATTGGCGCATTTTACAATGCTTTCAACAATATCGGGTATGGATAGTTTTTCCTTTTTTTCCACCTCAAAGTTCCTTATTGTGTTGATGTTTGCCCCCGGAGCAACGATTGCTATCTTGTCCGCTTCCTTCTTTGTAAGGAATCTGTTGCTTATCTTTACTATGCCCTTCTTGCCAAGCTTTTTGCTTGGAAGGTTCTCGCCTACCATGATGACATTATCTTTTTCCATAAGGCTCAGTATTTCAACAACCTTGAATGTATTCATCTGAGGTATATGATCTATCACCGTCCCGTTCTCTATTGCGGTTATCTTCATTTCCTTCATTATATCATCCCCAGCAAAAGCGCAATCAATGCCTGCCTTACAGGAATGCCGTTTGCTGCCTGTTCAAAATATATTGCGTTTTCCGTCTCGTCAAGCTCAGGCAGTATTTCCCCGACCCTTGGCAGGGGATGCATTATCTTAAGTTCGCTTTTTGCCTCATTTAGAATCTGCGATCCTAACCGATAGAAGCCTGCATATTTGTTGTATTCCATCGGGTCAGCAAAACGCTCTTTTTGTATTCGTGTGACATATAGCACATCAAGGTCTTTGATAACATCTGAAAGATTTTCTGTTTCAGCATGCTTCAATCCCTTGGAATCGAGCATTTCAATGTATTTTTCAGGCATTGACAGGGCTTTGGGTGATATGAAA
>JAADIF010000003.1:0-2144 GCA_013151465.1 Microcaldota archaeon | reverse complement strand
GAATTAAAGTGGGAGAGCGCTATGCAAAGAGAATGGACAGTTCTTCCGTATTTTAGGTCACCCAGCATCCCTATATTCAGGCCGTTTAATGTCTTTTTGGACTTTAAGATTGTATATAAGTCAAGAAGCGTCTGTGTCGGGTGCTGGTTTGCGCCATCCCCTCCGTTTATCACAGGAACAGATGCCGCTTCTGCGGCAAGCCTTGCCGAGCCTTCGGCAGGGTGCCTTATGACTATTATGTCCGTATATTTTTCAACTATTTTTATTGTATCCCATAAGGTTTCTCCCTTCTTTACTGATGTCATAGACGGTTCTGAAAATCCTACAACCTTTCCTCCGAGAAGAGACATTGCACTTTCGAAGCTAAGCCTGGTCCTCGTCGAAGGCTCAAAAAACAGTGATGCCATGAGCTTTCCTTTAAGAAGATTCTCATGCGGCTCATTTTCCATTCTCTTTGCGACATCGAGAATGTAAAGGATATCATCTTTGTTAAGGTCGTTGATGGAAATTATGTCCGAGCCCTTAAAATTAAACATTCGAATCTTTATTATATTGAAAAGGAAGCTTATATTATTTTCTTGGATATGCATTCTGCAATTTCCGGATATTGTTATTCATCTAAAACCACCCAATTATCAGGCCCCATCGACCATGTATCATATTCCCCCTTATCTGAAGTAAACGAGTTTCCGATGAACCTGTGAGGCATCTCCTCTGCGCATTTCAATGGATTTTTGTCCCGTTCCTCCTTTGAGATTATGAGATCATCTACGGATTTGACTCCCCTTTTTTCGTATTCAGCAAAGACGCTGTCATCGATAAGCTCAAAGAATGAGACAAGATGCTCGTCTCCATCCATAAAGACAGAGGCTGCAATTTCTGCATCAGAGCCCCCGCTCACTGTCCCCAGGTACTCGCCCGCTTTGACATGCGAGCCTTTAGAAAGCCCGTCTTTCGGACGCACGTGGAAGAAATTGAAGTATATCTGGGGATACTCATCCGACCGAATGATGAACTGCGCTTCCTTCTGCCCAAAAACATTGGTTGCCGTCCTCATGTCAATTATGGTTCCGTCGGCGGGGGAGAAGTATTTCACGGAAGGCCAGTCATCTGCGCCGAATGTCCCTTCATCAATTCTGGACCATACGGATTCATCAATCCCCTTGAGCCAGAGGTAATGTTTCATGCTCCTGCACGTTTCTCCCGTGCCGTGGCTGAAATCGTGCCCGTAGCCTGAGCGGTATTTTGATATCATCGAGATCTTGTCGAGTTCGATGAAATTGTGGTTCACAAATTTAGGAAGATTCGAAAGATCTATTGCCTTTTTTTGCTCATCCTTTTCTGCTGGTTTCTTTTGCTCTGCGTAACTATCGGAAACCTGCAGATTCTCTGTATCATTTAAGCCGCCTGTATGATTATTCTGCATGCCCTGCTTTTCCTGCACGGGAGCAGCATGCGAAGCGGGTGCAGGAGGCGCTGCAGGAGCATTGCTCACGCAGCCGCTCATAGCGGTAGAAAGAATGAGAACGCTCACGATCAGAACAAGAATCATCAATCTGGCCATCTTAATTTATTGGTGAAGGATGGTTTAATTGATTTATACGAATTATTGCTCCTGAACAAGAATCGTTAAATTAAATAAGCATTATCAGCTAAAAGTGTGAACATCGGCTACAGAGCTTTTCCCTTTATTAACAAGCCACCGTATTTCCCTGAGAGAGTATTCTTCTCTTCCATATAACACGCCATGTTTTTCACGAAATCTATAAACTTCTAAAAAAGGAGGCTCAGGATGAAATTCCCTGTGCGATTCAGGAATATTCTCTATTATATCACCATAATAGCCCAGCTTAATGGGCTCATCGTATCAGGGACGTTGAATTCTATAATATCCCCTTCCGGAATCTTCTTTTTCTTTAATTCATCTAATTCCATATTCAGCTGATAACTCTAAATTTTATAAAATCGCAGGGCAAGCGCACAGGATAAGCGGATTTGGAAAAAATGATCAGATGTTTACTGCAATGAAAATGTTAACTTTAAATATCAATTGATAATAAATATTATCATATGAAAAGAAAGAATATCAAAGAGAGGATAAAGGAATATTTCTTCATCAACCCAAACTCAAAGCTCAGGGTGAG
>JAADIF010000077.1 GCA_013151465.1 Microcaldota archaeon | reverse complement strand
GTGAAGAGTATGGCTTTATTGGAAATCCTGTAACCAAGAAAAGGATGGACTATATTGAGACATGGAAAGCTTTTGAGAAATTCTTTAAAGATGAGGGTCATGAATCTGTTCCTAGATATCCTGTCGTCGATAGATGGAGACCCGACCTCTTCTTCACGATAGCATCTATTCAGGACTTTCAGAGGATAGACAACGGCAAGATGGTAATGGAATATCCTGCAGATCCCTTGATTGTTCCACAGGTCTGCTTGCGCTTTAATGATATACCCAATGTAGGCATTACCGGCAGGCATCACACATCATTCATAATGGGGGGCCAGCATTCTTTCGGGAATTACTGGAAGGATAGATGCATCGAGCTCAATTACAAGTTCCTTCATGGTGTCATGGGAATTCCTGAAGATAAATTGATATATATGGAAGACGTCTGGTCGATGCCTGATTTCTCTCAGTTCGGCCCCTGCATGGAAACGTTCTCTCTCGGTCTTGAGCTTGTAAATTCCGTCTTTTCACAATTTACGAAAAAGGGTGAGGGTTATATTGAATTGCCACAAAAGGTGATTGATGTCGGTTGGGGCCATGAACGCCTCGTCTGGTTTTCTAATGGAACATTTAATGGATACGAAGCTGTGTTTGGCCCGGTTGTGAAATGGTTGAAAAGTGAAGTCGGTCTGCTCGAAGACGATCTTTTTGAAAGATATTCAAAGCTTGCCGGAAGCCTTGATTTCGACGAAGTCAACAACATAAAGAAAGCAAGAGAGGAAATTGCAACAAAACTTGGTGTCGATATGCAGGAACTTGAAAGGGTCGTTGGGCCGATGCAGGCGATATACGCCATCACAGACCATATAAAGACCCTTCTTTTTGCAGTAACAGACGGTGGAATACCTTCAAATGTGGGCGGTGGATATAATCTAAGGGTCCTTCTTAGAAGGTCTCTCGGTTTCATGGACGAGTTCAATTTCGATTTTGATGCTGCGAAAATCGCTGAAATGCACGCCAGATTCTTGGAGCCGTTGTTTCCCGAACTCAAAGAAAAAATAGGCATATTCTCAAAAATCTTCGATGTTGAGGAAAAAAGATACAGAAACACAATCGAACGGTCTAAAGGTATCATTGCAAAATATGTCAAATCCGGTGTGGTAACGGAAGAATCCATGGAAAAAATATATGTATCGCACGGAATTACCCCGGAACTCATCCAAAGGGTTGCAGGAGACCAAAAAGTGAAAATAGAGATATCTGATGATTTCTACACAAAAATTACAGAAAAACACATGTCAAACGAAAGAGAAGAAACAAAACAGAATAGTTTCGACATCGAAGGCGTTGATAAGACGATGCTCATGTTCTACGAAGAACCCTACAAAAAGACGTTTGAAAGTGAAGTTATCAAAACATTTATGAATGATGAAGGTTTGTGGACTGTTCTCAAAGAAACATTGTTCTACCCGGAAGGTGGAGGACAACCATGTGATACCGGGAAAATAGATGGCAAGAATGTAAAAAAGGTAGAGAAACATGAAGGTATCGTATTCCATCTTATCGAAAACGGTGAATTTGAAGTAGGCAAAAAAGTTATGGGAGAGATAAACTGGGACAGACGCTACGAGCTTATGAAAATGCACACAGGAACGCACATCCTTTCGGGTTCTGCAAGAAATCTATTCGGACATCATGTATGGCAGGCAGGAGCACAGAAAGGTCTTGAATCGTCAAGAATAGACCTTACGCATTATCTTCCATTTTCCTTCGACGACCTCGAAAAAATAGAAAAAATGTCAAATGATGCTATAGAAAAGGGATTAACTGTCGGCAGTGAGTTCTTATCAAGGAAAGTTGCAGAAGGTAAATATGGCTTCGTCCTTTATCAAGGCGGTGCCTCTCCGGGGAGCATCGTAAGGGTGATTAACATACACGAAGGTGATTTCATCCACGATGTGGAAGCGTGCGGTGGCACGCACCTTGAGAACACGAAAGAAGCGCAGATGCTTAAAATCATAAAATCCGAAAGGGTACAAGATGGAGTTAATAGGGTGGAGTTTGTTACCGGAAAGGCCGCGTTAGAGTTTGTTGAAAATGAGAAGAACCTTTTTGAAAAAATAGAGAACATCGCATCTGAAACATTCGACATAAATATAACAAATCCGAAAGACCATTATGATGTTTCACGTTACATACAAAAATCGGCCGATGTCTTTTCCGTTAGGAGAGGCATCCTGCTTATGACAATAGAAAAGTTCATAAGAGATATCAAAAACGACGAAGAAAAGATTGCAAACATAAGAAGCAAAATAAATAAAAAGAACGAAACTCTTAAAGAGCGTGTTAAAGATATCGGTTATACAACTGAAACGCTCACGCTTGATGAATTTTCCAAACTCGTTTTCGACTTATGGAAATACCAGAAAAAATTGATTGAGCGGGAAATGAAGGAATCGCTTGAATCCATCGTTGACGACTATCTTGAAAGGGTGAAAAAAGGGAAGCTTATTGAAATCATTGACGGGGATAGGAAATATATGATAACACTTGCAGAGAAAATATCGCAGAGAAACAAAAACGCTATGATAATACTTGCCAATGAGAATGGGGATATAATAGCAAAGAGCTCATCTTCTTCCGTAAAAGAAGAGTTTGAATCCATTCTGAAAGAATGTGAAGGATCTGGCGGAGGAAAACCTGATTTTTGTCAGGGAAAAATCAGAAATGTGAAGAGATTCAAGGACATGTTTTCTTAATGCAATTACGGGCAAAAAACCTTCTGCCTTACAACATTCGATGATGTTCCAATCACGACCTCATGATAACCGCTATCATAACCGCTTGCAGCATTTATAAGGGTTCCTGCTTTTCCAGGTTCAATTGTTATATCTGCCGGTGTGACAGCATTACCGTCTATTGTAACTATACTCAAGTCGGAAGTTGTCAGAGTTCCGTCGCTAGCATCATTTCGCACTATAACGGTTATCTTTCCCCCGGAACAATAGATTCCTCCGCTGGGCACGCTGAATGTGGTCCCTATCATCCCGGACATATAACCGCTAAAATATGTGTACGCAGTTGCCCCGAGTGCAGCTGCTATAAGCAATAGAATCACTACGGATATTATAGGAGTTATACCTTTTTTCATAGACACCACTATCTGTATTGCCTCGCGGGTGGGGCCATCTGTCTTTGTGGCTGCGGTGGTTGGGTCGCCGATTGCTGCATAAACAGCCGCTTCAATCTCTTTTCGATCATGTCAAGCGTTGCCAAACTGGCTTGGGTTGCCTCATAGCTCTTTTTGTTTTGCTCAACAAGCTCGGAAAGCTTTTCGACAAGCGGCGCCATGGTTTCTTTAGAAACATCAGATACCGCTTCTTCTGTTGCACTCTCCTCAAGAAGCTTCATGAAATTGTCCATCCTTTCAATCAAACTGTCAATCTTCTCAGGTATCTTCGATAATTCGGCGCGCAGGTCGTTATTCGCTTTTATGCTGTCATCTATTATCTTCTGATTGGATTTTATCAGCTCAACTACCTGTTCCGTGAGCTTTCTAACCTCGCCAGGATAGCTGCTCTGCTCCAATTTTTCCAAGCGTTTTTCTATACGCCTTACCGGAGAAGTCGGAATAATTTCGTACTCATCATCTTCGAAAGCCATGATAAATATTATGTCTGTTTCTATATATAAATCTGCAGAAATGGAAAAAAGAAATAGGGTGAAGGCGCTTACATCATCGGAGGCATGCCACCGGCGGCGCCCTGTCCCATAGAAGCTGCCATATCGCCACCTCCGCCTGCCGCGATGACGTCGTCTATCCTCAATATCATCTCGGCAACTTCAGATGCGGACTCTATTGCCTGTATCTTTATCTTTAATGGCTCTATGACACCAAGCTCCACCATGTCCTTCACATCGCCGGAAAATACATCAAGACCCGCCTTTTCATTTCCTTTGTCGTGTTCTGCCCGAAGAAGGGCTACTTTATCTATAGGATCAAGACCTGCATTTTCAGCAAGCGTTCTTGGTATCACTTCAACTGCTTCTGCAAAGGCATTCACCGCGAGTTGCTCTCTGCCCTTGAAAGATTCTGCATATTTTCTGAGTTCCCTTGAAAGTTCAATTTCTATAGCACCGCCACCAGGCACGACCTTTCCAAGGTCAAGAGCTGCTGCTATGCCCTTGACGGCGTCCTCCATCGCACGTTCGACCTCGTCAACGACGTGCTCGGAACCGCCCCTTATCAGTATTGTGACTGATTTCGGGTTCTTGCATTTTCTGACAAAAATCATATCTTCTCCGCTTATTTTCCTTTCTTCAACAAGGCCTGCATAACCAAGGTCCGAGGAAGATATGCTCTTCAGATCGGATACTACTTTTGCTCCGGTTGCCTTGGACAACTTCTCCATATCAGACTTCTTCACTCTTCTTGCTGCCATAACTCCTGCTTTTGCCAGGAAATGCTGTGCCATATCATCTATGCCCTTTTGGCACAAAACAACGTTTGCACCGCTTTTGACAATATTGTCAGCCATATCCCTAAGCGTCTTCTCCTCATTCTCAAGGAATGCCTGAAGCTTCTCAGGGGAATCTATGCTTATTTTTGCGTCACCTTCAAGATCCTTTATCTCCAAAGCTGTGTCAACAAGAAGTATCTTGGCTTCTTCTACTTTCTTTGGCATTCCGGAATGAACGACTTCCTTGTCTATTATGACACCATCTATGACCTCGGTGTCTGTCATTGAGCCGCCCTGTTTTTTCTCTATTTTGATGGCGTCGGTATCTATCTTAACTTTCCCGTTCACTTCTTCTGCAACTTTTACAATAGCATCAACCGCTATGTTAGAAAGTTTCTCTGATGAGCGTTCCGCTGATTTTCCTGTCATGGCTGTCATGGCTATCTTTTTCAGTAAATCTTTATCCTTTATTGTTATCTGCTCGCCAAGGGAATCGAGAACGGCAAGTGATTTCTGTCTTGCGGCCCTAAAACCCTTTGTTATGACCGTCGGATGGATCTTTTTCTCCAGGAGTTCCCCTGCTTTATTGAGAAGTTCCCCTCCAATTATAACAGCTGTTGTAGTTCCGTCGCCGACTTCATCGTTTTGAGTCTTTGCGACTTCGACCATCATCTTTGCGGCAGGGTGTTCTATTTGCATCTCGCTTAATATCGTTGCCCCGTCGTTTGTGATGACAACGTCCCCGAGAGAATTAACAAGCATCTTGTCCATGCCTTTCGGACCCAATGTCGATCTCACTGCATCAGCAACAAGCTTACCTGCTTCTATATTGTTTTTCTGAGCGGTCTTCCCCGATGTTTTTGTGCTTCCTTCAGCAAGGATAAATATCGGCTGATTACCCATCGGATTCGCCATAAATCTCACCTCTTATTTTTAGAAATATTGTTGTATATAGGATAGTTTAATATTTAAAAAGTATGTTTTTTAGGTTATATATAAATTTTTGCTTAATTGAGATTCAATGATTCTATAAAACTGTAGAAATCATTTTTACTTTTCATATTGTTTATATCTTTCAATCGCATCACCGGCAGACCATCTATTTTATCATACCGCGTCTGTTTGGTAATTACGATGGATTCTAGACCCAGATTATCCGATATGTTTTTCAGAAGCATTGTGTTCCTTTTGATAAATGTAATATTGTCAGAAACACGTGCTATTGTCCTTTTATTGCCGTCCTTCATGACAAAGTTGAAGGCCGAGCGGTGTATAAAACTGAAATTGATATTCATAGAGTTTATTTTTCTGGAAAGATATTTCTCAAACACAGAAGTCGGACCCAATGAATCAAAAGCGCTATATGATTCCAGATTAAAGCCTCTGACTATATTTATTCCGAGGAATTTTTCAATGCGCAGGCAAAGCTCTATTGAATGTCTCCCTCCTTCGATGTATCTTCTTGCGGTATGTTTCGATATACCTACTTCTTCGGCGAATGTCCCGATTCCTATGCCCATCTCATTTAACCTTTTTAATATTCTCTTTCCGTCCACGACCACAAATTTCCCGCTTTTTGCAGATGCTATATGTGGTAATATTCCATCGGCATAATCAAAAAATGTCTTTTCAGAGATGCCTGATATGCCGAATCGTTCATGAACAACACCCCCCTTTATCGAATCAGTTCTTGTTTTATCAGCAATGACTATGGGTGTGGCTGAAATGAAATATGACGCCACTTTTAGGTTCGAGGCCTCGCTTGCTGTAAGAGAATCCAGATTCTTTAATACTTTTATGAAATATGTCTCTTTTTTCTGGGATATGATATCGATGCAACCTGTGCACTCCGAAGTTATGAAGCCCATGGAATCCAGATTTTTTCTGATGCGAGAAATAGCCTTTTCCCTCATATTTTAAATAGTGGCATAACTTTTATAATGTTTTAAGAAGCATATTATAGAAATGGACCCGTAGCTCAGCTTGGTTGAGACCTTCCTTTGGGAAAGTCTCGGAGCATTCAGAGCGCCGGTCTTATATGACTTCCAAGCAAAAATCTTGCTTTCTTCTGAAGAAAGCCGGAGGTCAGGGGTTCAAAACGTCTGGAAAGTGTGAAATTCCCCTCGGGTCCATAAACCTTATCTACCATAAACAGTTAGCTCTGTTGTTTTTGTTATTGTATACGTATAGACTGTATCAAATCTTATGTTCTTCTTGACCGTTAAATCGTTTTCGTTTTTCCCATGCCATTTGTTAAGGTCTATCTGGGCATTACATACAACAGTTGCACTTCCGCCTGTCAGGCGTATGCCTTCTATATTACAATCTGATAATTCTATATCACCGGTATGCATATACAGATCAAGAACATTGTAATCTTTTTCTTCGTCTTCGCAATTGTTCCTGCAAACAGACCCTCCGCCCGCATTTCTTAAAACGATGGAAATGGGAAACTTTATTTTTCGTTTGAAGAAGGAGATAGGACCTTTTATTTCAATATCAAGCGATATAGGTGCGCCACTTCTGCTTACGGTCTCTGATGGCAAGGATCCGCCGCCGTTTTCAATTTCCCTAAGTTCTGTCACAGGTACGAGTGTTATTGATTTTACCGTTTCGCTCTTATATACATATTTCACCTTTAGCGTGGGTTTGTATAAAACACGTGTTCCGGAAGGGACAGACGGTGCATCAAGATCCCATGACCATGACACCACCGGCTGTTCCGTGCCAAGGGCACCTGAGGCTATCTCATCGAAAAATTTCTCTTGATTATCGTACAGATCGAATTCTTCTACATTTGCAAGCGTCGCTTCAACATTGTATGCGGTTTCGGTTCCGGTATTTCTCAGTTTTACTCTAAAAGCGACAGGCTGTCCAGATGGCTTTTCGTTTATGACAGGCTCGAATGTTTCTATGTTAAGACCGTTTCCAAAACTTTGTGAATTGTTAATTCCTGTACAACCTGCAAAAGATATTGAAATGAGAACAAACACCGATATGTATAATAATTTCATCAATACACCTCAAAAACTTGTCCTAACTTTCACTGTCATTGCTTTATCTGTAAAATAGCCGTATTCACTGTACAATGTTATGTATTTCTGTGTCACAGTTTCTACATCATCAACAATCTTCAACCTGCACCCTATAACCTGCGATTTTCCAGGTATATGAACCTCTTCATCCATTGGACAATCGATGTTCTCTATACCGTTGGGGAGCTCCAAATGCAGTATTATGTCATTCCATATGTACCCACCTTGCGCTTTCTTGCATTTTTCCACATTCAGACAAACAGTCCCGCCGCCCACATTCTCAATCTTTATCTCTACAGGGAATTCATACTTTCCTCCCTGATATGTCTTTATGGGGCTTTTGGGGTTCAATGTCAAACGAATGGGGGATCTTGTCTGGGAAATGATATCACTTTTCAATGCCCCCCCGTTTTCCATGAACGAGCGCATTTCCTCTTTCGGTACTATGGTAACACTGCTTATCGATGTGGTGCTGTAATTATAATAAACGCGGGCAATGGGTTTGAATTCAATCTCTCCCAGAGATAGGTCAGGTGCCTTGTAATTCCATGTACACACGTATTCTCCTCCTAGAGCTCCCGTGTTATCATCCTGGGGCAGCAGGCTTATCCTCCCACCATTTGTATATTTACAATCATCCTCATTTGGCAATATCTCTTTTCCCGTTCTGCTCCATGACTGGTCGAGGCCGAGAAGTTCGGCAAAACCTCTTGTCGATCTTACCGAGCCTACATTTTTCATCTTAACTTCAAACACGCCTTCTTCGTTTGGCAGCAGAACTGGTGTTTCTGTGGTGAACGAGACTATGCTGATACCATATTTTACGCCAGGATTAGAACTATAATAAACATTTCCCAGCTGGAAATTAAAACCAGTGCAACCCGCAAAAGAGAATATACCAAGGATTATAATCGCTAATAATACATAAGCCCGCATAACTATTATTTGGTTCCGTTAAGATAAAAAAACATCTGGCAGTGTGTACAATAAAGAAAAAAAGAAATAAACCTAAAACATGGACTGACCCGCTGGGTTTTTGACTGTTATCGTTAGAGGTTGCGTATCTTTATAGTAGATATAGCTTATCTTTACGTTTATGTAGCGTGTTTGTCTTATTATTTTCGTCGGATCATTCACCCTCAGGAAGCAGGTCATGTCAGCCGATTGACCACCAGGATCTGTGAACAGCGATACATAACCACTTCTTGTGTCGCCAAATCCACCTCCTGTGAATGTTGGTGTTGGTATGTTCATAAGCGGTATGTTGCTGTATCCATATGTGAGAGCGTTAAGCTGAGGTGTGCAGCTGACAAAGCTTGTCCCTACAGGTGCCGTTACTGTTATTGCGACCGGATAATTGTTGTTTATATCTCCAGGCACCTTGCCGCCTCCTGTGTTTGTTATCTTTATATGCACAGGTATCTGCACATCGAGGTAGGAATTAAATGTCTGCGCAAAAGGTACTGTCTCTATGGATATGCTTAAAGGCCCGTTTGATGTCGTCTGCTCTCCTACAGCAAGGGATTTCCCTTCCGATAAGAGGACTCTTAACTCCTCTTCATCGACGAATGTTATAGACCTCTTCGCGTCTGTTTTATATGTATGATATACTCTAACCTGTGGGTGGAAGTCCATCGAACTCGATTTTGGAATGTCAAGCATCTCGCAGCTTGGCCTCAGTTGCCATTTCACCGTCTGAATTGGAGGTTCCACGGACTTATCCGTAACAGCCCTGAGCGTGAAGGGGTTAGGTGGATTTTGTAATGGATTGTTCCAGTTTGCTGGATCAATTACGAATATCTGAGTAGCAACTTGCGCGTCATAGTCACCGGTGTTTTGAAGGCGAAGCTCTACATTTACCTGTTGGTTGCAGTTCACAGTAGGCATATCCGCCCTGAAAACCTTTATCTCTACACCGTTACCGGAAGAGCCGCTGCCGCCACCAAGCATGTCAGTGCAACCAGACAGCATAAGTGACAACACGACCGGCACTATTAGAAGAAGCTTGACTATTTCCTCCGCGTTTGTTTTTTTTGACTTCATAAATAGATATTGGTGTTTTAACTCTTATAAATTTTATTTTTCATCAAAACGCGTTCAAAGTATCGGCGTCACCGTTATTCCTATTGTTTTTGTGAATTTATATGAATATTCAACAGTCCCAACCAATTGCAAAGTCGCAAATATCTTATCCTTTAGGAGATTGTCGTTTGGAACTATCAGCCATGTATTTTTTGGTGTCGACCTTCCTATCATCGTGAGAGTTATGTCTTTCTTGATATCTTCATCGTTCGTGTCTATTTTTTTTACTGCATTTAGCGTGGCGTTCCTCTTGAATTTTATTATTTCTGTTCCTTTTGTTGCAAGGTTTTCTATCACGAAACGTTTGACTTTATTGTCCTTAAGAATGCCAGATCCCTTGTTTTCAACCCAAAACTCTATTACTCCAACACCTTTCTCGACAGGTTCATCTCCAACCATGAGCGGCTGTCCAGGTATGCTTATATAAAGTTTCACCGGACCTTCTCCGACAGTCATCCTTCCGATACTTGTCTTCCCTTTACCTTGCTGGACCAAATTCTCTATCTCACTCTGGCTTGCAAACTCTACTGAGGATATCGTTTTCGTTTCGTGATCATATTCAACCTGGATTCCGACGTTGCACGTCTGCTCAACTTTTAGGTCTACGGCCCTGAGGCGCCATACGACTTCCTGTTCCGATTGGGGATACATCTTATCAATCGTGCAAATCCTCTCGTTTCCCGTCATCTTACTTCCGGGACACACTGACCCCGATTTCACAGGCTTCAGAATTTCACATGTGTCATAAAGGGTAATTTTCACTTTTTTTGCGTCAGCCCCTATCTTTTGTAGATTTTTTATGTATACATGAAGATTGATGTATTGGCCAGGTCTTAATGAAGGTGCCGGCGTCACTCTCACATCCTTTATTATGATTATGTCATGCTCAAACTGTTTGACTTCAGTGCCCCCTAAGAAACCTGACAGGAAAGGGATATCAGAGCAGCCAGACATCAATATAACTACAACCAGCACCAGAGCAAAAGAAACACGGACAAAGGATGACATGATACATTATTCGTTTTCAACCAATAAATGTTTTTTATGTAAATCAGAGAAGCAATTTATTGCAACTATTCAAATAGATATCATGACAGAAGTGAAAGGTCAGGCAGTATTTGAGTTCATATTCGCTGCTATTGTGCTTTTCGCATCCATATTATATATTCTGGGTGTGCTTAACGGTGAGATTGCATCCTTTTCACAATCACACCAAGCTGATGCTATGAACAGTAGGGTTATTGAATTATCAGCACTCCTTGCAAGCGGACACGAAAAGTATGGTCTGGCAGACTCATGGCCTGTTTTAGAACACGCAAAAATAGTGGATTTTAACAATAATTGCAGAAACAACTATGCCGAATTGTTAAACGATCTGCAGCTATACGAATCGGACCCACTTGGTGGGAAACATAATATTCATATAAAAATCAATGCAATCGATACCGAAACGGGGCAAATGCTAATAGATTGCGGCAGAACACCAGCAAATCTTGCCGAAAGACCTGATGTATACGAAGTCAAACGAATAGGAATCGATTCCGAAACCGGAAACCCAATAGAATTGACAATTTGGCTTTGGAAGTGATTCCTTTTATTAGTAAAAACCACCAATGTGATTATATGAAGATTGTAATTGTCGGGGGCGGAAAAGTGGGTGAGGCCCTTGCAAAGCTTCTTGTAAAGGAAAAGCATGATGTTGTCATAATAGAAAAGGATGAAAAGCGCGCAGAAACCCTTGCAGAGAAAATAGATGCGCTCATCCTTCATGGCGACGGTTCGGAGTCGGCAATTCTCAAGGACGCCGACATCGACGAGTCAGATGCCGTTATCGCCATGACAGGCGATGACAAGACGAATCTTATGATATGCGAGATAGCAAAATCGTCAAAAATCCCAAACATCGTCGCAAGAATCAACGACACGACAAATGAAGGCGTCTTCATGAAAATAGGCATATCGTCCATCATCAACACAACAAACTCAGCCGTTCTCGATTTCAAGCAGGCAATAGAACGCCCGGGAAAAATTTTGTCAGGTTTTGTCGCCGGGGAGAAGGCAGAGGTGTTTGAGATCGTCATAAACGAAAAATCCAGATTCATAGGAAAAGCAGTAAACGATGCCGCCAAAAAGTTTTCGATAGCTGCAATAAACAGAAACGGGGAACTGATAATTCCAACTCCGAAAACAAAGCTTCGTGAAGGTGACATAATAACAATATGCGCGCCGCTTGGCGAGGTCAAGCGCATAGAAAAGGAAATATGACAGAGCCTTATTTTTCCAAAATCATTTTCTCTTGTTGTTTTCAGAGAATCTGTATAAGACGCTCAGCGCAGATGCCGCCTTATCAGGATATGAATATGTGGGTATTCCACATTCCTCGATTGATTTTTTGAGAACCTCGGCAAAACCGCCCCCTGCCGAAAGGACTATAAGCGGCTTTCTCTTCTTTGACGCAGCTTCCGCAATAACGTCAACAACATCATCTGAAAGTATAGGCGTTTGCGGAAGCAGTATGACTACTATCATATCTATGCCGTCATCGTTAACAGCGGCATCTATTGCCAGACGATACCTTTCGGAATCAGCATCGCCCGTAAGGTCTATCGGGTTCTTGACGATAACATGTGGCGGGCATCCCTCTTTTATCCTTTTTATTGTTGCGGCAGACGGTTTTGCCAGCTTAAGCCCGTTTTTTACGAGCTGATCTGCCGTAAGGACTCCGTAACCTCCGCCGTTTGTTATTATCTGAACACGCCGTCCTTTCGGGAGCGGGTCGCTCTGATAGGCAAGTATCCTTGCATAATCAAACAGGTTTTCAAGGCCTTCCGCCTCAAGGATTCCGGTCTGCCTGAACACGGAGGAATATATCTTGTATGAGCCGGCAAGAGCTCCTGTGTGAGATGATGCCGCAACCTTTCCGGCTTCTGTCTGGCCCGCTTTCAATACTATTATGGGCTTATCCTTTGCAACCTTTTTTGCAATGTTGAAAAATTTTCTCCCATCCTTTGCCCCTTCCATATAGACGCAGATTATTTTTGTTTCATCATCCTTCCACAAGTACTCGATAAGATCCGCCTCATCAACATCTATCGCGTTTCCGTAAGAGATGAATTTTGAAAGCTTGTATCCTTTCAGTTTCATCCAGTCAAGAAGCATCATGCCTAAAGCTCCCGATTGCGAAACAAATGATATCTCGCCCCGCTCAGGCCTGCCAAGGCGGTATGTCGGCAAAAACAGCGTATCTGTTCCTGTGTATGGGTTGAAAATGCCCACACAGTTTGGCCCTATGACATTGAGGCCGTATTTTTCTATAACAGCTTCCGTCTTCTTTTCAAGTTCAACGTTTCCAACTTCTTTGAAACCACCGGAGATTATGATTATGTTTTTTGTTCCCTTCTTTGCACATTCTTCAAGAATACGCGGTGTTATATTTGCTTTCACGGCAACAACCGCAAGATCCACGGCGTGTTTTATGTCGAGAATGGATCTATAACACTTATGCCCGAGTATGCTTTCAGTGTTCGGGTTTACAGGATAGACTTTTCCCTTGAAATGTTCCTTCACAAAATTCCTGAATATTACGTGGCCTATCTTTTTGGGATGTGACGAAGCGCCAATGACTGCAACCGAACGCGGAGAGAAGAATCTTTTCAGGTTTTTCATTCAAAGACCACCATTAATGTTATTATCTCAATTATTTAATTATGTGCATCAGCAATAGAAAAGAAAAACATCTTCACTATCTCACTATATCAAGGAATTGTTTCTCTAGAATTCCGTTCGTGCCAACGAAAAATCCATTATCTTTGCTCGTTATTTCCTCGCCTTCGTCGTTTGTAAATGTGCCTCCCGCCTCTTCAAGTATAAGTCGACCTGCTGCCATATCGACATGTTTTATGCTGCCGGTTATATCGAAGAATATATCATATGCTCCCATGGCAACGTAACAAAGTCCAAGCGCCCCTGAACCCAGACTCCGGATTCTGTAGGAATGCAAAAGTATCAGTTCGATTCTTTTCAGCGCTTTTTTTCTTTCTTCCCTGTCGAGATCGGGCATCCTGCTCATATCCATATAAACAACTGCATTCTCTAGTTTCTTTGTTGTGGAAACACTAATCCTCTTATCATTTAACCACGCGCCCTCGCCTTTGCGCGCATAAAATAACATATCTGAAACAGGATCATAAACAATCCCTATAACAGGGCTTCCGTTCTTTTCCAACGCCAAAGAAACTGAGAATATTGGTATCTTTTTCACATAATTTTTTGTCCCGTCTATCGGATCTATTACCCAAGTATATTCTGATTTTCCATCAAATCCCGCTGTTTCCTCTCCCACTATGTTATAACCCGGATACAGTTCTCTTATTCTCCCGATAATCATCTTTTCTATTTTTATGTCGATATCGGTTGCTATATCTACCGAATCTTTCCATATGCTTATTTTTGCGTGTTCTATATTATCTAGCGTTATCTTTCCGGCTTTCTTTACGCTTTCTATGATGCTCTTTTCGTTCTCTTCGAGATCTATCATTGACATATCTCCTGCACTGGTCATGATATATTTTATAGTAATTTATATTCATCTTCCTGAACAACGCCAGTGTATATAAAACAGACAGACCATTACATTAAGAATACAAACTAACTCTATCTTTATCTAAACTAAAGGGGATGGTTATGGCAGAGGAAAGTACAATTACTTCTATGGCACAGGAAACAAGAAAGTTTGAGCCGCCTTCAGAATTCAGGGAGAAGGCACACGTTAAAAGCGAAGAAGAATACATGAAAATATACGAAGAATCGATAAAGGATCCGGAAGGATTTTGGGCAAAAAAGGCAAAGGATCTTCACTGGTTTAAAGAATGGGATAATGTCTTCACATGGGACAAGGAACAGGTGAAGTTCACGTGGTTTTCCGGCGGGAAGACAAATGTATGCTATAACTGCATTGACAGGCACCTTGAATCAAAGGGCGATGATATTGCAATCATCTGGCAGGGCGAGCCGGAAGATGATGTTAGGAAATTCACATACAGAGAGCTCCACCGCGAGGTCTCAAGATTTGCAAATGTCCTCAAGAAGAAAGGGGTAAAAAAAGGCGACAGGGTATGCATGTACATGCCCATGATACCTGAACTTGCAATAGCAATGCTTGCCTGCACAAGAATTGGTGCTGTTCATAGCATTGTTTTTGCAGGCTTCAGCGCAGAGTCATTGAAAAACAGAATCCATGATTCGGGGGCAAAAATGCTTATCACTGCAACAGGGGGCCTGCGGGCCGGAAAGAATATACCGTTAAAAAAGATAGCAGACGAGGCGCTTAAAGATGCAGAGTCGGTGGAATCTGTCATTGTGGCAAAAAGGGCCGATGTCGAGCATGAAATGGCAGAGGGCCGCGACAGCTACTGGGACGATGAAATGAGCGCGGACGATATTACGGATGACTGCCCTGTAGAAGAGATGGATGCAGAAGATCCGCTGTTCATCCTCTACACATCAGGAACGACAGGAAAACCCAAAGGTGTGCTTCATACGACTGGTGGATATCTCACATATGTAAACCAGACATTCAAATACATCTTTGATTACCACGAGGGTGAAGTTTACTGGTGCACTGCTGATATTGGGTGGATAACAGGACACAGTTATATTGTGTATGGTCCGCTTTCAAACGGTGCAACAACACTTATGTTTGAAGGCGTGCCGACATACCCGGACAATGACAGATTCTGGCACGTTGTTGAAAAATTCAAAGTAAACATCTTCTATACAGCACCAACAGTCATAAGATCTTTGGAAAGATTTGGAACCGAACCGATAGAAAAACACGACCTTAGCAGCTTGCGTCTTCTCGGAAGTGTTGGCGAGCCCATAAACCCTGAAGCGTGGCTTTGGTATCATAAAAACATAGGAAAGGACAAATGCCCGATAGTTGATACATGGTGGCAAACAGAAACTGGTGGAATTGTTATATCATCTTTACCAGGTGCTGTTGCTCTTAAACCGGGGGCGGCAGGAAGGCCTTTCTTTGGCATAGAGCCGGCAATCTTCAGAGAGGACGGAACGGAAGCTGGTGTAAATGAAGGTGGTTATCTTGTCCTCAAAAAACCATGGCCGGGTCTCATGAGAACAGTCTACGGAGACCATGAAAGATACATCAAGACGTATTGGTCAAAATATCCCAGTGTCTACTTTGCTGGTGATGGGGCAAAGAGGGATGAAGACGGAGACTTCTGGTTTATGGGCAGAATTGATGACGTGATAAATGTTTCCGGCCACAGAATAGGAACAGCCGAAGTTGAATCAGCTCTTGTAAGTCACAAAGATGTTGCGGAAGCTGCTGTTGTTCCGTTCCCACATGAAATAAAAGGACAGGCGCTTTATTGTTTTGTGACGTTAAATGAAGGTGTCGAAAAATCAGAAGAGCTTAAAAAAGAACTAAGAGAACATGTCGGAAGGGAAATCGGACCAATAGCAAAACCTGACAAAATACAGTTTGCTGACACGCTGCCCAAAACAAGGTCTGGAAAGATAATGAGAAGGATATTAAAGGCGATAGCAGAAGGAAAGGATGATGTGGGTAACACAACAACACTCGCAGACCCATCTGTTGTTGATGTTCTCAAAAAAAGGAGAGTTTAAATGAATATGGAAAAAAATGTTGCCATATCCATCCATTCTATTTCTTTGTTTTTTATATCTTTGATGTTCTTGAATTTCCATTTATTCTCGTTGCGCCACGCAACAAAACCATACGCTCCGGCCTTTTCACACCATTGTATCATATCTTCTCTTTTTTCAGGGCGAATTCGTGGTTCATTAGCCCATGCTTTACATTCAAACGCAAGAATCTGACCGTTTTTGATGCCTATTATATCGGGAACAGACACGTTTCCACCAGAACCGGCAGATCTTACAACAGCAAAACCTTTACCATAAAGAATGTAAAGAAGCTCCCTTTCATAATGAGCGCCGCGCATATATCTTGAAGCCATTTTGTTTATTTGTTTTTGCGTCTATAAATAACACAGGCACCCCTTCATTTCATATGGAAATTACATATAAAACAAAAAAGAATAAGAT
>JAADIF010000035.1 GCA_013151465.1 Microcaldota archaeon | reverse complement strand
AAGAAGAATGACAACACAGAGGATTTTAATACTCGATTATCTAAAAAGCGTAAAGACTCATCCCACAGCAGAGATGGTGCATGAAGCACTTGTAAAGAAACTTCCAACGCTAACACTTGCAACTGTTTATCGCAACCTGAATCTGCTTGCGGAGGAGGGTAAGATATTGCGCCTCGAGATAGGGAAGGAATATCATTATGATGGATTCAATCACTCCCATATTCACTGCGTGTGCACAAAATGTGGCAAAGTGCTCGACGTCGAGAATAGCGATGTAATCATAAACATAGACGGGGAACCGGCAAAGGGTTTCATGCCGCATTCTGCAGGTATCATAATTTATGGTTTGTGCGCAAGATGCGCAAAAAGCTAAACAGGAGGTAGATTTTATATGGTAAATGTAAATGAAAAAGCGCCAGACTTTACGGAAGACGCATTTGTTAACGGGGAAATAAAGAAAATAAGCCTGCCCGATTATAAAGGCAAGTGGATAGTGCTCTTTTTCTACCCGGCAGACTTTACATTCGTCTGCCCGACAGAGCTTGGAGAGCTTGCAGATAACTATGAGAAATTCAAAGAGTTCGGAGCAGAAATCATAAGCGTCAGCACCGATACCGTATATGTGCATAAGGCATGGCATGATGACTCGCCTACAATAAAGAAGATAAAATTCCCCATGCTTGCAGATCCTGCACAGCGTGTAACAAAAGCATACTGGACTCTTATAGAAGAGGAGGGTGTTTCACTTCGCGCAACATACATAATAGACCCCGATGGTGTTATCAAGGCGTTCGAATTCCACGACAACAGTATCGGAAGAAGTGCAAAAGAGCTCATAAGAAAACTTGAGGCAGCTAAATATGTCCGCGAGCACGGAGACAATGCATGTCCGGCAAGCTGGGAGCCTGGAAAGGAAGTACTAAAGCCAGGTCTTGATCTTGTGGGAAAGATATAATCCGACTTTTTAAGCCGGAAATTAACTATAAGAGGTGATTTCATGAAGATTTCAAAGGATATGGCATCTGCCCTAAATAAGCAGATAAATGAGGAAATATCATCAGGATATCTCTATATGGCAATGGCCGCTTATTTTGACTCAATAAGCCTGAAAGGCTTTGCATCCTGGATGAAGAAACAGGCTTCAGAGGAATGGGGCCATGCGATGAAGATGTACGAATTTGTCTTTGAACGCGGCGGCAGTGTCGTTATGGAAAAAATAGAGACCCCACAAGCTAAATGGGCTTCTCCATTAGCTGCGTTTGAAGATGCGCACAAACATGAGATGTATATCACAGAAAAAATAGACGGGCTTGTAAAGCTTGCGCGAAAAGAGAATGATATTGCAACTGAAAACTTCCTGCAGTGGTATATTTCAGAACAGGTCGAAGAGGAAGCGTCCACAGATGAAATAGTGCAGAAGTTGAAAATGATAGAAGGCTCAAAGAACGGTCTTTATATGCTCGACAAAGAGCTTTTTTCAAGAAAGTGATGATATGTGCAAGAAAGATGAGAAGAAGCGTCTCGAAGAAAAACTTGACAAGATAAACGAAGACGACGAGGACGCCGCAGACGGCGAAGAAGAGTAAATGATATATCGGAGGTGTCATTATGACAGAAGTTAGAATACCGTTAATCGGAGAAAGGTTTCCTGAAATGGGAGTCCAGACAACGCATGGAAAGATGAAGCTGCCAGAAGAGTTCAAGGGTAAGTGGTTTGTGCTATTCAGCCATCCGGCAGACTTCACGCCAGTGTGCACGACAGAATTTGTCGGCTTTCAAGTAAGGCAGGAAAAGTTTAAAGAGCTTGATACAGAGCTTATAGGGCTTTCGATAGACCAGGTTTTCAGCCACATAAAATGGACTGAATGGATAAAGGATAACATCAAGGTTGACGGAAAGGCTGTGGAAATAAAATTTCCAGTAATAGCCGACGATACAGGAAGGATTGCAAAAATGCTTGGCCTCATCCATGAGGCGAAAGGGACGAATACTGTCAGAGCAGTGTTTGTTGTTGATCCTAAAAGCAATATAAGAGCGATACTGTATTATCCGCAGGAGCTTGGAAGGAATGTTGATGAGATACTCAGAATGGTCAAGGGCTTCCAGGTTTCTGATAAGAACGGTGTTGCAATACCGCATAACTGGCCGAACAACGAAATTGTGGGCGACCATGTGATAGTTCCTCCGGCATCATCTGAAAATGAAGTGAAAAAAAGAAAGGAAGCGGAGAAAAACGGAGAAATGGAATGCTTTGACTGGTGGCTCTGCCATAAAAAGGTTTGAACAACAACACAGCCGTAATGGCCCTTTTTATTTTTTCTTTGTTTAGAGATATGTAGTTTCTGGTTTATATATCGACTATCGATAGTATCGAATATCGATATATTTTTAAAGACCAAACAACAAATAGTAATCATGCAGAATGATATAACTGTGCTTCAGAGGATGATATTGTTCTTCCTTTCATCGAAAGGCGAGATGTGCGGATACGACCTAAGAAAGGGAATAACTGAAATGTCAAGAAAACATCATGCTCCCTCGTTCGGCTCGATATATCCCGCACTGAAAGACATGAAAAGGTCACATCTTATAAATTCAAAAAAGATCGGAAAGAAGATTGTCTACAGTATCAACGAAAAAGGGAAACTCGTCCTAAGGAAGAGCATGAGAGCAAATTACAGAAGATTCATAACAAACGTCTCTTCATTTGAAGGCATGTTCAGAGGAGAAAATTTTTCTCTCATATTTAAGCTTGGATACCTCCTTGAAACGAGAAAAGGCAAGCAGAAACATAGAGCTATGATAAAGGAATTGATAAAGAGGATAGAGGAAGATACAGATGAGAAAAGTAAAAAATGATCACATAATAGAGCTAAAAGACGTGAAGAAGATATACAGGATGGGAGAAGTATTTGTCCATGCATTGAACGGCGTCTCCCTCAAGGTTAAAAGAGGGGAATTTCTGGCAGTTGTCGGGAAGTCCGGCTCAGGAAAATCAACACTCGTAAACCAGATAGGCTGTATAGACACGCCAACATCGTGTCATGTATATCTTGACGGGGAAGATATCGCAGAGATGTCCGAAAGCGAACTTGC
>JAADIF010000007.1 GCA_013151465.1 Microcaldota archaeon | reverse complement strand
TAAGCGATCCCGGCCTAAAGGAATATATGAATGTAAAACCCGTAATCGTTCCTAAGTCCAGCGGAAGGAATTCGACGCTTTCGCTGAGGAGAAAACATGTCAACATAGTTGAACGGTTCATGAACAAGCTTATGGTTCCGGGTCACAAAGGAAAGAAACATGAGATAACATCAGATCATAATGTTGGAAACTACGTGAGGCTCTACAACTCAGTTAAAGAAGCATTTGAGATAATGGAGAAAAGAATAAAGAAAAACCCTGTTCAGGTCCTTGTGACAGCGGTTGAAAACGCTGCTATGTATGAAGAGGTGGCTTCTTATCGCCTGGGCGGCATGATAGCGAGGAAGGCTGTTATAGTGTCTCCCAGAAGAAGGATAGATATGGCATTAAGATTCATTACCCAGGGAATATTCAGGCAGTCGTTCAAAAAGAATGCAAAACTATCGATTGTGATAGCAAACGAACTTATAGATATTTATAATAATGACCCGAAGACACTTGCCATCAGGGAGAGGCAACGGCTTGAAAGGGAAGCTGATGGCGCAAGATAAAATTAGAAACCTGTTTTCTATGGAAAGGTCATTATCTTTTTAATATTCAGGAAGGGGATGATTATGGCTAAGAAAGGTGATTTGACTCAAACAATTAAGGGTCTCATGAGAAACCATGGGAAGATAAGGAATATAGGAATAGTCGCACATATAGACCACGGAAAAACTACACTTTCAGACAACCTTCTTTCCGGTGCGGGGATGATTTCAGAGGAGCTTGCGGGAAAGCAGCTTGCCATGGATTTTGACAAGCAGGAGCAGGAGAGAGGGATAACAATATTCTCGGCAAATGTTTCTATGATACATGAATATAAAGATGAAGACTACCTCATCAACCTGATTGATACACCGGGTCATGTTGATTTTGGGGGAGATGTCACAAGAGCGATGAGAGCTGTCGATGGCGCAATAATACTTACTGATGCAGTCGAAGGCGTCATGCCACAGACGGAAACTGTTGTAAGGCAGGCGTTAAGGGAAAGAGTGAAACCCATACTTTTCATAAACAAGGTTGACAGGTACATCAAAGAACTCAAGCTCACACCAGAGCAGATGCAGCAACAGTTCATGAAAATAATTGCAGAGGTTAATTCTCTTATCAGAAAATATGCGGAAGACGAATACAAGGAAAAATGGACAGTTAATGTCAATGACGGCTCCGTTGCATTCGGTTCTGCTTACAGGAACTGGGCAATATCAGTCCCTTACATGAAAGAGAATGGAATAAGTTTCAAAGATGTAATAGAAATGACAAATGCGGGCCCTGAGTCCGAGAAAGAGCTTGCAAGAAAGGCGCCTCTTCATGAAATAGTCCTTGATGCAGTCATAAAACACCTCCCGAATCCTGAAGAAGCCCAAAAATACAGGGTTCCTAAAATCTGGCCAGGTGACATGGAATCGGATATCGGGAAGCAGATGAGTTCGTGCAATCCCGACGGAGAGCTGACGGCTGTCGTCACAAAGCTTTATCCTGACCCACACGCAGGCTACATTGCAACTGTCAGGATATTTTCAGGAAAGATAAAGGTTGGAACAGAAGTTTATCTTGTCGGATCACAAAAGAAAGTAAAAATACAGCAGGTGTCCCTTTATAAGGGTCAACAGAGGATATCTATGGATGAAGTCGATGCCGGTAACATTGTCGGTCTTGTCGGCCTAAAGGATGCACACAGTGGAGAAACAATATGCGATCCAAATGATGTTATAACCGGATTTGAAAGTATAAAGCACATTTTTGAGCCAGTCGTCACAAAGGCGATAGAGCCAAAAAAGCCTCAGCAACTTGCAAAGCTCATAGAATTCCTTAGAAGAACTAGCAAAGAAGACCCAACGCTCAAGATTGTTATTAATGAGGATACTGGAGAATATCTTGTTTCGGGCCTTGGGGAGCTCCAGATAGAGGCAAAGATTGAGCGCCCGCTAAAGGATGCAGAGATTGACGTTTCAATATCTCCTCCCATTGTCATATTCAAGGAATCTGTGGGTGGAAGAACACCTGAACCAATTGAAGGAAAATCTCCAAACAAGCACAACAGATTTTATATAGTTGTTGAGTCCCTTGAAAAGGAAATATATGATGAGATGGTTGCAGGTAACATCCCGTCGGATCTTGAGGTCAAGAAGAAGGATCTTACGCTTCAGGAGAAGCTCATAAGCCACGGATTTGACAGGGATGAAGCGAAGAAAGTAAAATATATCTACAACAGAAATATGCTCATTGATGCGACTGCAGGCGTTCAGGCGATCCTCGAAGTTATGGAAATGCTCAAAGAAGCCTTTAAGGAAGCAATGGATAATGGCCCCCTTGCAAGGGAACCATGCAGCGCAATAAAGGTCAAGCTCGTTGATGCGAAGCTTCACGAGGATGCAATACACAGGGGACCTGCGCAGGTGATACCTGCCGTAAGGTCAGCAATCAGGGAAGGCATGGTCAAGGCGAAGGCATACATACTTGAGCCAAAACAGTTCATCAGAATAGACGTGCCGACAGATCACGTGAGCGGCGCCCTCAAAGAGATATCAAACAGGAGAGGGCAGGTCATAGACATGACCGATGAGCATGGCTCATCTGTCATCAAGGCAAAGCTTCCCGTTGCAGAGATGTTTGGCTTTAACTCGTCGCTCAAATCATCGACAGGCGGGATGGGTTTCTTCTGGCTGATAGATGTAGTGTATGAGCCCCTTCCAAAAGAGCTTGAACAAAAATATATCGATCAGATAAAGCAGAGGAAGGGTATAACAGACATAACAAACGATGAAGGCAAAGAGGAATCCTAGAAATCTTCTAATTTTATTTTTCTTGTTTTTCTTTTAATATTACTCTTGTCCCTTCTGGTACCAATTCTTCCCATTTCCCATTTGGCCATTCCTTATCAAAAATCGATCCAGATATGCCAGGTAACGGCTCTATGAATTCAACATTCCATCCATTCTCTTGGTATATTTTAATTTTGGTATAGTGATGATAATCTTTAGCTGCTAATACAATAGTCGCATTTTTTGGAATAAAGTCCTTCCAGTTATCACATTCATAAAATCCAAAATGTGGTAATATTCTGACTCTATTCATATCAATGCCCTTTTCAACTAAAGAAATTCTTATCATTTCGTATCGTTCAATAAATGTATAAGGATTATTCATAGGAGCTCTTGCTTTGTTTAAACTATCCTGAAGATTTTTGTCTAGCTTATTCATATTTGTAGGATATACTCTTAAAGGATTGGCTATGCCTATCCATA
>JAADIF010000050.1 GCA_013151465.1 Microcaldota archaeon | reverse complement strand
ACAGATGAATTTGACCTGTTGTTGGTAATGGGAGGACCAAAAGTTTCTTCCCATGCAATCCTCATGTCAAGCGTTACATTATCAAGAAGGACAGGTTCTATGAAAAGGCCTTCTCTTTTCCCCCCACGTATCATCTTTGCTCCTTTTGAAAGGGCATCATCGATTAGCCCTGTTATTGTTTCGAATGCCCATTTGTTTATCACAGGGCCTATGGATACTGCTCTATCGTGTGGATTACCCATTTTCAGGCTTTCCATTTCTTCTGCAACGAGCATAAGGAGTTTATCAGCGACGTTCTCTGAAACGAGGACTCTTGAGATTGCATCGCAACGTTGCCCTGAATATGTAAGCGCACCTTTAACTATTTCTTTTGATGCAAGTTCGAGGTCGGCATCTTCGAGCACGATGGCAGGGCATTTTCCTCCAAGTTCCATATGAAGCTTTTTCATGCCGGCTATCTTGGCAACATGCTTACCTACATTCGTGCTTCCTGTAAAGGTTATCATATCAATTTTTTCACTTTCAGCAAGATGGTCGCCTATCTCTTTTCCCCCTCCTGTAATAAGGTTCAATGCACCTTTCGGAAGCCCGGCAAGTTCAAGTATTCGTGTAAGCAGGATAGCTGAAATCGGGTCATCCGATGCAGGTTTCAAGACGACAGTGTTTCCGGAAGCAAGCGCCGGAGCGATTTTCAGCGTCGGTATGTTAAAGGGGAAATTGAAGGATGATATCGCAAGAACAACACCAAGTGGCTGCCTGAAAAGCAAACCTATTTTTCCTTTTTTGTGAGGCGACATATGGCCGTCCATTTCATCTCCAAATATGTATTTACATTCTTCTGATGCATATTCAAATCTTTGCGCAGCCGCCTCAATCTCTCCTTCAGCTATCTTTATAGGCTTGCCTGCCTCTTCTGACAGTATTTCAGAAAGAAAATCCTTATGTTCATGTATAAGTTCTGCAGCCTTTCTCAGTATTTTGGAGCGCTCCACACCTGTTAAAGAGGCCATTTCTTTTTTTGATTTATAAGCTGCCTCTATTGCAGCATCGGCATCTTCTCTTGTTGCTTTCTGGACCCTGCCTATGATATTCCCGTCTGCAGGGTTAACGACATCAAACGTATTCTTAGAAGACGATTCTACCCATTCACCGTCTATGAACATCTTATAAATTGTTGTTCCATCCTTTGCAGAGGGAAATTTTATCTTATCCCAGATATTCTCGACAACCATTAAACCACCTCTTTACTGAAAATTCATATCGAAGATTATTGATGCGAGTGCATTTGCAATCCCGACAGGGTCATCGTTCTGCCATATGTTTCTTCCTACGGCCATTCCAGCCGCTCCGGCATTCATGATATCTTTTGCCTCTTTCAAAAGATCGCTTTCGGGCTTAAACCTGCCACCGGCTGTAATCACTCTGCATCTTCCGGCTATTCTGATGATATCGGAGAATGTCAGCTTATTGCCTGTGTAATGTATTTTTGTTATATCTGCACCTATTTCAAGAGCGACTCTTGCCGCATAAGCTATGGATTCAAAACTATCAGGTTTCTTGACTGCTTTTCCTCTTGGATAACTCCAGATTATTAGCGGAAGACCATAATCGCGCGCCTCACTTTCTATCTTCCCTGCGGTTTCAAGCATCTTTGCTTCGTGCTCCGAACCGGGGTAAATTGTGTATCCTACCGCATCCGCGCCCAATTTGACAGCATCCTTGACGGATGCTATCGGAGCGGAGAAAGGTTCTGTTTTCGTCATATTCGTTTTGCCGTTAAGTTTCAGTATAAGCGGAACCTTTTTTATGAAATTTTCAGAATAATGAACAGCCAGCCCTTTCTGCATTATAAAACCGGTAATCTTCATCTTTGTCGAGAGGTTGATTATATGTTCAGGATTATATGTAGTTTCAGTGAAATCGGATGGCCCATGCTCAAGTCCGTGATCCAAAGCGAGAAAGAAGAATCTGCCGTTTCTGCTTATCTTTTTCATCTTCCTTCCCTTTCTGGATCTAATAGCGCTTTTCATTTGAATACTCCCCCGATAAATATTAGTCATTTGCCTATTAAACTATTTACCGTTCTCCATGAAAGAAGCTTGTTCTTGGAACCATAATGAGTAATTACGCTCTCCGCCTGCACCTTTCCTGCCATGAGAGCAAAATCGATATTTCCGCTTTTTATGAAACCTGCAAGAAACCCGGAAGCGAATGCATCTCCTGCTCCTGTGGTTTCAACGACATGTACCTTGTCAGCCCTTATGAGATGCATCTTACTGCCGTCATAAGCCATTGCCCCTTTATCCCCCAATGTTATGACAACAATGCACTTACAAATCCTGTAAAGCTCCCTTGCCATCATTTGCAGGCTATTCTTCTTAGAAAGAATGTGCGCTTCCTTGTCATTGAGTATTAGTATGTCAGTTGCGTCAAGTATCTTTTTTAGGTAAACTGTTCCTTTTTCAGCAAGATATGCACTTGGATTGAACATTACTTTTATCCTCTTTCTTTTAGCGAATTCGGCGAGTTTTTCCAGGGTTTCAAAAGATTTGTCCATCATTGATGAGAAATAAAACCAGTCTGTCTTCAGTTCGCTCTTTCTGATTTCAGAAAACCTCAGCATATCATTTGCTCCCTTATAGACGATAATTGTCCTGTCTCTTCCCTTTGCATCGAGAATTATGGAGAAACCCGTTTTTTCTTTGGCCGTCTTGGATACAAGATGCACGTCCACCTTCTCTTTTCTCAGCGATGTCATTATGCTCTTTCCGTTGGAATCGTCACCGACTTTCCCTATGAAAGCTGTCTTGAAACCCATACGTGAGAATGCAACGGCGGTGTTCGTGCCCCCTCCGCCCATGTCGATATGCGTGCCTTCTGCCACTATCTTCGAGCCGAAGGGAACTTCCACTAACCCTCTTTCATTTCCCTTCCTGAAAAGTTCAGAGCCTGTATTTATGAATATGTCTATAGTTGCAGAACCCACTGTTATTATATCATATTTCCTATTCATAGATTCTACCTTTGTTCATATATTAAATATAACCTTTCATTATTAAATCTCACAGAATGTTCTATTTCTTTATAAAGAAGAAATCTCAATTAATACGTAAAATATACAGCTGTTTTATGCTGTTTTTTGGTGGAGGTGTTATTTAATGACAGAACTTGAATTCTATGACGTAAAGTCGAAATCCAAATTCAAGACGAGCAGTTTTGAAGTGAGGGAGAGAAAGGGAAGATTTTTTGCGGTTGCCAAATCTCCGAACGGTCCTCACGAGTGCTGGAGAGTCCTATCGAAAGCACAGGCAGAAGAGCTCAAATAAGTTCTAGGCTTTCTTTCTCATTATTTTATTATTTTTCTTTGCCATCT
>JAADIF010000074.1 GCA_013151465.1 Microcaldota archaeon | reverse complement strand
ATCAACATTCATACTCATTGCAATAGCCATGATATATGGCCTTACCGGCACTCTCAACATGGCGGATATAAGCTCTGGAATTGCTTCCAGTCCGCTGTTTATGATTATTCTCGGTCTTCTCATCGGCGGTTTTGGATTGAAAGCCGCCATGTTTCCGTTCCATGCATGGAAGCCAGATGCGATAGAAGGGACACCGGCACCGGTAGGTGCAATTTTCGCTGCATCATCATCGGCAATCGGCATATATTGCATCATGAGGGTCCTTTTCATATTTGATATGATATCATTCAATTGGATACTTGTGACCTTCGGTATAGTCACAATGATTATAGGAGCGCTTCTTGCACTTGTGCAGAAGAATATAAAGCGCCTCCTTGCATACTCTTCGATATCTCAAGGAGGATATATTCTTACGGCATTCGCCATTGGAAGCAGTGCAGGGATTACAGCAGGAACGTACCAGATGCTTAATAATATCCTGATAGAGTTATTGATTTTTATGACATTCGGCGCCGTGATGCATGCATACAAGGAAGAGGAGATAGGCAAGATTTCAGTTAAAAACGATTTCTTGCTGTTATCTGCCCTGATTGGCGTGCTCGCATTGACAGGAATACCTTTAACAAGCGGTTTCATATCAAAGTGGATGATATATATGGCCGTGTGGTATGCAAATCCACTGATAACGATAATAGCACTTGCGGTTTCAGGGCTTACACTTGCTTATTCCCTGAAGCTATTCTCTTCCGTCTTTTTGGGTCCGAATAAAAAACGGTTAGATGTACATCTCTCAATGAAGATTCCCATTCTTACGCTTAGTATAATTGTCATTATTCTTGGTATATTTCCCCAAGTGGCTATACCTACAATAGAAAATGTAACAAGATCTCTCACGACACTTCCCACATATATAATACACATCATGGGATAGCGCGGATACAAAAAGATATTTATTGCTGTATGGATTAATCTTATTATCTCTACACGAACCATTGAAGTTTCAGGATGCCGGATGCTGCATAAATGATAAACTGCAAGAATTGATATCGATGCAAGGAACAATTGTTGCACGTTTGCGTATGAGCGTCTGATGCAGGTGCAAAGAGCATTGGTATATCGAGGAATAAATTAATAGTCATATAGGTTCTTCGTATGGGGGTAACTAGCGTAGGTGCAAAGAGCATCTGGCTTAACAGAGTGTAGTTAATCGCCATGCGGGTTCGCACAGGAGTGTTTGACGCATGGTCGAAGACCTGCGTTTAACGGAGTATGGTTAAACGTCGCACAGATTCGCACAGGAGTGTTTGACGTAGGTGCAAAGCACCTGCGTCTTATCGGACGGTTAACCGATATAACTGTTAACTATCCAAAAAGGGCTCTTGGTCTAGTGGTTATGACGCTGCCCTCACACGGCAGAGGTCCTGGGTTCAATTCCCAGAGAGCCCATCCCCAAAGTGAAAAGATGCAAATATAAAAATGATAAACCAAAACAATTAGAAGTGCATACAAAACATTGACAATCGACAACAAACCAATAATTGCACCATTTCACGATAAGCGCCTGACGCAGGTTCGGAGAACCCGCGTTGGACAAGGAGATATAAAGCTAACTGTTACATGGTTTCGCACAGGAGTGACTGGCGTAGGTGCAAAGCACCTGGCTTAACAGAGTGTAGTTAATCGCCATGCAGGTTCGCACAGGAGTGTTTGACGCATGGTCGAAGACCTGCGTTTAACGGAGTATGATTAAACGTCGCACAGATTCGCACAGGAGTGTTTGACGCATGGTCGAAGACCTGCGTCTTATCGGACAGTTAACCGATATAACCGTTAACTATCCAAAAAGGGTCCGTGGTCTAGTTGGTTAGGACGTCGCCTTGACGTGGCGAAGATCGCTGGTTCGAATCCGGCCGGACCCATAGCCTATTTTATTTTTCTTATTTCCCGAACATTATCGTTCGCAAAAAACCGAAAGAAAACGTTATTCTTAATATATAAGCAATGGCAATACTCAAACAGATGGATGAAAAGGGAGGTATTTAATATGAAAATATATGCATTTATAGCGATGGTTGCAATAGCATTTATTTTGATTCCAAGCAATACACAGGCAATGCCTAACCCCGCCGCAACATATTGTACCGAAATGGGGTATACACTCGAATCCAATGAGACCGGCACATATTGCATCTTTGGAGATGGAAACTTATGCGAAGAATTTTCATTCTATAAAGGTGAATGTGGCGCTGAGTACGTCAAAGACGTCGAATGCGCAAAGGCGGGAGAACAATCAGGAATCGCCGTAAAATGCTGTGAAGGATTGGAAAGCATATCCACATCGCGACCTGGAAGCGATGGGGTCTGCATGGATGTTATTGGCGGTTATCCCATTTGTTCCGATTGCGGCAATGGTATATGCGAAGAATGGGAAAACGAATGCAACTGCCCCAAAGATTGTTCCACTGATTCTATTCACTGCACATCCGCCTCTCTTATCGGTGATGCTAACGGTGATGGAAAGGTCACTCCTGGTGATGTGAAACTAATTGAAGATGTATATTTTGAAAGATTGCCGATGCCGGATAACATTTGCTGCATCGATCTTAACAACGATGGAAAGGTCACGCAGGAAGATGCGTTGTATGCAAACGATATTTATCTCGGAAAGAAGGAAAGTCCTGGATATTGCAACTACCTCACATCCGGGACTGGAGTGTATAACGAAAACCAAAATCAACAGGAAGAGAATCAAGAAAATCAAAAGGGGTATTCATCATGTACCATGCCAATCTGCGAGAATGGCTCGAATCCCATGTTTACAGAAAAATATAACGAGTATAAATGTCCAGTCTATAAGTGCAAATCTGAAAAATATTATTCGCATGCCAGCTGGGTATGCTATGATGGAACCGGAACAGAAAACATGATATCATCGTCGACTTCGTCCGATGAAACGGGAATAAAAGGTTCATCTAATACAGATAATCTTATTATCAAAAGTGTCCCTGGAACCGAGATAGAAATTTCAATAACCTGCAAATCAGCATCAGAATGGAAAGAAGAATCAGAAAGATTTTGCAAAGGTCATTGTTCAGAGGAAACTGGAAAATGCGGCGTCAATACATTTAGCGTATGGGACGAGTGTATCCACCCAAAAGATACATGCTCAGACTCGGACGGTGGAAAGAATTACTACAAAAGAGGGAAAGTCAAGACAGGTTCAGGTATCACCGAAGAGGATTCATGTACGTATTGCACCGGTTTTTGCGAACCTGGGGAAGAATGCAATTCTGTTTGCAGAGCCGTCGAAGAGTTCTTTTGTGGTGAAAACGGCATAGAGAAAACGATATATAGTTGCCCGAATGGGTGCAAAGACGGGGAATGCCTGGCAGTTCCTACATCTGCATGCACATCGGATTCCGATTGCGGCGTTCCTGAAAAGGATACATACTGCGCAGATGGCTCTGCATGCATGAAGACAAAATATCCAAAATGCATAAATCCTGGAACTGAAAGGGCAAAGTGCTCATATGTTGCTACCGGAGGGTGCAAAGCATGCCCGAACGGCTGCGAAGACGGAAAGTGTATAGATAGTAAATGCGGCGATGGTATATGTGAAGAAAATGAGAAATGCGATATCGATTGCTGCAGCTATTACTGCCAATTATCTTGCCCCAATGGTTATATTGAAGGTTCGTGCCATTGCGAGTGTAAAGAAGATAATGGCGCCGCATGCATCGACTCGGATGATGGATTGAGTTATTATGTTTCGGGCATAGCCAAAGGGACAGATGGTTCGTTTTTTGCTGATATATGCGACGTCGACGGAAAAACGCTTCAGGAAGGCATCTGCACTTCTGATGGTAAGGTTGCATCTGAAAAATACAGATGCCCGGTCGCCTGCGAAAATGGGAAATGCGTCGAAAGCATAGAGAACGCATGCAGCGGATGCAAGGAAAATGGGAAATGCCTTCCGATAGGATTTAGGAAAGATGGCGCCTATTGCGATGCAGATAAAGAGATGAAAACGCAAAAAGGCGGAAATCTTCCATGCGACAACAACCACGAATGTAAAAGCAATGTCTGCGTCAACAGCAAATGCGTAAGTCCTTCGCTTATCGACACAATAATAAGCTGGTTCCAGAGATTTTTTGGCGTGTAGAAAGAAGCCAAACATTTAATTATCTTTTTCTTCATTAAGCTACTATGAATATTCGTGATTTGCTCAAGGAGAAACTTACAGAAGAAGAGATGTGCTATCTTATTACAAGTTATGATGTCGTAGGGAATGTTGCGATAATAGAGATACCTGAAGAAATAAGAGACAAAAAGAAAGATATAGCCGAAGCAATTATGCAGATTCACAAGAACGTGCATAACGTCTGCATGAAAACAGGCGGAAGGGAAGGCGAGTTCCGGTTAAATAAGCTTGAATTGATTGCAGGCAGCACAACAAAAACAGAGCACCGCGAGAATGGCTGCCGCATGATGCTGGATGTTTCTAAAGTATATTATTCCCCGCGAGAATCCACAGAGCGCCTCAGGATTACAGAAATGGTGAAAGATGGAGAAAGGATAATGGTCCTTTTTGCAGGCGTCGGACCCTATGCGGTTGTCATCGGCAAAAAGAGGCCGAATGTTGAAAAAATATACGCGATTGAAATAAATCCTGATGCAGTAGAATGCATGAAAGACAACATAAGGATAAACAAGCTCCAGACAAAGGTCATACCGATTCTCGGTGATGCAAGAAAAGAATCCGAGAAATATTATGGCACGATAGATAGGGTAATAATGCCCCTCCCAAAAGAGGCCTTCACCTTTATAGATATTGCTTTTCTTCTCCTCAAACCTGAAGGAGGCATCATACACCTCTATCACGTAGAGGACATAAACACACCACTTTCCCTTGTGGAAGATAAGATAAAGGAAATTTCGCACGATCTAGGCATCGACTACGAAATCATGGGAAGAAAAAAAGTCCTGCCGTACGGCCCTCGTGTCTGGAAGATGCGAATTGATATAAAATGCCTTAACGGTAAAAAATAAGTCATCTATTCCATTTTCCCCATTTATACAAGGCAAGTGCAACGAAAAACGATGCAAAATTGCCTATTGGAAAACCTGCCCATATCCCGTCTATTCCAAACATTTTCATCAGGATTAATGCGCTTCCCACGACAGCGATCCATCTTGTTGCATTTACAGCCAGCTGCAGGCGCGTATGCCCTGAACCCTGAAAAAGCCCATTCATTACGAAGGCGATGCCAAGGAAAATATACCCGAATGAAATAATTTGAAGGTATCGCGCCCCGATTTCAGCAACTGTTGCATCATTCGTGAAAGGCATATAGAGGAATTGCGGCAGGAAAAACCAGATAAGTGAAAATATACCCATGAAAACTGCAGCTGCAAGAGATGCAAATAAGACAGCCTTTCTTACCCGTTTGTCAATCTTTGCCCCAAGATTCTGCCCGACGAATGGCGTGAGAGCAGTTGACAAACCTATGACAGGCAGTATTGCAAGTGATTCGAGCCGTATCCCAACGCCAAAAGCTGCAAGCGCTTTAGTTCCAAATAAACCGACAAGGCTCATCAGCGCTATCAACCCTATGCTGTTTATGGAATTGCTAAGAGATGACGGCCAGCCGACTGTTATTATTTTCCATAGAATTGATTTGTTGAATGTGAAAGAAGAAATATCAATTGTTATCAGAGCTTTTCCCGAGAAAAGGTGAAAGATATTAAGCGCTGCCCCGACGCCTCTTGAGATGACAGTTGCAAGAGCCGCGCCAAAAAGCCCCATTGCGGGTATGGGACCAAGGCCGAATATCATAACCGGGTCAAGTATTATGTTAAGGGTGACTGATATTAACAGATAAAATGTCGGCGTCTTTGTATCCCCTCCTGCCTGTATTATTCCCTGGGAAATGAACCCTATGAAGAGGAAGATAAAGCCAACGAATATTAGGTTCGCGTATTGTATCGTCATCGCAAGTATGTGATCGCGTGCTCCCATGAATGAGAATATATACGGTGAGAAAAGGATCCCAAACGATGCTACCCCGATTCCAGCTATAATGGCCAGCAGGAGCGAATGCTCCGCAACGTTGCTTGCACGCTTCCTGTTTTTCGCTCCTATTGCCTGTGATGCAAGTGCAATTGTTCCGACCGAAAGACCGGATGCTATCGCTATGAATATGAATACGACCGGAAACGTTACGCTTATCGCAGCAAGCTCATCAGAGCCGAGCAATCCGATGAAATACGTATCAACAATATTGTATGCCGTCTGAAGCGCCATGCCAAATATCACGGGCGCCGCGAGGGCAAAAAGCGTCTTTGCTATCGGGCCGTCTGTCAAGTTCTTCCCTTTCGAATAACTCTTCAACATATATGAAACCTATAACATATTCCTTAACAGTTCTTAATAATCGACTTGTTATGCTTATTAGCTATAATATTTTATGATATATCATCGTGCTGGATAAAATTAATAATTTAAGCATTTGTACCAGTACAATATCATGTTCAGCAAATATGCGCCAAAGAAAAATGGATTTACCAGTCATACCAGTTATCTTGGGTCATTGTTTAAAGGAGCATTATACACAGGTCTTATGATAACAACGTTGGCAATAGCTTGCTCTAAAGATAAGAATAATGGGGATGGAGAATTGAGCAGTTATCATGAACAAATAGAGAATCCTCCACAAGTAAGGCATGAGCCTCTACCTCTACCTCCACCTCCACCGGATGACGATGACCAACCAGCTGAATTAGGACCAGGGGATTAATTTCTTGGGCTCGCAGGTCTCAAGTTTCAATCTACAAATCCCCCGCTATTTCCTTATCGAGCCTGCTGAAAAATCCGGCCATGAAATCATGCCGTTCTTTCGCGATTCTCTTCCCTTCATCTGTCATCATCATGTCCTTTATCTTTCTCAGTTTGACCATAAATTCCCTGTATACAGTGTCTTCCTTTGTATATGGCTTTGTTTTTTCGATATCAACATCGCTGTTGTGGAGGCGCGCGCCGACCTTTCCTGCAAACATGAATGCTCTGCCTATCCCTATCGCTCCGATTGAATCGAGTTTGTCGGAGTCAAAAAGAACCTTCGCCTCAAGCGTTTTGGGCTTTATGCTGTTCCTGAACCTGTGAGATTTTATGCAATGTGAAACCCTTTCGATGAAATCGTTGTCAAAGCCGTATCTTTTGAGAATATCTTCTGCGATTTTCGCTCCTTCCTCTTCGTGGCGTATTTTTCCCTTTGATTCATCTTCCGCAAGGCGTCCGATGTCATGAAGGATCGCTGCAATTCTCAGGACTTTCATATCGGCGCCTTCAATCTTTCCGATATGAATGCATATCCTGTAAACGCGCTGTGTATGTTCCCAGTCATGCCCTGCGCTATGCCTGGAAAGAATATCCATAGCGCTTGCTCTTATCTTCCTGAAAACGCCTTCAAAATATTCATCTTCTATCTGCACTTGGCACCACCCAAAAAAGAAACCCGGCTTTCCGGCTCTTTCTGTTATTTCAACTATGTTTCATCAATTTTTATGTTGAGCTCTTTTAGCTGTTTTGGTGTCACCCTGCCGGGCGATCCGTCCATCGGGCACTGCGCTGCCTTGTTTTTGGGAAAGGCAATCACTTCTCTTATGTCATTGAATCCCAGGAGAAGCGCAACAAGACGGTCAAATCCGATAGCAATCCCCGCATGCGGCGGTGCCCCGTATTCGAATGCTTCAAGAAGGAAACCGAACCTTTCATCAATCTCATCTTTGGTGTACCCTATAAGCGATATTATCTTTTCCTGAAGCTTCCTGTCATGAATTCTCACGCTTCCCGAGCCAAGTTCAACGCCATTGAGGACAAGATCATACTGGGTACATACAACATTCTCGGGTTCTGTATCAAGCAGCGGAATATCCTCCTTTTTTGGCATCGAGAACATATGATGCATCGGTTTTAACTTTTCCGTTTCCTCATCCCTTTCAAAAAGCGGAAAATCCGTAACCCAGCAAAAGGCAAGTTCTTTTTCATCGTATAATTGCATATCTTTTGCAATCTTGCTTCTCAGTTTTGATGCATATTCGCATGCGTTTTTCGGCTTGTCCGCTATGAACAGGAGAACGCTTCCGGGCTTTGGCCTGAGCGCTGAAAGAAGTTCTGCCTGCACGTCATCGCTGAAATACTTGACGATATTTGACTCAAGGCCGCTTTCTGTCACCTTCATCCACGCCATCCCGAGCCCGCCTATGGATTTCACGTATTCGATGTATCCGTCAAGTTCGCTTCTTCCGAAATCCCTGCCAGGGTTGATGCATTTCACGGCTCCACCCTTTTCTATGACGGACGTGAAAACCGAAAAATCGCTCTTCTTAACTATTTCTGTCACATCTGTTATGAAAAGATCATATCTTATGTCTGGTTTGTCTATGCAGTACTTTTCCATTGCCTCCTTATATGTTATCCGCGGGAAGGGCGATGCAATTTCAACGCCCGACACCTTTTTTATCATGTCGCTGATAAGCCCTTCGATAACATTGAAAACATCATCAGGTTCGGCAAAGCTCATCTCAATGTCTATCTGTGTGTGCTCAGGCTGCCGATCTGCTCTCAGGTCCTCGTCACGAAAGCATCTTGCAAGCTGAAAATACCTGTCAAAGCCGCTTACCATAAGTATTTGTTTGTATAGCTGGGGCGACTGCGGCAGGGCGTAGAATTTCCCCGGATTCACTCTGGAGGGGACGACATAATCGCGCGCCCCTTCAGGAGTCGATTTCACAAGCATCGGCGTTTCTATTTCAATAAAGCCCGCATCCGACAGATACGAGCGCACGGCCTGCGCTGCCTTGTGCCTGAATATTATATGCTCTTTCATGTTGGGGCGCCGCAAATCAATGTAGCGATATCTCATCCTTATGTCATCATTCACCTGCAATCTTTCATCTATTTCCATCGGAGGTGTTTTTGACCTGCTTAATATTGAAAGCTCTTCTGCAACAACCTCTATCCTCCCCGTCGGTATGTTTTCGTTTACCGTGTCATCATCCCTTTTTCTGACAACACCCTTAACGCAAATGACATCTTCTCTTCTGAGACTTTCTGCCATTTTATGGACATTGCTGCTCTTTGATGGGTCAAATACAATCTGAGTCACGCCATACCTGTCGCGCAGGTCGCCGAAAATTATGCCGCCGTGGTCCCTTATCGAATGGTTCCAGCCGCAAAGCGCAACCTGCTTTCCTTCATCCTTTTCTGTGAGCTCTCCGCATGTATGCGTTCTCATCATAAAACCACTTCCTCATTCCTCCTTTAACATCTCGATAAGGATATCACGCAGCATCTGGGGTGATGCCTTTTTTTTCTTCATTACGCTCCCTATAAGAAAATTAAGGGATTTTTCATTTCCGTTGGCATAATCCAAAACGGCTTTCGGATTTTCTTTTATGGCCTCCCTGCACAACTTTCTTATTTCCCCATCATCTGATACCATCTCCAGCCCGCGTTCTGAAACGTACTCTTTTGGAGAGATCCTCTCGTTTTCCATCTTTTTTAGTATCTCCTTTGCGGTAAGATTTGTTATCTTCTTCCCTGCAAAAAGCTGCAAGAGTTCTGCAAAATTGTCAGGCGTTATTTGCGTTTCGTCAAGCGCCTTTCCGGATGAGTTGAGAAGACCCAAAAGCTCCACCCTCACCCAGTTTACCGCAATGATAGGATCGACCTTTCCTGCAACAATCTCAAAAAATCGGCATATTCTCTTTTCGCCGGCGATTATTTCGGCATCCTCTTTCTTTATACCGTATTCGCGCTGATATCTTTCTATTCTCCTGTCAATATGTTCGGGCAGAGTTGATTTTATCTCTTCAATCCATTTGCGCTCGATATCTATCGGCACAAGGTCGGTATCTATTATGTATCCGTATTCCTCTTCCGTTTCCTTTGAGCGAAGAGAAAACGTTTTCTGCCTTTCGGCATCCCATCCGCGCGTTTCGCGTGTAACCTTTCCTCCAGATGAAACTATTTTTCTCTGTCTTTCGATTTCATAGGAAAGCGCGCTTTCTATTTCCTTGAACCCGAAGATGTTCTTTATTTCAACTCTTTCATAACCCGATTCCCTTATGGAAATGTTTGCGTCAGCCTTGATTATGCATTTATCTATGTCAAAAACGTCAAGAAGCGTTGCCATTGTAACCAGTTTTTTCATAAATTCCCGCGCCTCCGCCGGGCTTTCTATCACCGGCTCGGTCACTATCTCAACAAGCGGCATCCCAGACCTGTTATAGTCAACGAGGGTAAATTCTGCATCCTGCATACCTCCAGCGTGAACAAGTGCCGCTGGATCCTCTTCAACATGCAGCCGCGAAAGCTTTATCTTTCTGCTGGAGGGAAGTTCTATCATGCCGCCGCTTCCAAGAGGCATTTCATACTGAGTTATCTGGTAGTTTTTTGCAAGGTCCGGATAAAAGTACGTCTTTCTTGAAAAGACAACCTGCGGTGCAATTTTTGCATTTGCCCATATGCAGAGGCGAATAGCATATTCAATTGCCTTCTTGTTTGCGACAGGCATGCTTGCCGGGTGCCCGAGGCATACTGGGCACACCCTCGTATTTGGCTCATCGCTTCCTTGCGTCGGGCAGGAGCAAAAAAGCTTGGTTTTGGTTGCAAGCCCGAGGTGTATCTCAAGCCCTATGACAGTATCGCTTTCGAATTTCATAAAACGTCCTCCGTGAAGCTTCCAATCTGAATGAGTTTTCCCTCCCGGAAATGGTCGGCCATCAGCATGAAGCCGGCGGGAAGATCGTGGACGGCTCCTGCGTTCATGTTCATATGCGGGATGCCGGCAAGGTTGGGTCCGACCGTCATTACGTCCATCATATAGCTCTGAAGCGGTGTGAGCTTTTGCGCATCCTCAAATGTCGGCGCAACTTGCGGCATTGTGGGGGATAACAGAAAATCGAATTTTCTGAAAGCGGATTTGTACTCATTTATTATCATTGTCCTGACCTTTGCTGCCTTCAGGTAGAACGCGTCGCGAAATCCTGCCATTCTCACGAACGTGCCGATAAGTATTCTTCTCTTTTCCTCATCATTCAGGTATTTTGTCCTTATTTCAGAGAAGTATTCGTTGAATGATCCGCTTATCTCATCCTGCGCCCCGTAGCGCATGCCGCAGTATCTTGCAAGGTTTGTTGATGCCTCCGCCATTGCTATCGTGTAATAGGCGGAAATTCCGTATTTCATAACAGTCGGAAGGCTTATTTCCTCGTAGGGAACGCCTTCTGATTCGAGCTTCTTTATGACCTTCCAGACGGAATCTGTTACATTCTCGTCGGTTCCTTCACTGAATACCTCCTTTATGACGCCTATTTTCATTCCATTTGCACCCTTTCCTGCATATTCCGTGTATTTTTCAGCAGGTATTGGTGCGGATGTGCTGTCTTTTGGGTCATGCCCCGAAATGACCTCAAGTATAAGCGCAATCTCAAAAACGCTCTTTCCCATCGGTCCTATCTTGTCAAGCGAGTTTGCATATGAGATGAGGCCGTTTCTGCTGACACGGCCGTATGTCGGGCAAAAACCGGTTACTCCGCAGAATGATGCAGGTGCTTCAATGCTCCCTCCCGTGCTTTCCGCAACGGAAACTATGGGAAAGCCCGCTTTTGCAACGATTCCGGCAGAGCCGCCGCTCGAGCCGCCTGCAACCCTTTTGGGGTCGATTGGGTTTTTTGGTATTTTCATCCCCTTCCCCACGTTCATCGAAAAGCTTCCAAAGCCGAAGGCATCCTGGCTGTTTTTCCCTATTATTATGCCGCCTTCCTCCTTTATCCTTTGCGCAACAAACGAATCAAAGACAGGCACATATCCTGCAAGTATTGCAGAGCCCGCCCTTGTTTCCACGCCTTTGACGCATATTGCATCTTTCAGCGAAACGGGAAGGCCTGCAATTATCCCGGCAGAGCCTTCCTTTACAGAGCGCTGCGTCCTTTTTGCAAGCTCCATTGCAAGCTCTTCAGATATTTCATTGAAATAGTGATAATCCCTGTCTATCTTTTTTGTTTCTTCTATCACTTTTGATGTGTGCTCAACAATATCTATGCTCCCACTTTTTGCATCCTCAAGAAATTTTTTCACATCCATTCATTCCACCGCCCGGGGCCCTTTTATGAAGCCGTCTTTGGAGAATCTGACATTGGATAGCGCGTCCTTCTGCGGGATGGGCGTTTCTGGCTTATCATCCCTCAGCGCATTTCGGACATCTATGGGATGAAAGCTTGGCGAAATTCCATCTGTTTCGGCGCTTTTCAGGATGGAAAAATGCCTGATTATTTCTTCCATTGCAGGCATTATCCTTTTTGCCTCTTCATCGCTTACTTTTATGCGCGCTTCTTTTGCAACCTTTTTTACGAGTGATGTGTCTAACTCGCTCATGAAACCACCTTTTTGAGAAATATGCTGATTTGAGAATTTAAGAGCGAGCGGCCAATGAACTAAAACAGCCTATTATTGGCTGCCTTCATATTATTATTCCCATTATTGCAGTTTGCAATATAGCCGCTCATTTTATTCACTTGTTAAATTTAATGCAGAAGAATATTTAAATTAATCTTCTGCATGAATATCCATAATAAACATTCAGCACTCTGTTATAACTTTCACTTTCGTGGAAATTGCCCTTTCGTTTGTTATATGGAAAGCCTCGATATGCAATATAAAATCATTTTTGCTCTTTCTCATATTCAAGATATGAATAAATAAAAAGTGTTGCCGCAGAAATCACTATTGGGGCAAGCACAAACCAGATTGCTGCCCTTTCGAAAAACATTCCAGTTACAGCAACAACGCCAGATACCATGAACAGCCTTCCCCCGAGTTTGTGTGTTTTTGCCCAGACGCTTTTGCTTGAAAGCGTCCACGGTGTCCTTATACCCATGAACCAGTTCTGTTTGAATTCAGGCATGATTTTTCCTATGACAAAAAATAACACGCCCACTGCAGGCATCACCATCTGGCCTATTTGCAGGCGAATTCCGATATTCCACATAATCGTAAGAATGTGCAAATAGAGCAGAAAAAGCATTATCGCAAGAACAATGATTTCATAGTATTTTCCCATTTTCATTATATTTGCCTTTTTGGGGTCTATTTTTGGTATAGCATAGAACAACGCGGAAAAGAATATCAGAAGCATGGGCATTGCAAACGCTCCCCAGAATCTGTCTACATATCCATTAACTTCACCTTTTGCATTCCAGTGCGATGCGAACTTTTCCGGAAGAGCGGGATAGAAATAAACGCTGATAATCAATGATGTTATGATAATACCTGCACACAACGCAAGAGCCTTTCTTTCCATAAGGATATTTTGGAATTGGAGATTAAAAATGTTATTCCACAATTTTTTCAGCGATTTTTGTGAAGGATTCCTTTGCTTTGGAATTGCCGTCCAGAACAAATGGCTTGCCAGCATCTGCTGCTGCTGCTATTTTTCTTGAAAGCTCAATCCTTCCAAGGAAAGTAATATCTACATCCTTTGCGAATTCTTCAACAATGCCAAACCCGAAAACTTCGCCGGCCATGTTCTCGATTATGCCCTTTACAGGGATGCCGAACTCTTTCGCCATCCTGACAACTTTCTTCACATCAAGAAGCGCTACGCTCGAAGGCATTGAAACTATGACCGCGACCGAGTTCTCCCTGAACATCTGCATAACTGATATCGTTTCGTCTCCCGTTCCCGGCGGAAGGTCTATGACAAGATAATCAAGTTGAGGCCACGCGACATCTGCCCTGAACTGGTTAAGAAGTTTCACCTTGAGCGGCCCCCTCCAAATAATCGGTTTTGAATCATCATCTATTACAAATCCTATGGACATCGTCCACAGATTTTCCCCGACTTTCACGGGAACCATCTTGTCGCCCTCGACTTCCACATTTTTTCCTTCAATCCCGAGCATCTTTGGCACGTTCGGACCATGGATATCCACATCAAGAATTCCTGTTCTGTACTTTTCAGAAAGGATTGCTGCAAGGTTAACCGCAACTGTCGTTTTTCCGACACCTCCTTTGTTGCTCAGGACAAGAATAATCTTTGTCATTAAATATCACCTCAACTGCGCCTTGTAAACTGTGACGGATATATGTGCGCATTCTGCGCAATGTGTGCACCTGGGGTGCAACCTCTTGAACTCACATGCAAGCGTTCGTTCAAGATATCTTGGCAACGCAGGTAAACAGCTTGCCAAGACCGCTTTATTTATCCTGTATCAGCAGATTTCTTCTTTTTTCCACTTGTTTTTGAATTTGTGCTGTGTCTGACGGCGAAGCCGTCCCTCGTTTTTCTTCCACCTTCATTTGAATTTGAGCTGTGTCCGACCGCGAAGCGATCTATCCCCCATTTCTCCACAATTCGCATGTCTTGCATATCTCTTGCGAACTTGGCTCGCCGCATATCTTGCATCTTGCAAGCTTCCCTTCTCCGGATTCAATCTTCTTTTCAATTGTCATCTGTATGCATGGAAGAATTTTATTGAAGGTTTCAACTATCGAATATTTGGAGCCGCTGTGATTTGCTTCGAGATCATTTATGAAGTCTCGCGTAAGGAAACGTATGCCTGTGACATGCGGACATTCCGCAAACTGCGCGTCCATGTCTTTGAGTATTGCATACAGGGCGACTTCTTTCTCCGGAATCTCCCGGAAAGGCTTTATTCTGGGAATAAACAGCTTTTCTTTGACAGCCGATACAACGTTATCGGAAATCCCATTTTCTAATCCATTCCAGGGATTTTGGGTCTTTCCCATCCGCGATGCCCGGCTAAGGTTGCCGTTTATGTAGTCCATAAAAATTGCCTGGACCTCATCATCAAGATTGTGACCTGTGGCAACCTTTGTCGCCCCGAACTTTCTTGCACATTTGTTCAGCATATATCTTCGTGCAACCCCGCAGTATGTACATGGACCGCTCTTCCATTCGCTTCGCCTTCCAACCGGTGACGGTTCTCGCTTCTTTAGAAACATATTAGCGAGCATGCTACTCTCTCGCTCCCTTGTATTTCTTTCCACCTTCATTGGTAAATGTGCTGTGTCCGGTCGCGTATGCGACCCTCCCATGCTCTCTTTTATTTTTTCGTCAAGTGTCATTTTGAACTCGTCTTTGAACGAAACGATATGATGTTCTACACCAAGCCGTTTGCATAATTTTTTTGCCATCTCTATGCTTTCGTCCCGATACCCTTTTATTCCCTCGTCTATTGTAAGGGCGAAAATCTTGATATCGGGACGCTTCCCGAAGATTTTTTTGAGAATATACAACGTTGCGCAGGAATCCTTCCCTCCCGACAATGCAACGCAGATGACATCGTTCTTGTCCACCATTTCGTATTTTGAAATCGTTGCCTTTACCTTCTTTTCAAAGCTGCGCATAAAATGAGCTGAGCAAAGATGCCTTCCTTCGTATTTCCTGTATATCACTGCAGGTTTTTCGCACTGGGAGCACTTTTTCATGAGTTGATTTATATCCACATGCTATAAATAGATAAGACACAATACTTAGTAAGCAGAAAGTTATCGGCGATTGTATGGACGAAAGAGAGAGAGAGGAGAATATTGTTTTGTACCAACTCCTGAAAAATACGGTTGAAGATATGGAAAAGCAAATGGTTGCCGTAGAGCAGAAGATGGTGGAACTCAAGGCAACGCAGCTTGCTATAGAAGAGATTAAAAAAATTAGAGCAGAGAATGAGATACTTGTTCCGATGGGAACCGGTATATATGGCCATGGGAAGATAACAGATAAGGAAACTCTGCTAGTGGATGTAGGTGCAAATATACTCATGGAAAAAAATCCCGAAGCTGCAGAAAAGTTCATAAATGAGAGAATGAACGAAATAAAAGATATAGAAAGAAAAATTAAGAATGATATGGGACAACTTGCAAATAAAATGAATGAAATCGCATTTAAGGTAAACCGGACTCCTCCGAAGAGATGAACAGAGTCGTGGGCGTTTTTATAAATGAGAATTATCAATAATCAAAAAGAGGTATACTCATGCATAATGTTATTTTTGTTCTATTGGGAGCCATCCTCATTGCATTGGTTTTCGTATCCGGATGCACAAGTGATGTATCCACCACGAAGGCGCATACCGTTTATAGCAGAGCGGATGCGGAAAAAGCATGCATCCAGTTATGCGAGAATGTAAAAAGCGGTGGAATGGATCTTTCGAAAGGACCGTGCCTTTCGAATCAGGTAGTTAAGGACTGGGTGTGCGATATTGCGCACAAGCCAAGGCAACCGGTTGACAATATGCCCGAGAACCAGTGCACAGCGTTCATGAGGCAGGAAGCGCATCATTTCATCGAACTAGACGAAAACTGCAATCTTATTCAGTTCTATTAAGCAAAATCGCATCATTGCTTTATTATCCACTCAAAGAATTTCATTTCATCATCAAAAGAGTAATATTCATCTTCATCAAAAATGAACTCTACTTTGTCATTACTCATGCGGAAATCGTGCTTATAACGTGTAAATTGATTTTTTATACTATATTTTTGCTCTTTTTCTGTATTGCCGTTTTTATGGAAGACCCTTGAGGTTTCTTGATCATATATCCCATATTTCTCTCCGAGAATGCAGAATGCGCCCACATGATGGGTCAATACCATCGCATAACATCTAGTACTTCTATTATATGCCTTAGCTAATGAAACAAAAGAAACTGCCCATTCTTCACAATCTCCATATCCTTTTTCTAACGCTTCATTTGCAGATTCCCACTCGCTACCAACAATACTATCAAATCTGTATCTAATTCTAGAATCAACAAATTCCTGAATTGTTTTCAAGTCATCTATGCTATTATTCGTGAATTTTATGTGTGAGATATACTTGGAAACCTTATTGGATGTTATGAGATTATGTGGCCATCTTTCTTGAATGGGTTTGTTTATCTCTTTAATATCTTCATCAGAAATATCTAGATAAATAATATTATCTTTACATGATATATCTGTCAAATCCCAATAAAAAGGCATTTCTTCATCATTGCCTAACATTATTGTTAGATTTTTTGTTCCCGAGACATTGCAATATGTCTTATCTTCTAAAATCATGTTTCCGTTTTCAATTTTTTTGATTATAAATTCTTCTTTATTTCTGAGTATAGCAGTTCCATTGAACGATTTATCGAATTTAATTATTAGGAAATCGGATATATTCTCAGTGTATTGTTTTTCGTTTGTCATTTCTTCTTTATTTTTTTGACAAATATAATCTACGCATTCAAAATTTTTGCCATAGTCATTGGCACCGATGCACTCTACACCACAATCTCCTATAGAAATACCAACATAAGATTCTCTTCTACACCCGTCTTCCATTAAGACACATTTATATAATTCATGCCCATCGCATCTATTTTCTGCACAATAACCAGTGCAATTGTACTTCATATCTAGTTTTGCAGTCTTGGGATTTCCTCCAACACAGCCACTTATAACAAAGAAACCTAATATAACAATAAATATGTAGGCATAACGAGACGTCATAGTTTTTATTGAGTTTGGGTTAATAAATATCAATGATGCTATTTGAATTTAGAATTAATCAAATTCTTTCGTTGATGTTTTATTTCTGCGATGTTAAAATCTTAACATGATAATAGCAATTTCGGGAACGCCGGGAACAGGGAAGACTACCATTGCAAAAAAACTTGCAAAGGAGCTTGGTTTTGAATATGTTTCCCTGAACGAGCTTGCGGAAGAATTGAACCTCTACGAAGATTTTGACGAGAAAAGAAACACAAAAATTGTCAACATCGAAAGAATTTCAAAAGAAATTGAAAAAAGGCAGAAAGAAAGCAGAACGGATGAGGATGAGGATTTTACAAAACAGCATCCATCACCGGTTGGAA
>JAADIF010000042.1 GCA_013151465.1 Microcaldota archaeon | reverse complement strand
ATAGGGGATTCATATCTTGTGCATGGCCACGCATGGCCAAGCAAGGAGTTTGCAGAATATAAATATCTCATAATAGGTCACGAGCACCCGCAGATAGAATTCAGGGATGCTCTTGGTTATCGTTTCAGGGAACGCATATGGGTAAAAGCCTCCCTGAAAACGCATCTGATTTTGGCCCATTACAAAAAAGCGAAAATGCAGAAATTGCCCAAACTTATAATACTGCCCGCATTCAACAGATTATGCGGCGGCATCTGCCTCAACGAAAATTATGAAAGGGTCAAAAGAGCGGACGGCACCATCGGGCTTGGTCCCGTTGCAAGGAGTGCCGACATGGGGAATGCCGAAATTTATCTTCTCGATGGGACAAACATCGGCAAACTAATGGACGTAGAAAGGGCAAATGGGGCAAAAGTATAAAAACATACGATGAAGATATAAATAAACTCTTATATTAATAATGTGTAATATCTAGGTGTCTTGTGCCTTAAAAACAAGATATAGATTCAAGGGTATCTCCGATACCCTGCCGGGAAGGTGTATAAATGTTAACCGAAAAGACGGATTATCTGACAGCCGGTGTGCATATAGGAATGAAATCGTGCACCAAATTCATGAAGCAATTCGTGTATAAGACAAGAGAAGATGGCTTATCCGTATTCAATGTTCAGAAGGTCGATGAAAGGATAGCGACAGCCGCCAAATTTCTTGCGGGGTTCGAAAAGATAATGGCGGTTTCACGAAAAGGCAACGGGAAGGCGGCCGTTTCCAAGTTCATCGAGGTTGTTGGTGGCAAGGCCATAACAGGGAGATTTCCGCCAGGAACACTTACCAATCCGTCTTTCAAGGATTTTTATGAACCTGACGTTCTTCTTGTCGTGGATCCTTTAGTCGATAGGCAGGCTGTCAAGGAAGCCGTCAAAAAGAGGGTTCCCATAGTTGCATTATGCGATACGTTCAACGAGGTAAAGAACATAGACCTCGCAATTCCATTAAACAATAACGGGAGAAAATCTCTTGCTCTCGTCTTCATGCTTCTCGCAAGAGAAATATTAAAGCATAGAGCAAAAATAGAAGCAAATGATGATTTCGAATACGAAATAAAGGATTTCGGTGGGTTATGATGAATCTCAAAAGTCAAAAAGAGATGGCGGCGAAGGTATTAAAAGTAGGAAAGAGCCGTGTCCGGGTTGATAATGATCCTGAGGTTGCAGAGGCGATAACAAGAAATGACATTAAAGAGCTCATACGGGCAGGCATAGTTTCGTCTGTACAGAAAAAGGGAACATGCAGTGCTCCCTCAAAGAAACGTGCAGGACAGAAGAATAAGGGAAGGCGGATGTCGCGCGGAAGCAAGAAAGGGACAAAAAACGCGCGAAAGCCGAAAAAAGAAAGATGGATAGAAAAGATAAGGCCTATAAGAAAGATGCTTAAAGATATGAAAGAGGCAGAGCAGATAACGACTGCAGATTATCGCAAGCTTTATAGGCTTTCCAGCGGAGGCACGTTCAGAAGCAAAAAACACGCGTTGATGTATATAAAGGATCATGATATGCTGCAAAAGAAAAGGACAACGAATGCTCCTAAGAAAACAAAGCCGACGCAGAAAGGCGATGAGAAAAAAGCAAAAAAGCGTGCAGAAAAAAAGGTGACTGAGAATGCCTAGACGATTAAGAAAGGTTCCTCATAGAAGGGTCCGAGAGGGAAAGACGAATTTCAGGCAAAGGTTGGAGCTGCTTAAATCTGAAAAGCCCAGATTCGTTGTGAGAAGGGCAAACCGAAATATGCAATGTCAGGTCGTTTATTTTGATAAGAAAGGCGATATAACAAAGGTTTCGGCTTCATCTATGGAGCTTGCCGATTACGGATGGAATGCGAACACTGGAAATATACCTGCGGCTTATCTCACAGCGTTGCTTTGCGCAGTGAGAGCCAAAGCGGCGGGCATAAAGACAGCTGTTCTGGATATAGGTCTGTTCGAGGGGGAAAGAGGCTCGAGGATATTCGCAACGCTTAAAGGTGCAATAGATGGCGGGCTCGATATACCACATTCCGAGGATGCATTCCCATCAGAAGATAGAGTAAATGGAAAGCACATAGCACTATACGCAGAGCATCTAAAGAAAGATGATGTAAAAAGATATGAGGTGCATTTCTCCGCGTACTTAAAGAGTAAGATTGATCCGGCATCACTGCCCGATATGTTTGCCAGTGCCAAAAATAAAATAATTGCAGAGGACTCAAAAGCAAAAGAAGGCAAAGGCGCTAAACAAAACAAGGCCAAAAAACAGTGATGAATTCCCTTTGATTTTTAATAGGGCATGGTATAATATAATTATGGTTCGCCTTAGATTTGCATTGCTTTTCGTATTCGTTTTGATTATGTCATATCCCATAGCGAAAGCAGATCCCGGGGATCCCGTATACATTTCATCGCAGAGCCCCGAGAACGGCTTTAATATGGGCAGCAATGATAATAATATAATACTCTCATTTTCTTTCACAGGAGATTATGCAAATTGTTCGCTGTACGGAAACTGGTCATCGGGATGGGGAGTAAAGAACAACGCATATACCAACATAACTGAAGGTTCGCACGACTATAAGATTGTAAATACCCTTTTGGTCTGCGATAACACGTATTTATGGAACGTGTATTGCGTGGAATCTGATAACGGGACAAATAACGACTGGGGGGAGAATCGTTCATTCTGGTTTCCCTGCCCGCAGGAGGAAGTTCCTATTGTTCCCCAAAGCAACAAGGTATATTCGATAATCCTGAAACAGCCATGGGAAGGATACGCGGGGCTTGGTGACAGATGGATAGTCCATGATGAAAATAATTCAATCTACAACATTCGCCTGGTATCCATAACGGATGTTAATATGACGTTTCTTTCAAAGCCGGCGAATGAAAATCATACCATATCACTCATCACCCCGACAGCTGACATTGATCTTGATGGCAACGGATCCAAAGATGTTACAATGACCCTCAATCGCCTCTACGCATGGACAAATGGGATAATAACCATCAAAAGGTTCGGCTTTGTTGAGAACAGCACCACCATAATGCCAGAGAATGGCACTTCAAATCAGACGGTGAATGAAAGCATTACCAATGGAACAATTGCAAATGAAACTGGGATTAATGCGACTTTCGTAAACGTCACAACAAATATTACCAATACGACTATGAGGAATGTCACCAACATTACGATAAAATCGAATATTACTAAAGAAGATATAAGAAAATCCGATAAGAATGCAAGCGCAGACAATGCAACCCAACCCCCGCAATATGACAAAAAGCCCAAAAAAGGGCAGGTGCCGCTATGGATCATACTTCTTATATTCACATCTATTACTGTTGTTGTCATTTTCTTTGCGTACAAGATGATGGGCCCTGCAACAGTTTAGATGCCCGAAAAATGCA